>NZ_CP061318.1:317759-635518 GCF_018688375.1 Polynucleobacter sp. AP-Ainpum-60-G11 | reverse complement strand
TCGCTGGGTAAATGTGAATTTCCTGAACTTTGAATCAACTGCACGCAAAGACATTCACGTCTTAGGTGACGCTATTCAGATTGCGCCAGCGATGCCGAAATCTGGTCACATGGCCAACCAGCACGCCAAAGTAGCAGCTGCCGCTATCGTCTCGGAATTGAGTGGCTGGGAGGTCAATCCAGCACCGGTTCTGACTAACACTTGCTACAGCTTTGTAAATGATCGAGAAGTGGTTCACGTTGCTAGCGTTCATCAATACAACGCTGCCGAGAAAACCTTTAAGACCGTTCCAGGTTCTGGCGGCTTATCACCTGCACCATCTACCCTTGAGGGTGTTTATGCTTGGGGCTGGGCGCACAACATCTGGGCTGATAGCTTGGGCTAAGCAGTATTTACGCTTATTAAAAAAGAGGCCTCGGCCTCTTTTTTAATATCTACAAAGATTTACCCATCTCCACGATACGCTTGCGTCGTCGCTTGCTAATGAACAGGAAGATGATCGCCACTACTGGGGCGGCAATAGCAGCAATAATTTCTGGATGAATAGCGAAGCCAGCCTCTTTGCCACCCTTAGCAACGTAGGCCAACAAACTCACAGCATAGTAAGTCAACACCAAGACTGACAAGCTCTCCACGGTCTCTTGCAGGCGTAATTGCAGACGCGCCCTTTGATCCATACTTGCTAGTAATTTTTGTGTCTGCTCTTCATTTACAAACTCAATGCGTGTTCTAAGGGTTTGAGTTGTTCTTGAAATCCGATCAGATAATTCTTTTAATCTTCGTTGCGTCCAAATACAGGTCCCCATGGCTGGCTGAAAACGGCGATCCATAAATTCTGAAAGAGACTGCACTCCCGGAATCGGCGACTCTGCTAGTTCGAATAAGTTTTTACTGAGCAATTGGCTATAGGCCTCGGAGGCAGTAAAACGCAAGCCATAACCAGATATCCACTGCTCTGCCCTAGAGGCTAAATGAGAAAGTTCACCTAAAAACTGGCCGTCTTTTTCAGTATGAATGCCGGGCTCTGTTTGTAACTGCGAGATTTTTTTAGATAAGTCCGCTAATTCTGACTCTGCGGTCCTCAGTGGCATGGAGAGACTCTTAGCTACCGGGAATGCAATCATCGCTGCCATGCGATAGGTTTCAGCCTCGGCTAGTGCTCGCGCTATGCGTCCGGCTTGTCGTGAACCGAGAATATCGTGCGGAATAAAGTAAGAAATATAACCATCCTCATCCAAACGCAAATCCGTCCACAGCTGCGCTTTCTTGTTTGAAAGGATATAACTCCCCAGTACGGTATTTCCACTAAAAATAGCCGATACTTCTTGAGCCTCAGCGAACAAAGGGCGATGCTCAAATGCAAGATCTAGGGCAGAAATTCTTTCGCCGCCTGCTTCAACAATCGTTGGGCAATCCAAGCTTTGGAATAATTGATCCAAGCTCTTTTCCAGCGCAAGACGAGACTCTAGTAGTGGTCCGGTAATTTTGACGGGATTATGGGTAATAGCCGCGATGGTTGCAAACTCTCCATGCAACTCCCATTTAATGAGGACTCTTTGCGGCTCTGGAGCTAATGTCAATATTTTGAAAGAATGATCCTGCTCAAGATCGTTAGGTACATTCAATGCAGCGCTAAGCTTTTTAATCCATTCAATTTGAGTCTGGCGAGAATGCGCATCAAGCAAAAAGGATTGGGAGAGCACCCGCTCATTTGGCCAAAGCGCAATTGGGGGCCTCGCGTGCACCTCTTCGTGCAACTGTTTTCGAGCAGGATGATCGTAAGGTTTCATAGGAATTACTATAAATTGATATCGACTAACTATACGCCTCCAGCAGCCTCCTCGACTTGGTAAGGATGAACACCTCGATTTAGACAGTTACGAACGTAATCAATACTGGTGCGCAAAGCATAGTAATCGCCAGCCATAGTCTTAGAAACCTTGAGCTGAAGAGCTTGATACTCCAGTAGATCCAATTTCTTCAGATACTCATCCTTCGCTTCAGGCTGGAAGTTATCAGTAAGTTCTTGTTCATAGGTCTTTAAAACTCCATATAACTGATTGATCTTTCTACGCATGCGCTTATTACGATAGCCTGGCAAGGTCAGTAGAACGGGATAAGCTAAAGCGCAGAATGGCAGCAATACAAACACCAGGCGATTAATCAATTCGGCTAGCCAAAATGGAAAATAGAGCATCAGCAAGGGTGAGCCATTTTTTTCATAATGCAAAGCAACCGGACTTTGCGGTAGACCAGTACTTTTGAAGGCCGGGAATTCACCATGCTCCGAAAAGAAAGTGGCCTTGCCATTAATCTCACGAGCAGCCTCTAGAAACAAAAATTGAAGTGCCGGATGCATTCTGTCATCAATCAGCAAATTGGTAGTGGATGCCATTAGCTGAATGTCTTTAGAGGGGAAATTACGTATCAAGCTAAATCCACCGTTTGGAACCTTGAGAATTTGCATGTAAGGCAATAAACGAGAGTAAGCCTCTGCCCTTGGGAACGCAGCTAAATGTAAATTGGGATCCGCTAAGAGAGTCTGAACATTGGGTGCCTCGTAAGCATCCACAATAAATGCAGCATCAATCTGTCCTTTTTGCAAAGCCTCCACTGATTTTGAGCCAGAGAGATAGAGGAAATGAGAGCCCTCTTCAAATCCATTGGCTTTCATAATTTGAATGGCTTGAGCATGGGTGCCGCTTCCTTTTTCACCCACAGACATTCTGGAATTCAGAAAATAACGGGAGCGCGCTTTAATTTCCTGAAAATCATTTTCCTTTACTTCGGGGCCGCGATAAAACAACCAAATAGGATCATAAGAGATCGTTCCCAATGATTGAACTCCATGGACACCATGCGGGTTAAAGACCCCTGCCTGAACAAAAGCAGCTTGCACAGGATTTTTGCGGTCTGCTAAATATTCAATATTTTCTTCGGCGCCTTTGGTCGGGAGAAGCTCAAGGGTAATTCCTTTTTTCTCAAAAAACGCAGCGTACTTTTTACCCAAGACATCGTAGGATCCACCGGGTTGCCCTGTTGCCATCACCACATGTCTTGGTGGCGGCGGGTCTGCATACAACCACACCGCTATTAAACCTAAAAAGAGGACCGCTAATATGGGCCACGCTTCCACCATGAATTGAGTGAAATCATTCCACTTTTCCTGGGCGGTCTCGTAAATACCTAAGTAGGTTTCTTTAATGTCTTGTTTGATACTTCCCATGGAAGGCCAATCAGCAAATAGGTCAAAAGATAATGATAATAGGCTTATTCGCTTTCCGAAAAGGAACCAAGATGTTGACCCTCAGAAAATCCCAAGAACGCGGCTACGCAGACCATGGGTGGCTTAAAAGCTTTCATTCCTTCTCTTTTGCCGGCTACCATGACCCTCAATTTATGGGCTGGGGCAATTTACGGGTAATCAATGAAGATCGAGTTGCTGCCGGAATGGGTTTCGGTAAGCACGGCCACCGCAATATGGAAATCATCAGCTATGTTCTATCCGGCGAATTAGCACATGAGGACAGCATGGGGAACATTAAAGGCATTCCGCCTGGCGATGTTCAACGCATGAGCGCCGGTACCGGCGTCACCCATAGTGAATTTAATCACGCCAAAGATCAGACCACTCACTTCCTGCAAATTTGGATTGAGCCAAATGTCATGGAAATCCCGCCTAGTTACGAGCAAAAATCAATTCCCCATTCAGACAAGCAAGGCAAGCTTTGCTTGATAGCATCACCAGATGGTGCGGGTCACGCTGTCAAAATTCATGCGGACGCCAAAATATACTCAGGGCTATTTGATGGGTCTCAATACCAGCAACTGGATCTAGATCCAAATCGCAAGGCCTATGTTCACCTTATCAAGGGATCCTTGGATGTCAATGGTATGACTCTATCTGGTGGTGACGCCCTATTGATAGAGAATGAGTCTAAGCTACTTATCAGCAAGGGCAATGATGCTGAAGTCATTATCTTTGACCTGAGTCATTAAAAATTGCTTGATAGAGTCTTACGATCAAGAGTGTTTGGTAAATACAAAAATACATCCCATGATTGAAATTTCAGAAAAGCGTTTGATAGGCCCCATTATTCGCCTCCACCCAAATGACAATATTGTGGTTGCGCGGGTTGATGTAGCAATTGGTGAAGCAGTACCGAGTGAAAATTTCACGAGTCGTAGCCAAGTTCCCGCCGGATACAAAATTGCAGCTAAGAAAATTCTTAAGGGCGAACCCATCCTGAAGTACAACGTGACTGTCGGGTTTGCTAATACCGATATTGAAGCTGGCACGATGGTTCATAGTCACAATACCGAGTTTCGTGAATTCGATCGTGACTATGCCTATGCCAGCGAATACCAGCCCACCAACCTTTTGCCAGAGGCTGAACGTGCGACTTTTCAGGGTTACGTGCGCGCCAATGGAAAAGTAGGCACACGTAATTTCATTGGCATTCTATCTACCGTCAATTGCTCAGCAACCGTCGTCAATAAAATTGCAGCGTGGTTTACGCCAGAGCGTTTAAAAGACTTTCCTAATATCGACGGCGTTGTCGCCTTTAGTCATGGCATCGGTTGCGGCATGGAAATGAGTGGCGAGCCAATGCAACTCCTACGCAGAACGATGGCAGGCTATGCGCAGCATCCTAACCTAGCTGCCGCTTTGATCATTGGCCTGGGTTGCGAACGCAATCAGCTCAAGGGCTTAATGGAGCAAGAGGCGCTGCAAGAAAACTCCACCCTACATACCTTCATCATGCAAGAAACAGGCGGTACTCGCAAAACGATTGAAGCGGGTATTGAGGCAGTGAAAGCACTCCTGCCTGAGGCTAATAAAGTGCAACGTCAGACTGTCTCTGCAAGCCACCTCTGTGTTGGCTTGCAGTGTGGCGGGTCTGATGGCTTCTCCTCGATTACTGCAAACCCAGCCTTAGGTGCTGCTATTGATATTTTGTCGCGCCATGGAGGTACCGGCATTCTTTCTGAAACACCGGAGATTTACGGTGTCGAACATACACTCACCCGTCGCGCAGCAAGCAAGGCTATTGGTGAGAAATTAATCCAACGTATTCGTTGGTGGAAAGACGAATACTCAGTAGGTCGCGATGTCCAAATCAATGGTCAAGTCAGCCCTGGAAATCAAATTGGTGGTCTGGCTAATATTTTTGAAAAGTCGCTTGGCTCATCTATGAAAGGCGGCACTGGCCCCTTAATGGAAGTCTATCGATATGCGGAGCCAGTAACAGCTAAAGGTTTTGTATTTATGGATACGCCCGGCTTTGACCCAGTCTCAGCGACAGGACAAATTGCTGGCGGCGCAAACTTGATTGCCTTTACTACAGGACGTGGCTCCATGTTTGGTTCAAAGCCAGCGCCTTGCATCAAACTTGCCACTAATACACCGATGTATGAGCGGCTTACCGAAGATATGGACATTAATTGCGGCGAGATTTTAGATGGCACGGTTTCAGTTCAGGAGATGGGCCAACGGATATTCGAGCTCTTCCTCAGAACCGCCTCGGGGGAAGCCTCTAAAAGTGAACTATTAGGACTGGGAGATTATGAGTTCGTGCCCTGGCAAATTGGTGTTATGAGCTAAAGCGAGCCTTGAATCCAGATCTGTAACTTGCGGGCATCTAGCCCGCTTTACTTTATCTAAAAGATGCTAAGAATGATCATTAGGGACTGTAGAATTAAGCTTATTGATTTAATCAGGAATTCATTGGGATTATGAAATTCAGGGACTACTACGAAACACTTGGTGTCGCACGTGGCGCTACCGAAGCAGAAATTAAGGCGGCTTACCGCAAGCTAGCCCGCAAATATCACCCAGATGTAAACAAAGAAGCTGGTGCCGAAGAGCAATTTAAGGCGGTCGGCGAAGCCTACTCTGTTCTTAAGGACACTGAAAAGCGCGCTGCTTACGATCGCATGGGTGCCAACTGGAAGAATGGTCAAGACTTCACTCCTCCACCAAACTGGAATGAAGGATTTGAATATTCTGATGGAAACTTTGGCGGCGGTCATAGTGGATTTGGTGGTGGCTACGAAGGTGATCAAAGCGAATTCTTTGAATCACTCTTTGGCAGAGGCCGACATCGTCAAGGTGGTCGCGGCGGTAACCCACGCCAAGGAATGGACTTCAAAGGTCAAGATCATCACGCCAAAATCTTGATTGATCTCGCCGATGCCTACAACGGCGCGAAACGCACTATTGCTTTGCATATGCCAACGCAAGATGCCAATGGTCATGTCAGCACTCAGGAACGTAAGCTCGATGTCAGCATTCCGAAGGGTATTAAGGCTGGGCAGAATTTACGCTTAGCCGGCCAAGGTGGTCCAGGTATGGGATCTGGTGGCGCGGGTGACCTTTACCTTGAAATTGATTTCCATCCAAATCCAATTTATCGCGTAGACGGCAAAGACGTTTATCTTGATTTGCCATTAGCTCCATGGGAAGCTGCACTGGGTACAACCGTCAATATCCCCACTCCTGCAGGATCGACTCTGGAGCTAAAGATTCCAGCTGGTACAGCAAGCGGGCGCAAGATGCGCCTTAAAGAAAAAGGTATCCCTAGTAAAGAGGCTGGCGACTTATACGTAGTACCTAATATTGTTCTACCTCCTGCTGAAACCGATGCACAAAAAGAAGCCTATCAATCACTAGAGAAAGCTTTTGATTTCAACCCCAGAACCCACCTGAAGGGATGATGAACATGACACAAACACAAATCACCTGGATTGAAGGTAGTCTTGTTGAAGAAGAAGTACATATGAGTATTGTGGAAATTTCACAAGCTACGCGTGCACCAGAAGATCTCATCATGTCTTGGGTCTCTGAGGGTGTTCTGAGTCCTGCCGGCTCTTCTCCGGAAGATTGGCGCTTTAGTGGAGACTCTCTCAAGCGCGCAAAAACTGCCGCTCACCTTACCCATGATCTCGAACTCAATACTCCTGGGGTTGCTCTGGCACTGGATCTCCTTGATGAAATCACTCGCTTACGCAGCAAACTCCTTCGTCAGAATCTAGGATGAAATATCAATGACCGCATTGCCCTGTATTGAAATTGAAACCGCTCCCAATCCAAGCGCTTCCGTCATTTGGCTGCATGGGCTAGGGGCTGATGGCAATGACTTTGTGCCCATCATTCCGCAACTTCATCTTTCTGAGTGCCCTGCCATTCGATTTGTTTTTCCAAGTGCGCCTTCTATTGCTGTTACGGTCAATGGCGGCTACGTTATGCCAGCCTGGTATGACATCACTGAAAGAGATATCAATGCCCGAGAAGATCTTGCTGGTATCCACAAATCAGCAGCAGCCATCTCAGAGTTAATTGAACGAGAGGCTAGTCGCGGGATTGCCTATGACAATATTGTTTTAGCCGGCTTCTCGCAAGGCTGCGCTATGTCTTTACAGGTCGGTCTACGCTTTCCACATAGATTGGCCGGGATCATGGCGCTGTCAGGCTACTTGCCACTAGCAAAGTCATTGCCACCTGAGAGAAGTGAGGCTAACAGCCAGACTCCGATTTTTATGGCGCATGGGGTTTGGGATGCCGTGATCGTTCCAGAGCGCGCGGAAGCCTCAGCCGATGCCCTAGAAAAATTAGGCTACCAAGTGGACTGGAATACCTATCCAATGGAGCACTCTCTTCATCCAGATGAGCTAGTGGATATCTCGAGATTTTTAACGATGGTGCTTAGCAAGTCATAAGCCAAGCGAGTTAAATTACCCTAAGATTCTGAGCGACTTAAGAGTAATTCCCAGCGTTGTAATTTGATATCCAGATCGGCAGTGATTTCAGACAATCGCGCTTGCATGCTAGCTGCTAATTCAGGCTCGTTCTTATAGAGATCTGGGTTACTCATTGCAATCCCAATATCCGCCTGCTCCGTTTCCAGAGTTTCAATCTGCAGCGGCAAAACCTCTAACTCTTGACGCTCTTTGCCATTGAGTTTTTGAACCCCACTCTTAACAGCTACAGACTTAGACTCGATCTTTGGCTCAATCTTTACCTCTGATTTAGGCTCAGGCTTAGCGCCACCATTAGCTGCACGGATCTTGTCTGAGCGCGCTTTCTGGATCTTCCAATCTTCATACCCACCCTCATACTCACGCCAGAATCCATCACCTTCATTCGCGATGATGCTAGTCACTACGTTATCTAAGAAATAGCGATCATGACTGACTAAGAACACGGTACCTTTATAGTCCTGGAGTAGTTGCTCGAGCAAATCTAGCGTATCGATATCCAAGTCATTGGTTGGCTCGTCCAATACCAAGACGTTTGCAGGACGCGCGAATAAACGGGCTAACAATAATCGGTTACGCTCACCACCAGATAAGGTGCTTACCGGTGAATTCGTACGCTCTGGCGCGAATAAGAAATCACTTAGATAACTCTTGATATGTTTCTTATTGCCATTAATTTCAATCCACTCACTACCTGGACTGATGTAATCCTCGAGTGAAGAATTGAGATCAAGGCCTTCGCGCATTTGATCAAAATAGGCCACTTCAATACGAGTACCCATCGTTGCAGTGCCTGAGTCTGGCGCAATCGTCCCCAGTATTAATTTGAGTAGCGTAGTCTTGCCAGCGCCGTTAGGACCGAGCAGACCAACTTTATCGCCACGCAATATCGTTGCCGTGAAATCCTTCACGATTGGGCGATCGTAAGACTTAGAGACATTCTGGAGATCAGCAACAATCTTGCCACTTCTATCGCCTGCAGAAACTGCAAGCTTGACCTGGCCAACAGCATCACGTCTTTGTGAGCGGGTTGTACGAAGCGCCTCGAGACGGGCTATACGTGCAACGCTACGAGTTCGTCTTGCCTCAACCCCCTTACGTATCCAGACCTCTTCTTGCGCCAGCAACTTATCCGCACGCGCATTAGCCAAGGATTCTGAATTCATTTCCTGATCTTTTAATATTTCGTAGGCTGAGAAGTTGCCTGGATAGGTGCGCAAGATACCTCGATCGAGCTCGACAATTTGTGTACAGACGTTATCCAAGAAGGCGCGATCATGAGTGATCAGAATGACGGAGCCTTTATATTCTTTAAGCAAATCTTCCAACCAGGAAATCGAATCCAAATCCAAATGATTGGTGGGCTCATCGAGTAAGAGAACGTCTGGCATTTCAACCAGAGCACGAGCTAATGCAACACGCTTCTTCGTTCCGCCGGATAAGGTATTGATCTTGAGATCGGCCTCCAAATGTAGGCGGTCTAATGTTTCGTGAACACGTTGCTCCCAATTCCAGCCACTTAAGGCCTCTAGTTGGGATTGCACTTCATCTAGACGATGGTGGGCTGCGTCATCCCACTCCCCGACACTAAGAGCCTCATACTCCTCACGAAGAGCCTTAGCTTCAGCCACGCCTTTAGAAACTGCATCAAATACAGTCTCTTCAGCCTCAAATATAGGCTCTTGAGGTACATAGGCAATTCGGAGGCCTTGCTGATATTGCAGCAAACCATCATCCATTTTTTCTATGCCAGCCAAGATCTTCAGGAGAGAAGATTTGCCTGTGCCATTGCGGCCAATTAAGCCAACCCGCTCCCCAGATTCCAATGAGAAAGCAGTGTTTGCGAGGAGGTCAACGTGGCCAAAAGCCAGTTTTGCATCAGTGAGTACGATTAAAGCCATGGCGACATTATCGTCACTTCAAGCAAAGTGGTGATATTTCCAATAAACATGGGATTGAGAAGTAGAATTTACTCAAGCAATACCTCCAAATAAAGAGATAAATGACCTGCAAGCTTAGCCCCAGCGCTCCTCGACTGATCCTCTTTGCAGGCCATGCAGGCACTGGTAAAAGTACTTTGGCTAAAAAGGCACTTCCCTTAATCGTGGAAAAGACTGGTGAAGACTTTTTCTTTTTAGATAAAGATACAGTCTATGGCGCCTATAGCGCCCATGTCATGGAACTCACCACCAATAACCCCAATGATCGCGATAGTCCTTTCTATCTTCAAAATCTCAGGGATTGGGAATATGCCGGACTGATTGCTATCGCCAAAGAAAATCTACAACTAGGAGTGAACGTGATCCTGGTGGGTCCATTTTCTAGCGAGATACAAAGTGGACGAATGTTCAATCCTGAAGAATTAGGAGTACCTAGTGCATCCAGCATCAGAATTGCTTGGATTGATCTTGAAGAGGATGAGGCAAAGAGACGCATGGAGAAGCGCGCAGATCCTAGAGATGAATACAAGCTCAAGCATTGGGATCAATACATCAAGCGCAGAGTAGATCCGCCAGAACATATCGCAATACAACGTTTTGATAATCTTCACTTTGATGAAGCCAAGTTCGAGAAATTAATCGATCACCTTATTCAGTAAAGACTAGACAAAAAAAAATAGAGCTCCTCAGGAGCTCTATCTCAAGAACTAAGAACTGAATTCTTAGAACTTATAAGTCACACCAACAGCTGGCATCCATGGGTTCAGAGTTAACTTACCTGCGGTTGGGCCATATCCAGGACTAGAAACATTTGTCGACATAGTCGCATATTTAACATCAACGTTAAGACCCCAGTTCTTATCAAACATATAGTCCATACCAATTTGACCAACAGCACCAACGCTAGAGCTATCAACAGAATATGTACCATTGGCCAAGTTATTGCGACTACTAAACAATGTATAGTTCACGCCAGCACCAACATACGGCTTAAAGGCACCAAAATCGGTAAAGTGATATTGAAGAACTAATGATGGAGGAAGCGCTTTGATCGTGCCCAATTTATTACCACCAGCATCAATCTGAATGCTTTGCGGGTAAGTCAACACCAACTCAGCAGCAATATTTTTAGTAAAGAAGTAAGAAACGTCAAACTCAGGAATGATTTGATCTTTAGCTTTCACATCTAATGTTTGAACCGCGCCAGTTTGACCATTAGCCCAGAGTAAATCAACGGCACGAACACGAATCATCCATGGGTTCTCGCTTGAAGATTGAGCTTGAGCGGCGATTGGAGCTAATGAAGCTACTGCTGCCATAGCAGCTACTAGAGTTTTAATGCGCATGATGTACCCCTTTTCTGTTATCAATTTGATGAGTCTATTTTCAAATTGAAGATGGGGTAGCTATTTGATGTAAATCAAATGCAAGGCCTGCGCAAATTTTTTATTGGTTTTAAAGCAACACTGTTTTGATTAGTTTTTGATCTAAATCAAATGCACTTGGATTGCAGCTTAATTCTGCTTAGAGCACCTTGGAATAAGTGCCTTTGGCTTGAGACTCCCTGAGGTGACGATCAAAAGTCATTGCCACGCGTCTGGCCAAGAGGCGGCCTTTGATCGGTACAAACAACTTCGTGCCCTGCCACTCCAGCAAGCCAGCTTCTTCTAAATGCTTCAGCTCTGCAATCTCTGTCTTGAAATAGCTTGGGAAATGGATTTGATGAGATTTTGCAAACATTTCGGTGTCCAAAGCAAATTGGCACATAAGCTCACCGATTAATTCGCGGCGCATCAAGTCATCTTTATCCAGCTGCAGGCCTCGGAGGGTGGGTAGATGACCATCATCAATTGCAGCGTAGTACTCATCTAGTGTGCGAACATTTTGGGAATAGCTATCGTCGACCTTACCAATCGAAGAAATCCCAAAAGCCAATAGATCACATTCAGCTTGAGTTGAGTAACCCTGAAAGTTCCGATGCAGCTTCCCCTCTTTTTGAGCAATCGCTAACTCATCATCTGGTTTAGCAAAGTGATCCATGCCAATAAAGACATAGCCCGCTTCGCCAAGTCTTTCGATAGTGTTGGACAAAATATCTAATTTATCTACAGCACCCGGAAGATCAGCTTCAGCGATTCTGCGTTGCGGCTTGAATATATGCGGCAAATGCGCATAGTTGTATACAGAGAGGCGATCAGGACTCATCTTGAGGACTGCATCAACAGTTTCTTTAAAGGTTTCGGGTGTTTGTTTTGGTAGCCCATAGATGAGATCTACGCTTCTAGATTTAAAGCCATACTTTCTAGACCAATCCATCACCGCCTGGGTCTCTTCAATCGTCTGTACGCGGTGGACTGCTTGCTGCACCTCAAGATTAAAGTCCTGCACGCCAAGGCTGATACGGTTAAAGCCCAACTCAGCCAGCAGAGCAATATCAGCCTCGGTGACACGTCGCGGATCAATCTCAATAGAATATTCTCCGCCAGGAAGAAGTTCGAAATGCTCACGCGTATGGTGCATCAACTCCATCATCTCTTCATGAGATAAAAACGTCGGTGTACCACCGCCCCAGTGCAACTGAGTTACGGGTATTTTTTTCTGGGCGCCCATGGCAGCACAAACCATTGCCATCTCTTTTGCCAAATACTTGATGTACTTTGCACTTCGCCCATGGTCCTTAGTGATAATTTTGTTGCAACCACAGTAATAACAAATATTTGGACAAAACGGCAAATGGAAATACAGCGATAGTGGCTCATCAACTTTGGCTACACGCTGTAATGCACCTAAATAATCAGATTCACTAAATTCATTATGAAAGCGATCGGCGCTAGGGTATGAGGTATAACGCGGGCCATTGATATCGAACTTCTGCAATAGCTCTGGATGAAAAAGGACTTCTTTTTCATTGGAGGTAGATGCAGACACTATAGAACTCATCAGTAATCAGCTTATTGAATTATTGGGATAGGTAATCAAGCGCAACCGCTTCTGCTACTTTAATCCCATCAACCCCGGCCGACAAGATTCCGCCGGCATAGCCAGCACCCTCACCCGCTGGATAAAGCCCCTTGACATTCAGGCTCTGCAAGTTTGCGCCACGAGTAATGCGCAAAGGAGAGGATGTCCGCGTCTCAACACCGGTCAGCACTGCATCTTTCATTGAAAAGCCTTTGATCTGCTTTTCAAAAGCGGGGATCGCTTCTCGGATTGCCTCAATTGCATAAGCCGGCAAGGCATCGGCAAGATCTGTCAGATGCACACCAGGTTTATAAGACGGCATTACAGAACCAAAATCGGTTGAAGCCGTACCAGCCAGGAAGTCTCCTACCAGTTGCCCTGGGGCTTCATAGGTGGATCCACCAAGCTCATAGGCCTTAGACTCTAACGCCCTCTGAAACTCAATACCAGCTAATGGACCACCAGGATAGTCTTCAGGAGTAATGCCCACAACAATACCGGCATTGGCATTACGCTCATTGCGAGAATATTGACTCATCCCGTTGGTCACGACACGATTAGGTTCAGATGTGGCGGCAACTACGGTTCCGCCTGGACACATACAAAAGCTATAAACCGCGCGGCCATTCTTAGCATGGTGAACCAGCTTATAGTCTGCCGCACCGATCAGTTCATTGCCTGCATGCGGGCCCAAGCGAGCTTTGTCGATCAAGGATTGCGGATGCTCAATGCGAAAGCCTACCGAAAATGGTTTGGCTTCCATATAGACGCCCGCAGCATGCAACGCTTCGAAGGTATCGCGAGCACTGTGACCTAATGCCAGCACAACATGGTTAGCCGGTAAATCTGGATGCCCCTCAATCTTGACTCCAGCAATGTGATCATTCTGAATATCAAAGCCAATCACTTTTTGCGAGAAGCGAATCTCCCCTCCCAGCTCAATAATTTCTTGGCGCATTCTTTCGACAACACCAACTAAGCGGAAGGTTCCAATGTGTGGCTTAGCAACATAACGAATTTCTTCTGGAGCACCCGCTTTAATAAATTCCGCGATGACCTTACGCCCATAAAACTTTGGGTCTTTGATTTGACTATAGAGCTTGCCGTCGGAAAACGTGCCTGCCCCACCCTCACCAAATTGCACATTGGACTCTGGGTTGAGGACATTTTTGCGCCATAAACCCCAAGTATCTTGGGTGCGTTCGCGTACTGGTTTGCCACGCTCTAATACGATTGGCTTAAAACCCATCTGCGCTAATACCAAGGCAGCAAAAATCCCACAAGGGCCAAATCCAATAACTACAGGACGCTCAAATCTTTGACTTTTTAATTGCGAGGCATTGGCAAGGAAGTGATAACTCGTATCCGGGGATGGCCTTACGTGAATGTCATTAGCAAACTGCTCAAGTAATTTTTCTTCATTTTTCACCGATAAGTCGACGGTGTAGATAAACGCTAGAGCAACATTTTTTCTGGCATCGTAGCTACGCTTGAAGACATCAGTCCGGATCAAGTCTTGAGCTTGGATATTCAAGCGCTTCAAAATCGCCTCCTCCAATGCCTCAGGGGCATGGCTAATAGGCAAACGAAGTTCAGTAATACGGATCATGGGACTCTACGATACACAGTAAATCGGGGCAATTTTCTAAATAATACTGGGAGATCCGACTTGCCCCCTATTAAAGGCGATAATGCGCCATGGCTCTACGCGCAACTATCCACAAAGCCGACTTACACGTCGCAGACTCTGACCGCCACTATTACGGTAGTCATTCCCTCACCATCGCCAAGCACCCCTCTGAGACTGAAGAGCGGATGATGATTCGCATCATCGCCTTTGCTTTGCAAGCACAAGAAGATTTGGCTTTTACCAAGGGCTTGAGTGATACCGATGAGCCTGACCTCTGGGTTAAGGATCTCACCGACGCCATCAAACTTTGGATTGAAGTAGGTCAGCCCGATGAACGACGTATTCTGAAAGCTTGCGGTCGATCTGATCAAGTCATTGTCTATTGCTATGGTGGCCAGACTAGCAAAATCTGGTGGGATGGCATTGCGAATAAGCTGACTCGTGCGCGCAACCTGCAAGTGATTTCTATTCCAGCAGAACAAGCTAAAGAACTGAACAAGCTAGTGGAACGCAGCATGGTTTTGCATGTGAATATTCAAGATGGGGAAGCTTACGTTTCCTCGGATATGGGCCAAGTCACCATTACCCCAGAAATCTGGCGCAATCAGCAGCAATGAAACCGGTAGTCTTAGACACCAATATCTTGCTAGATATTTTTGTCTTTAATGACGAAAGGGCCGTTCATTTGAAGCAAGCAACTGTAAATGAAGGCATTGTCGCGATTGCAAGTCAAAAGACCATGCTTGAGTTTGCTGACGTCATCTCTCGCCCCCTCTTCAAGCTAGACCAGGCCACTCAAGTGGCAGTTCTATCCCAATGGCGATCAATAGCACAGCAATATGATGATTCTGATTTAGCCCCTGCCCCCTGGATATGCCAAGATCCTAATGATCAAATCTTCTTAGATCTAGCCTATCGACTGAGGCCGGCGATACTCATCAGCAAAGACAATGCTGTACTCAATATCGCCAGTCGAGCTGCACAAGAAGATATTCTGATTACCAGCGACTACAACGCCTTTAAGCTTTAGAGCTAAAGCGCAATCCCTTGGCAGCTTCAGCAGCAATCTCAAATGATCTTAAGCGTGCTTGGTGGTCATAGATTTGACCTGTAATGATGACTTCGTTAGCGCCAGTCTGGTCGAGCCAATACTGCATTCCTTTTCTTACCGTTTGCAAAGATCCAACCGCAGAGCAGCGCAATGTGTGTGCTGCAGTAGTCTTTTCGTGCGAATCGCAGAAGTCATCCAAATCATCAATCGGGGGTGGTAGTTGCCCACGGGTATTACGGCGCATACGAATGACATTTTGCTGCAAAGTAGTAAATAAATGAGCGGCCTCTTCATCAGTATCAGCGGCCACTACATTCATCACAAATGCACAATAGGGCTTAGCTAGCTTATCGGAAGGTTTAAATAATTCACGATAAGTCGACATTGCATCAAGCAACTGCTCAGGTGCAAAGTGTGAAGCAAAGGCATATGGCAAGCCAAAATGAGCCGCCAATTGAGCGCCATACAAGCTAGATCCTAAAATCCAAATCGGTACTTCGGTATCCGCACCTGGAATCGCCTTAACAGCCTGCCCCTCTTGAATGGGGCCAAAGTAATGCTGCAACTCTCGTACATCCTGCGGAAAGCGGTCATCGCTTCCGAGCAAATCTCGACGTAAGGCTCTGGCAGTCATTTGATCTGTACCTGGCGCACGGCCCAAGCCCAACTCAATCCTTCCGGGGTAGATGGACGCCAATGTGCCGAATTGTTCGGCAATGACTAACGGGGCATGGTTTGGCAACATCACACCACCAGATCCAACAAGAATCGTTTTGGTACCGCCAGCAATATATCCGACCAAGACTGCCGTGGCAGAGCTGGCATTACCTGTCATATTGTGGTGCTCCGCCACCCAATAGCGGGTATAGCCCAATGCCTCCGCATGCTGAGCAACATCTAGTGAGTTACGCAATGCATCCCCAGCAGTAAATCCCTGTGGGATTGGAGATATATCTAGAATGGAGTACGGGACAGCATTTGTCATTCGTAGATCATACTGAGAAAGCACTTTTTTGACATGAATAAACCAAAAATGGCAGATGCCGACGACGGCCTCTTTAAGCCAGGCAGCAAGCTAAGGCACATTAAGACCGGTGGCTTTTATAAAGTAGTGCTACTTGCCAATGTTGAAGCCAACCTTGAACCAGCCTATGTCTACGAATCACTCCAGTCGCATGACTTTTGGATAAGGCCAAAGGCGGAGATGGAAGATGGTCGCTTTGAATTGGTCGATGCTTAAGATATCAATAGAGGAATTGAAATGACGGAAGATCGCATCACCAACCTTGAAATTAAACTCAGCTTTACTGAAGATTTGATTGATCAACTGAATCAAACCATTTATAAGCAACAGCAACAAATTGAGTTTCTATATCGAGAACTAAAGTCCATCAAAGAGCAAGCCAATGGTGCTGACGGCGCAAGCAACAGCAGTCCAAAAGATGAAATCCCTCCCCACTATTAAAGCCCTTGCTTTATTACTGATTAAGTTATATCATTTTTGACATATATCAATATTGATATAATTTATGGATGACAACATGGAGTGTTCACACCCTAAACTCAACAGTTGACCAAGAGCTAGAAGATCTTCCAGCAGATATTAGAAGTCGGTTTGTCAGGGTTTCTGGTTTACTCGAGCAATTTGGACCCCAAGAAGTTGGAATGCCTCACATCAAATCTTTAGGTGCAAAATTTTGGGAGATACGAGTTTCCGGTAAGGATGGGATTGCACGAGGAATTTATATCCATGCCAGCGGGAAAAGAATGATCGTATTGCATGTATTTATTAAGAAGACTCAGAAAACTCCACCGGCAGCTTTAGAAATGGCAACAAGAAGAGCTAAACAGGCAAACTTAATATGACCAAAATCTCTAATTTACATAAAAAATGGATCAAGAATCCTGAATACAAAAAAGCTTACGATGAATCTCGTGTGGAATTTGAGATTGCACAAGAGGTTATTGAGGCGCGCATGAAAAGGGGGCTATCTCAAGAGGAGCTGGCCGTACTGATGAGCACCTCTCAATCTGCGATCGCGAGACTAGAAAGTGGCGCAGGATTGCCCTCCCTGAGAACCCTGACAAAACTTGCAGCCGCTACCAATACTCACATTGAAATTCACTTTAAACCTATCAAAAACTCAAAGCAAAAGATAGCGGCTTAATCCACCACTAAAATCAGTTACGATTAAAGCTGAATTCTAAAAAAGAAAAAGGATGTTCTTAATGGGTAACTTGGTTCCGTTTTTAGTTCAATGGGGTTTAACATCTTTATCCCTTTGGGTCGCCAGCTATCTTTTTAGCGGCTTACGTTTTGCTGATGGCGGCTCACTACTGATTGCTGCCCTACTGCTTGGCTTTGCCAATGCCGTTGTGAAGCCTTTATTAATTCTCCTTACCCTGCCGCTAACTGTTCTCACCATGGGATTGTTTCTGCTGGTAGTGAATGCCTTGGTGCTGATACTGGTTTCAGCAGTAGTTAGTGGCTTCACGATCTCCAGCTTCTGGACCGCCTTCTTTGCCAGCATCTTTATTTCTCTATTCAGCCTCTTTATCAGCGGAATACTGCTTTAAGAATTACTGTGCCCCAGGGTAGATATCAGACCAGGGGTGCAGTGCATCTCTACAAGGGTGCACTTTTGTAGTCATTGATCTGGCATTCTCAGCCAAAATGCTTACGCCACCAGTTAAAAATCCAAGCCCAACCGAGACGGCACTATTGACGACCCCGGCCTGATTAATCCCCGCCTTAGGATTTGTCAGTGTGCCACCCATCTTTACTAGCCCTGCCAAATCAAGACCTGTAGTGAGGCCTGATTTTTCTCGTGGATTAATAGTCAGATTAACTGCTTCCGTTTTCAGATTGATAGAACCAGCTAAGACCACATCCAATCTATCTGTCTCCGCCCCAACTGTATTGGCTATATTGACCTGGCCATTATTAATTGGCAGATAGGCAACCGCACACTCCAAAACTGTTTCACTCGTTTTTTTACGCATTGGATTCATGGAATCCAATAAGGTGACCACAAAATCACCAGCATCGTTTAAAAAGTTAGTACCCATACGAGCCTGATTAATGCTCAACTGAATCTTGCCATTGGAATTTGCTGCCATCTGGTGAAGACTGTTTCCGGATGTCTTGATATCAAATGCTAACTTCATAGCGCCGCCACTCACCTTGGAACTTGGATCAAGCCGGGACAGTAAGTTCTCTAGCACGAAATCTTTTGTCACACCCTTAACTGCTAGCTCAGGATTTGCTTTATTAATCTGGGAGAGATTGATCTGGATGTCAGCGCTCCCTTTACCCATTTGAAACGTCAGACTTGGAATCTCAATACTGCTGCCATCCAATTGCAAGGTAGCCTGAAGATTTTCAATTGGCTTGCGTTTTGGTAACCCCAACTCAGCAATATTAATCAGCACCTTCCCATTAGCTTGAGGTAGCGCATCAAAAGGAATGATGTCATTACTAAATAAGAAATTAGGCTGCGGCTTTTGGGTTTGGCGTACGGCTGGCACCGGCTTAGCAGTGCTGATGGATTGAGGGGCTTGGTTAACTGCCTCACCCGAGCCGGTCCAGTCAAATGCTTTTGAGCTCAATGCTAAATTGAATGTGGGTATAGCCTTAGGAGCCTTACTTACCTCACCCTTCATCAACAGAGTTTTACCGTTCAGATTAAGGTTAAGGTCAACTGGGAACCGTATCGAAGAAACATCCCACTGCTTGAATGAGCGAGAAAGAGGTCCAACTTTTCCACTGAGGTCCAAAGCCTGTCCCTGAGCTTGCATATTGACCGAGATGCTTGTCTCATCACCACCCTCCTGGAGGGATAAGCGCTTTATTTGATAGCTTGAGATTGAGGCAGAAGGATCTTGATACTGAATCTGAGTATCCACAATCGCAATGCTATCCATGAAGATCAGCTTATCACTCACTGAAGCGCTATCAGCCTGACCGCTATCAGAAGTAGCAACAGGATTTGATGCATCCGCACTCATATCCCAATTGACTTTACCGGCTGTATTTTTCTGGAGAATTAACTCTAGGCCAGAGAGTTTTATGCTTCCAACCTCAATACGCTGACTGAGTAGCGGCAAGATCTTAATATCTAACTCAATGCGATTAAGGTTAAGCATCTCAGGATGAGATGCCCAAGATGCATTACTCAAACTTAAGCGCTCTGCTGACACAGAAATTCTGGGGAAAAAGCTCAGAGTAACTGGCCCAGATATTTTTAAATCTCGTCCAGTAGCCGTCTTGACTGAAGAGGAGAGCAATTTAGTGAGCTGTGCAGGGTCAACTGTTGAGGCCGCATACCAAACTCCGGCGGCAATTAGGATAAACGCTCCGCCTAATACACCGATGATGATCTTGGTTGATTTACTCATTGTCTATTGATTCTAAATTACCCCGCTAGTAGTGGACTAAAATTAGCGCCTACTTCACTTTTAATAGCGCCCCACTATGAACACGAATGCCAGCCTTCCTAAATGCCCTGCCTGCCAAGAAGACATGACTTATCCGGATGGTGAGAACTTTGTTTGTGCTCAATGCGGTCATGAATGGCCGATGACAGCCACTGCAGAAGAGGATGAAGGCGTTCTGATTGTGAAAGATGCCAACGGCAATCTACTGGCTGATGGCGATACCGTAACCCTCATTAAGGATCTAAAGGTCAAAGGATCATCCACTACCCTGAAAGTTGGCACTAAGATCAAGGGTATTCGCCTGGTATCTGGCGATCATGAGGTGGACTGCAAGACAGAGGCAGGCAATATGTTGCTCAAAGCCTGCTTTTTAAAGAAAGCGTAGGTATCAATAAAAGACCATCGGACCCAAATAGAGGCTCTGATGGTCTGAGCCAATTAGGTGGCGCTGGCTTTTTTCAAGACTGTGTACAGTTGGTCCTTCAGTAAAAGCTTTTCCTTTTTCAGATTCTCGATTTCTTCCGGAGTACTAGGCTCAGTATGAGCTTCCATTCTTTGAATCTTTTGATCGAGATTGTTGTGCTTATCAAATAAATGAGAAAAGTGACGATCTGATGTTTTCAGCTTACTAATTAACTCGCGATATTCAGGGAACATAAATTCTCTTTAGGTTGAGGTTATTCATAACTGCACCGTTCCAGTGTAGCAAGTTCGCATTTAAATTCAAGCACCACGCTCCTTCCTCCAAAGCCCAAAGAATAATTAGGGATTGATCCTTGATATTGCTAGGTAAATCCCCATATAGGTATCAGCAAAAGTGGATAGAACTGAAGTAATATCCATTTGTGCGCTAAGCACATTAACTACCAATAGGAAGGGTAATAGACCATGGCTACAAAGAAGTCTCCAGCAAAAAAGAAAGTAGCTACTAAGGTAGTAAAAAAAGCCCCTGCAAAGAAAGCCGTTAAGAAAGTTGCCGCCAAGAAAGTGGTAGCTAAAAAGGCCGTAAAGAAGGTAGTGAAAAAATCAGCAACTAAAAAGCCTATCGCCAAAAAAGCGATTGCTAAAAAACCAGCGGCGAAGAAGGCGGTTAAAAAGGTAGCGGCGAAGAAGCCTGCAGCCAAAAAACCTGTGCCTAAGAAAGCTAGCAAGAAGTCTTCAAAGACAGCTGCACCAAAAAAACTCAAGGTTGATCAGTACGGACTCGAGGAAGATGATGAGTTCTACGGCCTGTACTTTGCCAAATCAACCAATAAAGGTCTGGTTGAAGTAAAACCGTGCACCTTCTCGCTCATGTACTGGTGGAAAGGCTTACTTGGCTATCCTGACATGATTGATATCTCTAAAGATAGCAATACAGCAATGCTGCAATTCGAATCCACCTTTGGTGGCGGCGATTCTGGTGAAACTGAGTTGACAGAAAAAGATGTGTTCGATGTTGACCACATTATTGAGGTTGACGAACAAGAGCAGCTGGTCTCTCTCTACTCTTATGTTCCTATTCCCGTCCCAGAAAATTTGATTGGTGCATTAGGCCTCTCTATTCTGAATATCAACCCAGAGACCCGCTATGGCAGCTTAGAAATCTGCTCTACGGACAATGAGGAAGGTCAGAATGAGCACTTCTTACGCTATCGCGCTGCTACGTATTTACGTGGCGTGAAATCTGGCAAGGTTGAGGCCATTGAGAGCATGGTTACCAATGGCTCTGAATTTTTTGGACTGGCTTTAGATGCAATGTGTGTCAATAAATCGATTAAGAAATGGTTGCTTAGCTAAGCAGGTGTAACTTAATAGGTATTACACACAAAAATGTAGGTCATAGGAAAGCGGTCGTTCACTGTTTTGCGAGTCTCAACAATAGTGGCGCTTCGCTTTCCTAGTTTTTTGCACTCCTCTGCTGCTGCGGCCTGAGCCTCAGTATCTTTAGCGGATTTTGGGGCATGAACCCCAACCGTTCCATCAGACTGTCGATAGACCCCAAACTCACTTGGCGGTGTTCCGCATGCCAACATCACAAGAGAGGCGGCAAGCACTGAAGCGCTTAGGACGATTTTCATAGGGGAATCCATATCTCTTAAGGAATAGAGTCATTCTAGTCACCTTTGGCGACCAAAGACCCAATGTGAAAATTGCACACGAGCAGAGACCCTGCTGTTATTGGTATTTACTTTTTAAATGCTTTTTGATTTGCTGCAGCCCATTGCTGATTTTCAGATGGTCACTGTTGTGACTTGGCTATTGCTTTTAAGGAATATTTCTAAGAAGCGTACTGACAGTCTCCACAACTGCGGTAAAACTCTAGTCTGTACGCTTCTTATGCTGAAAGCCGGCTTTCAGCGAATTCTTAATGTAAACGAAAACCCTCTAAAAGTCAAGGGTTTTCCCTAATAAAACTTACTTGTAGCCAACCCTGTCTAGCAATCTTTGAGCGGCAATCTGGTTCTTGCCAATAGCAGCAACAGAAATGTTTTCAGCCTTAAATGATCCCAACATTTTTAGGCCTTCATTTTCAATCTTGACTGACTTCACCACAGGCCACTCGTTATTACCGTTTGCAAAATATTCTTGCGCAGAATCGCTAGCCAAGTACTCGAGAAACTGAATGGCAGCTTGTGAGTGCGGTGCATTCTTCGCTACGCCACCACCTGCAATATTGATATGCGTGCCAGTCGTTTGCTGATTTGGCCAAACAAAACCAATCTTAGAAACGAGGGCTTGATCTTCTGGCTTAGTGGAACGCAAAAGTCTAACTAGGTAATACGAATTCGTTAAAGCAACTCCGCACTCCCCAGACGCAACCGCTTTGATTTGATCGGTATCGCCACCCCTTGGAGGGCGAGCCATATTGCTGACCATACCTTTTGCCCACTCTTCTGTCGCTGCCTCGCCACGACGCTCAATCATGGCGCCAATCAATGACAGCATATAAGGATGAGCGCCTGAACGCGTGCACACCTTACCTTTATTTACTGGCTCGGCTAACTTCTCATAAGTATCAACATCATGTGGATTCACTTTGGCTTTGTTATAGACCACCAAACGAGCTCGAGTCGAGAAGCCGAACCAAGTTGAGCCCTCTGGCTCAGGCTTAGATCGTAAGTTTGCTGGAATTCGGCTCTCTAAATACTTCGAGTGAATTGGTTTAAAGAATCCATCAATTTGAGCGCGCCATAATCGTGCTGCATCTACCATCAAAATCACATCAGCCGGACTATTGGCGCCTTCACTTTTTAATCTCTCGGCCAGAGCATTGTCATCAGCCTCAATACGGTTAATCTTGATACCAGTTTTTTTAGTGAAATCGCTGTAGAGCGCTTCATCAGTTTGATAGTGACGAGCTGAATAAAGATTGAGCTCTTTGGCGTCTTGAGCATGCAATGGCAATGCCATAAATGTGCCCAGAATCAAAGCAGTAGGAACTAAGAATTTACGTATTGTTGGACTTGTCATTGCTGTATTTGCGATCAGTATTAGATTACATCCAATGTATCACAAATACGAATGATTATCAATTAAGATTTAGAAATTACCCTGGAAAGCAGTAAAACTGGGAATAGCCCCACTAAAACAATCGTTAAGGAAGGCAAGGCCAGTTCAGCGAGGCGCTCATCAGCAGCCAGTTGGTAGGTTGCTACAGCCAAGGTATCAAAGTTAAAGGGGCGCAATAGGAGTGTTGCTGGTAACTCTTTCATCACATCCACAAAGACGAAGAGGCCGGCAGTGATTAGGCTACGCTTAAGCAAGGGTACGTGAACTCGTTTCAGAATCTGCCCCTTAGTAAGCCCGAGTAGCGCCGCCGAGGCATCCATAGATGGCGTAATGCGTGCCAGCCCCGCTTCCACGCTTTGCAAGCTCGATGAAAGAAATCGAACTAAGTAAGCGTAGACCAGCACCAGCATGCTCGCAGACATCCACCAAGCAAGGTGAAATATTTCCAAGAAGGAAAGGATGCCGATAGCCAGTACTGCGCCAGGCAATGCGTAACCAAAACCCAGCAATCGATTAACCCAGCTTAAGCGAGTATTCATTCTCACTGCATACGCAAAAAAGACAGCGAGTGCAACGGAAATTACTGCAGTCAGCAACGAAACAGATAAAGAATTACCCAACCAATCGAGATATCGAATATCGATTGTGAGACCTTGCTTAAAGAGTAATTGCAGGAGTGCAAATGCTGGCAGCAAAAAACCGCATAGCAAGGTAGCGCCACAAAAAGCAAATGCCAAATAAGCTTTCTTGCCATGTAGAGTCTTTGCTAGCGGTCTGCTTCGCGTTGAGGAGGCATATCGTAGTTTTGAGCGACTACTTTGCTCAATAAAGAAGATAAGCAAAACAAAACTTAATAGACCCAATGCAAGCTGCACAGCTGCTACGCGATCGCCAAAAGAAAGCCAGGCCTTAAAGATACCCGTTGCAAAAGTTTGAACACCAAAATAAGACACAGCTCCAAAGTCGGCTAAGACCTCCATCAGCGCCAAAGCCATACCGGCAAAGATGGCTGGTCTTGCCATTGGCAATACCAATTTTATAAATCCTTGAAGCGGGCTATAACCCAGCGTTTCTGAAACCTCAATCAATCTACCGCTGCGCTCCAAAAAAGCAGTGCGCGTTATGAGATAAACATAAGGAAAGAGGCAGAAGGAGAACGACCAAATCGCGCCACTCAAGGAGCGTGGATCCGGGAAGAACCATAGCGAATCCATTCCTAGTGCGGCGCGCAGTGTGCTCTGTATCGGGCCTGAGAATTGCAGAAGATCGACAAACAAATAAGCCATGACATAAGTGGGTACGGCTAAGGGCAGAATTAAAGCCCACTCAAATATTTTCTTACCCGGAAAATCATAGCTAGCAATAATCCAGGCATTACCCACCCCCAGAATAAATACACCTACGCCGACACCAAGAATCAACACTAAGGTCGAAGCAATGTAACCACCCAAGACAAAGTGCCATAGATGGCTAAGCGTGCCACTAGCTAAAAGATTATTCCCAGGAATTAGGAATGGCGCTGCCAAGCCGAATAGGGGCAAAAATAACAACAGGGCAAGCGGCACCACAATACGATTCATCAAATCCACAATCCGTTTAGACTCTAGCTATGTATTAAACCACTAGCATTAATGAGAAAATTATAGGGATGAACTCCGCTCACACACTGCTTTCTATCAAACAGCTGGAAATTGACTACCCCAGTCGAGATGGTCAAGGACGCGTAACAGCCGTCAACGGCCTGAATCTGGATCTTTCCCAAGGTGAGATTGGTTGCCTATTAGGCTCCTCGGGCTGTGGAAAATCTACGGTTCTCCGTGCGATCTGTGGGTTTGAGCCTGTAAAAGCTGGCGAAATTCTCCTGCGAGATCAGGTTGTGAGCTCTGCCTCTATCCAGATCCCACCCAACCAAAGAAAAGTAGGTATGGTCTTTCAGGACTTTGCCCTCTTCCCTCACTTAAATGTTCTTGAGAATATTGCCTTTGGTCTGCAGCATCTCCCCAGCCAACAGAGATCTAGCGTTGCAATGGAATGGCTCGAACGAGTCTCTCTCTCCGATAAGGCCAATGCCTACCCTCATGAATTAAGTGGCGGCCAACAGCAACGTGTAGCCTTAGCCAGAGCGATGGCACCAGGGCCTGATTTAATTTTGCTAGATGAACCCTTCTCCAGCCTGGATATTGAACTGAGAGAACGCCTTGCAGGGGAGACCCGAGAAATTCTTAAGGCAAACAACATTACTGCCCTGCTCGTGACTCATGATCAATATGAAGCATTTGCAATTGCCGATAAGATTGGTGTGATGTCTGAAGGCAAAGTAGTTCAGTGGGATCTTCCTTATGAGCTCTATCACAAACCCGTTAATCGTTACGTCGCCGACTTTATTGGCCGCGGAGTATTTGTGAAGGGCATCGTGCAAGCCAACAACAAAGTCAAAATTGAGTTGGGTGAACTGGAATTAGAGGAAGATCGCAGCAACGATCTTGGAAAAGAAATTGATGTGCTCTTGCGCGCCGATGATATTCAACATGATGACCACAGCACTTTGCTAGCGGAGGTCGTTCGCAAGACCTTCAGGGGTGCTGACTTTTTATATACGCTCAAACTGGGATCGGGCACTGAAATATACGCCTTTGTTCCTAGCCACCATGATCATGCAATTGGTGAAAAGATTGGTATACACCTGGTAGCTGATCACGTAGTGACCTTCAGCGAATAAAGCAACATTCTCAAAAGGCAAGAAAAGCATCACATGACATCAATAGCTTGTGTAGAACTAAAAGACCTTCAACTGAATACTGCAATTGGAACCTATGCTCCTGGGGCTACCATTCCCAATCAACATCTTCTGGATCTGATTCTATGGATTAATCCAAGCCTGATATTGATTGCAAGCGATGGCATGGAGCATGTGTTTGATTACGATCCACTCGTTATTGAAATCAATCGCTTAGCTCAGGATGGCCAGTACGAAACTCAAGAAAGATTGCTGACCAGAATTGTTGAGGCCTGTGCTCGCCACTCTGAAGTGGAATCGATTGAAGCGAGCCTCAGAAAAACGCCCGTGCTTGAGAATTCAGGAATGCTGGGTATCAGACTATCTGTCGATGCTGACACCCTGAAAGAAATCCGGTCTAACTTGAGAACATCAAACTAAGGTTGCTCGCCTAGAGCATCTGCAAGGTGGTCGTACTTCAAAAAGTTTTCACGATGCCTTCTATAAAACAGTAGGCCTTCATTTAAGCTATCCACTGAGGCGCCCTGCTCTCGCATTTTGTCCCAAAGATTCCAATCCTCTTGTGGATGAATACCATCAGCATACCTTTGCTTGTAGCCTACTTTCTGACCCAAAGAGGTGCGATACATCATGGAGCCATGATGCTTGCCCTCCCGATCCCAATACAGATCGCCTTGATAGGGATTGGTCTCACCCGGAACGCGATCATGAATCTCTTCCTTAAGCTCACCGGTTACAACAATGTCATAAGTGACAATATCCGCACTGAAATCAGACAACAGCTCTATTGCATCAGATCTGAGCCAATTATCAGCCCCAAGAAAAAGAACATACTCCGTGTCAACCATCATTAATAAGTCGTGAAAGTTATCGACAGTACCTAAATTGTGAGGTCTGAGAATATATTCAATATCAGGATATAGGCCAGGCAGATGACTACAGTCGTGAGCCCCATCATCTACAAAAATAATTCTTTTGGGCGCTAAGGTTTGAGAAAGCAAAGACTCGATGCAATGTGCAGCAAGATGGCCATACTTATAAGATGCGATAACGACAGTAATCATATTGCTGTGCATTAGAGCATGGAACAACGATATTGTTTTAAGGGATCAAAAGGCCTCCTTAGAATACAAAGCATTCAGACCTGAAATTAAACCTTAAAGACCATACAATAGCCCTATGCTGATACAAATCATGAATCTCCTTCTTCAGGTCTTAGTAAGTATTGTGGCTGGCGCCTGCTTGCTAAGGTGTTATTTACAGTGGCTTGCATTTAATCTAGGTTCAGGCCAAAGTCGCACCATTGGTGCATATGTGCTTCCACTCACCAATTGGATTGTGATTCCCCTGCGTAGGCTAATCCCCAGCATTAGACGATTTGATGTCGCCAGTTTTTTAGCTGCCTACCTATTGGTTGCGGGAAAAACAGCCATACTATTATTGCTCTCCGGAGCCGATCTCTCTAACATCTCATGGCTACTGCTGGCCTTGATTGACTTAGCCGATCTAATGCTTTCAGGATTAGTTGGGATAGTATTTGCAAGCGTTCTTCTGTCGTGGATTGGCGCAGGCTCTCAGATTCAGTATTTAGTTTCACTGCTTGTAGAACCCCTACTCGCACCAATTAGAAAAACACTTCCTAGTTTTGGAGCTCTAGATTTATCGCCCCTTGCCTTACTACTTATTCTGCAAGTACTTCAGATTGTGGTGGGTAACCTCAGATAGCAATTCTAAGTAGATCCATCGGAGCAAGTTGGCGGAGAGGGAGGGATTCGAACCCTCGGTAGGCTTGACCCTACGCCTGATTTCGAGTCAGGTACATTCGACCACTCTGCCACCTCTCCGGTGTATCCAGCATAAAACTTAAACGCCAATCCTGCCCAAAGCTTTTCAATCTATTGGTCGCAAACGCCTGTCATGAGCAGTGCACCAGAAAAGAATCCAAAAGGCTTCTTACCGTCTTTTGCAAACCCTTCGATGCTGAGATAGTCTACAAAGGCACCATCTTTGCCTGCAGCCTTTTGCGTCCAAATCACTTTATAAGAGTTGCCCTTGCTTCCAGATGCAATGACCTTAGGTTTTCCTAAAGAATCCATAACATCTCCAACAACTTCTCCAGTTTTCTTGATTACTGCAAATTCTTGACCAACTCGGGGACTATCTTTAACTATATCTAACTCTCCATTGCTTTTAATATAGGCATCATTCAAAACCTCGCAGCGATAGGTTTTTTCAGTCGCCAAAACAGCTGGAGAAATCAATACTGAGCAAAGCAAAAATAAAGGCAACGAGAGCTTATTCATTTGAGCGGGATCGCTTTTGGTTTTCTGAAACATTAAATTGGTTTTAGCACTTCCAAACCACCCATATAAGGTCGCAAGGCTTTCGGAATGGCTATGCTGCCATCGGCCTGTTGGCAGTTTTCTAGCAGCGCTACACCAGTTCTACCCACTGCTAAGCCAGAACCATTTAAGGTATGCACTAACTCAGGCTTACCTTGGCCAGCTTTATATCTAGCCTGCATACGTCTAGCTTGGAAATCGCCCATATTGGAGCAGGAGCTAATCTCGCGATAAGCATTCTGCGACGGGATCCACACTTCCAGGTCATATGTCTTCGTACTACCAAAACCCATATCGCCAGTGCAGAGCAATACTTTTCGGTAAGGCAACTCGAGCAGCTCCAATACTTTTTCTGCGTGTGATGTTAACTCTTCAAGTAACTGCATTGACTCTTCTGGCTTGGCAATTTGAACGAGCTCTACTTTTTCAAACTGATGTTGTCGAATCATGCCACGCACGTCACGACCATAGCTACCTGCCTCAGATCTAAAGCATGGAGTATGGGCAGCAAATTTCAGCGGCAACTCTTCAGCCGCAGTAATCGTGTCACGCACTAAATTAGTAACAGGCACTTCTGCAGTTGGAATCAAATAAAAGTTTTCAATTTTGGCTTCGCCCGCTCCATCCTCGCCGCCCATTTGGCGAGGGACCTTAAATAGATCTTCTTCAAACTTAGGCAACTGACCGGTACCACGCATGGAGGCTGAGTTCACCATCAGGGGAACGTAAAGCTCTTCGTAACCATGCTGAGTTGTATGTAAATCAATCATGAATTGCGCTAAGGCACGATGCAATCTGGCAACAGGTCCTTTAAGAACTACAAAGCGTGAACCGCTAATCTTGGCAGCGGATTCAAAGTCAAGACCCAAGGGTGCGCCTAAGTCCACATGATCCTTTACGGGAAATGAGAACCCAGGGATCGCGCCCCAGCGCTTTACTTCTTTATTTTCTGTCTCGTCTTTACCGACCGGAACGGCTTCATCCGGCAGGTTAGGAATACCCATTAAGAAATCCGCAATCTCTGCCTGCAAAACTGCTAAGCGAGCTGCACCTGATTCCATATCGACGTTAATCTGCGTTGCTTCTGCCATCTCAGCAGTAGCATCCTCGCCCTTACCTTTTTTCATACCAATCGCTTTAGCCAATTGGTTGCGTTTTGCTTGTAATTCTTCTGTGCGAGTTTGTAAAGATTTACGCTCGGACTCTAAGGTGTTGAACTTATCAACATCGAGCTGGAATTTACGAGTGGCTAATCGGGCAGCAACAGCTGCGATATCTTTGCGAAGTAATTGCGGATCAATCATGTGATGCTCTATTCGTTAATGGGTATAGACGTTAGTTTAAGCGTAAGACTTCTGCGCCAGCCGGCGGATTGAAAGTAAAGCGACTGGCAGGCAAATTGATATTGAGCTGGATCTTGTCTAAAGTAACCAGAACCACGCTACCCAGGCCATCAATGAGCTCGAGCGCTTTAGGCAGGCCATTGACCATGCCTACTGAGATCTTGGTGTAAGGCAAGTCATTACCATTCTTTGCATTCGGATTTTTCTTGGGCACTAGAGCAACCCATTTCATACCTAAGCGATCTTCACCGTCAACTAACTCAAAATGCTGGTCCAAAGAAGTCTCACCAAAAAGAATTGCTGCTGGTGTAGCCGCTAAGGCTTGGCCGGCAGGTCTAAATGTCGCCTGATTTAAATCTCTGTCCCACAAAATAAGTTGTTTGCCATCGGCAATCAGTTTTTGCTCATACGGCTTTTGCGTATCCCAGATAAATCGGCCTGGACGCTGAAATACAAACCGTCCTTGAGTTTGGCGAATTACTTTTAAACCTTTGTCTTGCGGTTCATTTGCTTTAGGTGCGCGCAACTGTTGTTGCTTAAAGTCGCCTTCCGCAGTTTTAGAGTTACGCACAAACTGACGCAACTGCTCTGCACCGCTCTCACCTTCCGCCAATACTATGTTTGGAGATAAAAAAATTGTGAGCCCTAAGGCTGCTACTGAAATCAGTCTACGCAAGGGGTGGCCTTATTCGGAAGAGCGATGGAGGATTTCGCGATTGCCGCCATTACCCATCTTTGAAACTAATCCAGCTTTTTCCATATCCTCGAGTAAGCGGGCCGCGCGGTTGTAACCGATGCGCAGGTGGCGCTGCACCAATGAAATAGATGGGCGTTTGTTCTCTAGAACGATGGCTACTGCTTGGTCGTACAAAGGATCGGCTTCGCTACCACCTTCACCAGTCAATGCATCAATCGTAGATTCATCGGCACCTTCCAGAACGCCATCAATGTAATTGGCTTCGCCCTTCTCTTTGAGCCACTCGACCACACGATGTACTTCATCATCTGAAACAAAGGCGCCGTGGACACGGACCGGCAAGCCCGTACCTGGAGCCATGTACAGCATGTCACCCATACCAAGCAGTGCTTCAGCGCCTTGTTGATCCAAAATCGTACGGCTATCGATCTTGCTACTCACTTGGAAAGAAATGCGCGTTGGGACGTTAGCCTTAATCAAGCCAGTAATTACATCCACGCTCGGGCGTTGTGTTGCTAATACCAAATGGATGCCGGCAGCACGAGCTTTTTGAGCAATACGTGCAATCAACTCCTCAATCTTCTTGCCGGAGACCATCATTAAGTCAGCCAACTCATCGATCACAATCACAATCACTGGTGCTTTATAAATTGGCTCTGGATCATCTGGGGTTAAGCTAAATGGATTGGTGAGCTTCTCACCTTTTTCTTCAGCCTCAAGAATCTTTTTATTAAAGCCGGCGAGGTTACGCACACCAAACTTACTCATCAGTTTGTAGCGACGCTCCATCTCATTCACAGCCCAATTGAGCGCGTTATAGGCCTGCTTCATGTCAGTCACAACTGGGCATAAGAGATGGGGGATCTTGTCGTACATCGCCATCTCGAGCATCTTCGGATCAATCATGATCAGACGAACTTCATCCGGCTTCGCCTTGAAAAGGATGGACAAAATCATCGCATTGATGCCAACAGACTTACCAGCACCAGTCGTGCCAGCAACTAAGCAATGCGGCATCTTTGCCAAGTCAGCAACAATCGGACTACCTGAAATATCTTTACCCAAAGAGAGGGTCAAGTTGGAATGACTGTCGTTATATACCTGCGAACTCAAAATCTCAGAGAGGTAAACCGATTGACGTGATGGGTTTGGCAACTCCAAAGCCATACAAGTCTTACCAGGAATAGTTTCCACCACACGCATACTTACTACACCGAGTGAACGAGCCAAGTCGCGTGAGAGATTGACGATCTGACTACCCTTCACGCCAACAGCAGGATCGATCTCATAACGGGTTACTACAGGACCTGGATAGGCTGCAATAACTTTGACTTCCACGTTGAACTCAGCCAGCTTGCGCTCAATCAAACGAGAAGTAAATTCCAATACATCAGCTGAGATGGTTTCTTTCGCTTCTGGTACAGGATCAAGCAATGCCAAGGGTGGCAACTCTGAATCCGGAATATCCACAAATAAAGGCTGTTGTTTTTCGCGCTCAACCCGTGCACTCTTTGGAATCTCTATGGGAGCACGAACAATCTGTATTGGCTTAGCAATTTCAACGCGCCCGCGAAACTCTTCCACAAACTCCTCGCGCTCTTCGGCAGCTGCTTCACCTAATTTACGGTCCTCTTCGCTATCACGACGTTCGCGTAAACGGTCATAAGCAAGCTCTAGGGATCGACCGACTTTTTCTGCAACATCCAACCAAGAAAAGTGAAGGAATAAAGACAATCCAGCGCAGAGAGTAAATAGCAAGACTAAGGTAGAGCCGGTAAAGCCTAAGGTCATTTGAAGTGGGTCACCAATCAGTTCGCCCAAAATGCCCCCAGGAGGTCTTGGGAGCTCCCAGGTGAGCGAATGCATCCGAATGGACTCAAGGCCCATGCTGCTCACTAAAGTCAGTCCAAAGCCCAGCCAACGCATTACTAAGGAGTCTGGCTTGGCATCTGGATCTGGTGGCAAGGGGATGCTCCAGAGCTCACGCCAGCCACTTAGGACGCGACGCCCAACCAGCACTACCCACCAAAATGCGGAAATACCAAAGATGTAGAGCAATAAATCGGCCAAATAGGCACCAAAACGACCACCGAGGTTCTTCGGAGCCTCAAAACTGGCATGCGACCAAGCTGGATCCGCCTTGGAATAAGTCACCAAAATGGCTAATAAGCCTAAACAGAGACCAAGGGAGATGAACCAGCGGGCCTCAAGCAAGAGGCGGGGCATCCTGCCCTGCCCATGATTCTCAGGGGGCTGGGAGCTTAAAGGGGTTTTGGACTTCGGGTATACGGTTCTTGCCATGTTCTACCGATTGTAATCAAGCAATCCTATAATTTGGAGATGACTACAAATACCCCAAAACACTCCAAAGTCCTCATCCTAGGTTCAGGCCCTGCCGGCTACACAGCTGCCGTATACGCGGCCCGCGCGAATTTGAGCCCGACCCTCATTACTGGCCTGGCACAGGGCGGTCAATTAATGACTACTACTGATGTGGAAAACTGGCCAGCAGACCCAGATGGTGTTCAAGGTCCCGAGCTCATGGATCGCTTCTTAAAGCATGCAGAGCGCTTTAATACCAACATCATCTTTGACCATATTCATACGGCCGCTTTAACTGAAAAGCCTATTCGTCTGGTTGGTGATTCTGGTACTTACACCTGTGATGCCCTCATTATTTCTACAGGTGCTTCTGCTCAATATATTGGCCTTCCTAGTGAAGAAGCATTTATGGGTCGCGGCGTTTCGGGTTGCGCGACATGCGATGGCTTCTTCTACCGCAATCAAGATGTTTGCGTAGTGGGTGGCGGTAACACTGCTGTTGAAGAGGCCCTCTATCTGACAGGCATTGCGAAGAAAGTGACCGTAATTCATCGTCGCGACAAATTCCGCGCAGAACCCATCCTCAATGACCGCCTAATGGCCAAAGTTGCTGAAGGCAAAGTTGAACTCAAACTAAATTCGACACTTGATGAAGTACTTGGCGATGAAAAAGGCGTTACTGGTGTACGCATTAAGAAGGCAGATGGCAGCACAGAAGATATCGCTGTCACTGGCGCCTTTATTGCAATTGGCCATAAACCCAATACCGAATTGTTCGTAGGTCAGCTCGATATGAACAATGGCTATATCAAGACGCATTCTGGCTTAGAGGGTAATGCAACCGCCACCAATATCCCTGGCGTATTTGCAGCCGGAGATGTGCAGGATCATATTTATCGTCAAGCAATTACCAGTGCAGGTACTGGCTGTATGGCTGCTTTAGATGCCCAGCGTTACTTGGAGACTTTGGATTAATCCGGATTAAGCAACAGAATCAAATAAAAATGCCTAGCGATGCTAGGCATTTTTATTTCAAAGGCAATCATCAAACACTGAGAGCTAGTAATGCAAGCTCGGGTGCTCTGTCTAGAATCTTCAGTAAAGCTTTAGCCGCACCAGTGGGGCTTCGCTTGCCTTGCTCCCAATTTCGAATGGTCTCCAAAGAAACCTCAATACGTTTAGAAAATTCCTGCTGAGATAAACCAATTCTCTCTCGTACACCTTTTGCATATTGAGCGGCATCCAACATAGCTTCTGCATCATCGTGCTGTTGATGCAATTTAATCAAACGCTCTGATGTTGCATCTAGCAATTTCTTATCAACAAAGCCTTTGGGGAAGCTACTAGGATCACTTGGATCCACGCTAATTCGAATGATTTTCTTCATAACAATTCCTTTTGACTAATGGTAGGCCAATGGGCTACCATTAGTCAAGCAACCTAGGGCACTTATCTATAGGTATCACTAGAGAAAGCCTTAAACTAGAGGCCATAAAGCATTCATGGCTTTAATAGCAGGCAATAGATTCAATCTTCAGCAGTATGGCTCTGCCTGTTTGCTAAGATCGAACGCACATTAATCACTAACCGGAGTATTTATGAGTTACGACAAGGTCAGCCCAGGGAAGAAAATCCCAGAATCATTCAACGTCATTATTGAGATCCCAATGAATGCGGATCCAGTGAAGTATGAAGTGGACAAAGAAACTGGTTGCCTCTTCGTAGATCGTTTCATGGGTACAGCAATGCACTACCCATGCAACTACGGCTATATCCCTAAGACAGTTGCTGGTGACGGCGATCCTGTTGACGTTCTCGTGATCACTCCATTTGCATTAGTTCCAGGTTCAGTAGTGAGCTGCCGTGCTATCGGCATGTTAGAGATGGAAGACGAAGGCGGCCAAGACGCGAAGTTGTTGGCTGTTCCAGAAGACAAGATTTTGCCAATCTACAAGCATCTGCAAAAACCTGAAGATGTAAACGAATTACTCCTCGCTCAAATCCAACACTTCTTCGAGCACTACAAAGATCTCGAAAAAGGTAAGTGGGTAAAAGTTAAAGGTTGGACTGGTGTTGCTGGTGCCCATAAAGAAATTTTGGATGGCATCGAAGGTTACGCTAAGTCACAGAAGTAATTTCGTAGTCATTGGGAGTGAGCTCGCAAAAAATCGCCTTAGCGCAAATCAACCCTCTTTTGGGTGATTTGCCTGGCAACGCGCAGCTCATCTCTCAAGCCGCCGCAGATGCTTATGCACAAGGCGCCACTGTAGTTCTTACGCCAGAGCTCTCGCTCACCGGCTACCCCCCAGAAGATTTACTCTTGCGCCCTGCTTTTATTGAGGCCGCCGATCGTGAGCTCAGTTGTTTAGTGCTGGAGCTCCAGAAATTTCCAGGACTAACTGTCATTGTTGGTCACCCCAAAAAAACCACCGCTGGCCTACAAAACTATGCTTCCGTCATTCGTGATGGAAAAGTTATTGCGGGCTATGCCAAACAAGAATTACCCAATCATGAAGTATTTGATGAGGTGCGTTATTTCACACCAGGTCATGAGGCTTGCGTCTTTGAAAATGCCGGTATCAAATACGGGCTCATTCTGTGTGAAGATGCTTGGCATGAAGGTCCCGCTAAGCAGGCTCATGCTGCCGGCGCCCAAGTACTTCTAGTACTCAATGCATCGCCTTATCACCTTCAAAAAGAATCTTTACGCATTGAGGTGCTACGCAAGCAGATTGCCTTAAGTAAGATGCCTTTGGTCTATGTCAACGCAGTAGGCGGACAAGATGAATTGGTTTTTGATGGCGGATCTTTTGCTTTAAACAGCGCAGGCAAAGTGGTGATGACTATGCCGCAGTTTGAAACTGCTCTGGGCTATGTTGATGTCAATGCATCCGCTGACTTAGAACAAGGAGCCTTAGTTGCTCCATCCAGCGTAGAAGCCCAGGCTTATCAAGCCCTCGTTTTAGGTGTGCGGGACTATGTTCAGAAGAATCGTTTTCCGGGAGTCATTATTGGTCTCTCGGGCGGAGTGGATTCTGCACTGGTGCTGGCGATTGCGGTAGACGCCCTAGGTGCAGACAAAGTTCGCACCGTCATGATGGCTTCACGCTATACCGCCGACATCTCCTGGATAGATGCTAGAGAGATGGCTCAGAACTTGGGCGTCCAATACGATGAGATCCCAATTAGTGAACCAGTGGATGCTTTAGAACATGCCTTAGCTGAGCAATTTAAGGGCCTCAAACTGGATGCCACCGAAGAGAATATTCAGGCGCGAGTCCGCGGCACTCTCTTAATGGCACTCTCCAATAAAACCGGTCGTCTAGTTTTAACAACCGGCAACAAGAGTGAAATGGCTGTGGGTTACTGCACTCTCTATGGAGATATGGCCGGTGGCTTTGCAGTAATTAAGGACATTGCTAAAACCTTGGTCTATCGCTTGTGCGCTTATCGCAACAGCATTGCCCCAATCATTCCGGAGCGGATTTTGACGCGCGCCCCTTCCGCCGAATTACGTCCCGATCAAACCGATCAAGATAGCCTGCCATCCTATGAAGTATTAGATGGCATCGTAGAGCGCTATATGGAGCAAAACCAATCCATCGCCCAAATTATTGCCGCCGGCTTTGATCCAGAAAGTGTAGAAAAAGTTACACGCCTGATTAAGCTAAACGAATATAAGCGTCGCCAAGCGCCTCCGGGCGTTCGTGTGACCACTAGAGCCTTTGGGCGTGACTGGCGCTATCCTATTACCTCCCAATTTAGGGCGTAACTGGGCATTGGATTTCAGTTCTAGGTATGATTACTGTATTAAGGGGAATATATGAAGCTAATCACATCCATTATTAAGCCGTTCAAACTTGACGAAGTTCGTGAAGCCTTAGCTGAAGTAGGCGTTACCGGACTCACTGTTACTGAGGTTAAAGGTTTTGGTCGCCAAAAAGGTCACACCGAGCTCTATCGTGGCGCCGAATACGTTGTCGACTTTTTACCTAAAGTAAAAGTAGAGGTAGTTGTTGCCGATGACAGCGTAGATTCAGCAATCGAAGCAATTACTAAAGCCGCCCGTACAGGCAAGATTGGTGACGGTAAGATTTTTGTTAGCCCAATCGAACAGGCTATTCGTATTCGCACTGGCGAAACTAACGACTCAGCAGTTTAAGCATCAGAATTCAATGCGCTAATCCTCAAGAGGGTTAGCGCTGCTGAGAATCCGTCCCTGCGGATGGAACTACTACTTCAGCAGCTTCCAACACGATGGTTTTGTAATTCGGATTTGTTAGGCGCACTTTTGCACCCTGAAAAAATACATCCGCCTGAGCAAGGCCACCTGTCAATACTTTGAATGGTGGTTTGCCATAAAAGGATGCACCCACACCAGGCTCAACCATCTTGTTCTGCAACTTTCCAGAAGCATCACTTACGCAAATAACTTGCTTAGATTTAACTTGCACATAAACCATGTCCGCAGCCTTACGAGGCGCATCTGGCTTGTAACTAATAATGCCCTCTTCCGCAGGACAGGCTGCTGAGGCTTCAGTGCTAGCTGCAGCGACTGCCGGCAAAGCAACTACCGGTGCGGCGACCGCTGGAGTTGCTGGAGTAACGGGCGCAGGCTCTACTGGGGCCACCGCAGGGGCTGGCTCAATAACCTCTTCTTTTACAAGGATGATTTCCTCTGGCTTTTCCGCAAAGAACATTGGGCGCAAATTGATCACAGCAAAAACTGCTGCGGCAGTTACGCTGAGCCAAAGAAACAGGTTCTTTTGTGATTTAGGTTTTGATTCAACTGCAGCGCTAAGCGATGGGCTCTCTATGCCCTCAACTTTTTTAGCCGGCACTTGATCTTCTTTTACCAATTCATTTGGTTGAGCAACTTCTTCCACTAGCTCAACTCTGACAGGTGCGACCAGCTTCTCATCTTCAAGCTTTGGAGCTGGCACTACCTTAGCTTCTGCAATAGGCAGATCATCTGGACTTGAAGTAAATGTCTCTTGCGTTTGGATGCCATAGTCAAACGCATCCTCATCGCTTAAGTTAAGCAGCTTTGCTACTTTTTTAGCAGCAGTAAATTTAATTTGAGCTCCGTAGAAGGAGCTCATCTCGCCACTTTCGATTTGCTCAATCTGACGTGTAGACAGGCAAGCTTTTACACCAAGCTCCTTGGTAGAGAGGCCTAGCTTTTCCCTAGCCTCTGTGAAGGCTTCTTTGACAATCTCAGGTGGCTTAGAGTTTGAATTCACAAAAGTACTTTAAGTGTTTGAAATAACAAAATAAATTAATAACAAATCATAGTCAGGAAACAAGCCTAGGGAAATTAGCCCAAGGGCTAGTTATTTTGGAAATTTTCAAGATCAGATTCAAGGTACTTTGCGACTAATGTTTGAACCGATTCCACATTCATCTTATCCATCACTCTAGCCTTATGAACCTTGATGGTGGCATCCGTTGTCCCTAGTTTGACGGCAATATCCTTATTAAGCAATCCCTTCACGAGCCAAAAGCAGACTTCCTTCTCCCTAGGCGTCAAGGTTGCATAGTCTTTCTTGGTTTCCACCTCTTTAGAAATGCGTTTGAGCTGACGTCTATCAAACTCTAAGGCATCGGCAACCGCTTTTAGTAAATCCTCCAAATTGAAAGGTTTGAATAGAAAATCAAGTGCTCCACGCTTTAGGCTTTTCACGATTTGATGGGGGTGGCTTTGGCCGCTCACAAACACAATCGGGGTTTTACGACCCAGTTGGACCAGTTTTTCCTGCAAATCTAGCCCAGTCATATCTGGCATCTGCATGTCGAGCAGGATCACCGCTGGCGCTACCGGCATTGAATCCTCTAAAAACGTCACTGCAGAGGAGAAATCTTCCACGATATAGCCCACGTCCCTGAGCATCCTACTTAAAGAGGTGCGCATGGATTCATCATCGTCAATTAGGTAGATGTGGCCAACTTTAGTCATTGAATTTGAAGGAAAAAGTGATAGATAAGGCAATGTACTGCAGCTTTTTTAGGAAGGATATTAGCTTTACAGCTAATACTGAGCCTTACTCACCAAATACAATAGGAATATCTGCTTGTGGCAGTGCATGACATGAACATAGGAAAGGCTGCATAAACCCCTGCGTTCGCCCTTGTCTCACGGCACAATAGAGCTTTTCGACAAATTCTTTTCTGGAGTCCATATCAGCATGAAACGCCTCAATGAACGCTCGCGCAATGTCACCGAAGGGGTTGCTCGCGCACCTAATCGCTCAATGTATTACGCGATGGGCTACGAAGAGAAGGATTTTGTTAAGCCAATGGTTGGCGTAGCAAACGGCCACTCCACTATCACCCCCTGCAATAGCGGTTTGCAAAAACTCGCAGATGCCGCGGTTACCGCTCTCGAAGAGGCTGGTGCAAAAGCGCAAATGTTTGGTACCCCTACCGTGTCCGATGGTATCGGCATGGGCACCGAGGGTATGAAGTACTCCCTGATCTCTCGTGAAGTGATTGCTGACAGTATTGAAACTTGTGTCAATGGTTTATGGCAAGACGGCGTTGTGGTTATCGGCGGTTGCGATAAGAACATGCCAGGCGGCATGATGGCGATGGCGCGCACCAACGTACCCAGTATCTATGTTTATGGTGGCACGATTAAGCCGGGCCATTTCAAAGGCAAGGATCTGAACATTGTTTCTGCATTTGAAGCCGTTGGTGAATTCACCTCCGGCCGCATGAGTGAATCAGATCTCAAGGGCGTAGAGCAACATGCTTGCCCAGGTAGCGGCTCTTGCGGCGGTATGTATACAGCTAACACCATGAGCTCTTCATTCGAAGCTTTAGGTATGAGCCTGCCTTACTCTTCTACGATGGCCAATGAGGATGCTGAGAAAGTTGCGAGCGCGCATGAGTCAGCCATTGTTCTCGTTGAGGCTATTAAGAAAAACTTACGTCCACGCGACATCATCACTAAAAAATCCATTGAGAACGCAGTTAGCGTAATCATGGCAGTGGGTGGCTCTACTAATGCTGTTCTGCATTACCTAGCCATCACCAGTGCTGCTGAGATTGATTGGACGATTGATGACTTTGAACGTATTCGTAAGCGTGTTCCAGTCATCGTCGACATGAAGCCTTCTGGACAATATTTAGCAACGGATCTTCACCAAGCTGGCGGTATTCCGCAAGTCATGAAGATCTTGTTAGATGGCGGACTCTTGCATGGTGATTGCATGACGATCACAGGCAAGACTATTGCAGAAACATTGAAAGATGTTCCATCTGTACCGCGCGCTGATCAAAAAGTCATTCGCACTTTAGATAACCCGCTGTACAAGCAAGGTCACTTAGCCATCCTCAAAGGCAATATCTCCCCTGAGGGTTGCGTTGCTAAGATTACCGGCCTCAAGAACCCATCCATTACCGGCCCTGCTCGTGTATTTGATTCTGAAGATGATGCAATGGCTGCCATCATGGCGCAAAAGATCAAAGACGGTGACGTCATGGTGATTCGTTATGAGGGCCCTAAAGGCGGTCCTGGTATGCGTGAGATGCTGGCTCCTACCTCTGCCCTCGTTGGCCAAGGCTTAGGCGAGACAGTAGGCCTCATTACTGACGGACGCTTCTCTGGTGGTACCTGGGGCATGGTGGTTGGTCACGTTGCCCCTGAGGCTTTCGTAGGCGGCACTATCGCCCTCATCGAAGAAGGTGACTCTGTCACGATCGATGCCCATAAGCTACTTATTCAACTCAATGTGAGCGATGAAGAGATTGCTAAGCGTCGCGCTGCTTGGGTACAACCTAAACCACGCTATACCCGTGGATTGCTTGCTAAGTATGCACACCTTGCGAGCACTGCAAGTAAGGGTGCGGTAACGGATCTAAATCTGGATTAAATGCAGACAACAAATCCAATACAGCAAAACAAAAGCCCCTAAGTAAAACTAGGGGCTTTTTTAATACCTTTGCTACAAATTACTAAAGCGAGTGCTTAGTGCTTCATCGCTCCACCGTGACCGGCACCAGGATTGCCCATCGCATTGACAGGCATCTTTACTTCTACTTCGCCTGCTTTAGCAAACTTCAATTTAACTGGAACAGTTTCACCAGCAGCCAAAGGTGCTTTGATGTTCATAAACATTAAATGCAAACCACCCGGCTTTAACTCCACTGCGCCACCTGCTGGCACCGGAATATCTTTTACTTGACGCATTTTCATCACATTGCCTTCCATCGCCATTTCATGCAACTGAACTTCACCGGCAACTGGTGAACTTGCAGAAATGAGTTGATCAGCAGCGCCTTTATTTTCAATCTTCATAAAACCACCGGCAGCCATTTGGCCTGGGACAGTAGAACGCGTATAAGCATTTTCAATTTGTACGCTACCAACTTTAGCGTTTTGCGCATAGGCTCCAGCAGTAAATGCTGCCGCAGACAAAGAAATTAAACTAATCACAATATTTTTCAAATTACTCTCCTTAAATTAATAAACACCTTTAGCGAACCACTTCTTTAACTCAACAAAATTTATCGGACCTATTTTCCGGATTATCTTTCCATTTTTATCAATCAACAAAGTCATTGGAGTTTCACCACGCCACTGCGGATCAATTTCATGGCGAAAATAATCATCGAAGGGAGTATTTAAGTAATAGCTGGAAGCCTTATCCAAGCCGGCCTTAGCTAACATTTTTTTAGTCGCTTCGAGAGATACTTCATCAACCTGAATAAATATCACCTTCGCACTTCTATCCTCAGAGAGAAACGTGCCCCATTGAGGCATTTCTCTTGCGCAAGGTGCACAAGTGACGCCCCAAAAATGAACGACCACTGCTTGGCCGGCATTTTTCTTTAATAAAGAGCCCCAATCCCCTTTCTGATACGCCTGAATAGTGGATGCATCCGCAAAGGCAGCGTGCATTGTCAGAACAAATAGAGAAAGGGTAAGAAGTATTTTTTTCATCATTTGCCGTTTAGTTTAATGACTTGATAGCCATCGGCTCGGGTTAGCCAGGATAAAAAGACATCGCCCCCATTACTAATTAACAGAGGGTGATCTGAATAAGCACTTGTCTGCGCAATCAAGATTGCCTGCGACCATGTAACACCATCATCCGGTGATTTCTTAAGGTATACAGATGTCTTTACCCCATCAAACCCCTTCCAAACCAACCAAATGGACTTATCCCGAGCGAGGAGATAAGGGCGCGAAACATTCTCATGTTCGCCTCCAATTCTGATTGGATTCGAGTAGCTTTCGCCCTGATTGCTAGAGTTGGCATAGAACACTCCAGATCGAGCAGCTCCCTGAGTAAACCAAGCCACATGCATTTTTCCAGTACTAGAAACTGCGATTGCAGGACCATGGTGAGGGCAAGCATCAGTCTTCCATTCATCTTCAGAGACTCTGCGAATTTTTCCTGACGAGGATTCATTAATTAACTGCGTTGCGTGATCACGTATACCACCAGGGAAAATAGCTCGATAAACAATGGCTACCCCACCCTTTGGATCAATACTAGAACCTATACGACAGCATTCACAACTCTGTTCATTAGCTATTTTCTCAGGCTGAAATGTTTTCCCAGCATCATTTGAAAATGAGTAAGCGATGGATCCACCAAGATGCGGATTACCCGACTTCTTTGCATCAGCAACTAAACGCTTATCAATCCAAGCCAAGAATATGGAGTCATCTTTACCAATCACCATTGAAGGAAAGCGCTCACTAGAACCATTTTTTATCAGCGGCATGGGTGTCGTAAAACTGAGACCTCCGTCGGATGATCGAGCCATATTAATCTGTGCGTTCCAATTACCATCTTTGAAAAATGCATAAACCAGAAATATATTTCCTTTTGAGTCAGAAACGATTTGTGGGCGAGCATCGCTTCCAGCATCTAGAGATTTTCCATGCTCCGCAATAACTATAGGAGATGTAAAGGTCTTTCCCAAATCATCAGATTTAGCAACTGAAACAAATCCACCACCAGTCCAGGTTAGAAGCAACTTACCATCCTTACCCAAAAATGGCGTTGCAGAATTCGCACAATCTAAACCCGACCCCTTGCATGATGAAGAAGGCTTGGCAGGCGCACTCGCTCCGGAATGGGATGAGTGGTCCATTTGAGCAACGGCCAGATCAATCCCGCCCCATACCAGGAGACTCAGAATTAAAACCTTGGCTACGTCATGTGGCTTGAAATGAAGCGAGTTTTTTATTACTATCAAAATGTTATCCGACCACCAACGGTGATTGTTTGAGGCTGACCAACAGTGTATTGTGAGCCAGAACCAAATGTAATGTAATTACGATTTAATAAGTTCACAGCACTCAAATAAACAGTTGCATTTGGCGTTACCTCATAGTTAGCCCTTGCACCAACTACAGCATAAGCCGGTATTGGTGAGGTGTGCGCAGTGTCATACCAAGAATTTCCAATATAGCGAACCGAGGCTGTCAAACTAGCCTTTGGTATTGGGAAGTATGTAAGGCTTGCACTACCCATATTTCTGGGTGTTCCGGCTATCTGAACCCCCGTTGGGTTCAATGACTGACTAATTGCTCCATACGTTGAAGTTAATACAGCCTTAGTGAGCGTATACCCCAAATCTGTTGCCCATTTAGAGCTAATGTCATAGTGGGCTTGAAGCTCCAATCCAGTGCTTCTTAGCGACTGATCGTTGCTGTAAGATTTCGCTCCAGCCGAACATACTGGCGCACAAGTGCTCGCAATTTGGGCGGCAGTCATGGTGTATGTGGCGATAGCATTGGTGACATTCGCATTAAAACCTGTTACTTGAATAAATCCGGATTTCCAGCGATAGTCAGATCCCATTTCATACCCAGTCATATTCTCTGGAGTTAAAAATGGATTATTACTTACATAGCTTGAACCGGACCCATAACTACGTATCGAATTATTCAGCCCTGGTGCATGGAAAGCCTGATAAGCAGCAGCCCTAAAATCCAACTCCCTAGATGCTCGATATAAGAGGCCTAAATTTGGACTTAATTTTGTTTTAGATTGATTGGGAACAGCCGTACTTACTTGAGCCCCTCCAACAGCTTGGGTATAGTTGACCGGAATCTGACTAGTCCAATTATCAACTCTAGCGGATAGCGTAGCTTGAAGGGGAATGGCCGTTAGGTTTGATTTAGCTTGGCCCAAAATTCCTAAGAAGTTTTGTGTGCCCTCTGACACAACCTGAGAGCTTAAAGCTCCCAATTTACTAGTTTGATAATTTGCAGCACCAGGAGAGGCATAGTTATTTTGATAATTCGATGCTGAGAGCTGCTTTGCATCAGCACTTAGGATCACCTGATCAATCAGAGAGTTTTGAAAATTATTAGTATATTGAGCTGAGCCGCCAACTTGATAGTAAGGATTATGGAAAGTGGCATTGATGTATGGATTACTTGAGCTCACATTTTGTTGTTGCAAAGTTGTGTTTTCATAAAATGCATTAACTTGAACCTGTTCACTAGAATTCAACCTTGTTGTGGTTCCACCGGAAATTGTTGTCTCGTTGGTAGATTTTCTAGCGAAGTTATAACCACCTGTAGGCAGGTTTGACATTGAATGAAGTCCGAAATTGAAAAAACCATCGGTATCTTGACTAACCTTTAGAGAGCCCTGCAAACGATAGTTGGCACTCTCCGCACTTTCATTTCCCATTCCAGTCTTTAGGGCAGATTGCGACGAAGGGGATATTGTTGCGATATTTTGGTAACCCTCAGTACTAAAGTAATCGGCTGAAGCCCTAAGCTTGAAGGAATCGCTTATTGCAAATTCCTTTGATACTGCCGCCGTACCAGTTGCATAGGATCCAATACTCCCAGATACCTCGCCCTTGTTATCACTGATTGGCTTAGTTGTAATATTAATCACGCCGCCCATACCCATATTTCCATAAAGACTAGAAGCGCCACCACGAATAAACTCAACATCTTGGATTGCTGACATTGGCACAAGATTCCATTGCACAGTCCCATACATCGCATCATTGGCAGGCACGCCATCAATCAGAACTAATGTTCTAGCATTTCCTAGGCCACGAACATTAATGCTTTGCCCAGTTGGATCTTTTTCATAATAAGGTTGATCATTTAAAAATACGCTTGATTGGTTCTTGAGGACCTGATCAATCGTTTGCTCTGGCGCAATCTCCAACTCCTCTTTCGTCAAAATTGTGGTGTTCTGAGTCATATCCCTGAGGGTAGTACCTGATTTTGTGGCCGTCACTACCATATCGGCTAATTTCTGATCATAGTCAGGAGGGGGTGCAATTTGAGCCTGAGCACCACTTGATATCAACATTGATCCAAATAGCATACCCATGTATGCACTAATCTTCTTTTGCTTAAACAACATTTGCTTCTCCACACAACATCACGGCAACTTGGTTGCCAACTACATAGCAAGGCTATGCCCTAAAAAGATTTAGGCTTGTGTAGGAGGTGCTGCTGAGGGAGGTGTTACCCAAACAGCGAGAGGTTTGGGTGATTGATAGAAAAGCTGTGGCAGCAAAGCAAGTGTTTGCGGCGCCTGGAATGTGAGATTGGTATTGAATGCCGGTGTGATGGCTGTGTGAGCAATGCAATACGGGCATGGTTGCGCTTCTGCGAGATCTGCTTGATCTTCACTTTGCACATTAACCTGCGACTTCGTACCATCTGCAGCACAAATCTCCATGGCAAAACCTTGACCATGCTTCGCTAGCGATACCGCTTGAGAAACCGCTGGCGCAAGCGCACTCATTGCGATTGCTAGAGCAGCAATCCAGTGAATGAGGCGGTTTTTGCGGAAATTCATGATGTGGTGATTTTATCGGATTTTTTGTTCCAATAGAAAAAGGGGCTTGCGCCCCCTTTTCTTTACTCATTTAGCGCTTTAGCTTACGCTGCAGCAGCTTTTTTCTTGCCGATGAACTTGCCAATTAATGGCCAGAACAGCAATACCAAAGCCAGAGTAGTGATCGCACCTACCAAGTAGTTAGAGAAGAAAATATCTAAGCTACCTTGTGAGAACAACATGGACTGGCGGAAAGAATCTTCTGCACGGTCACCCAATACCAAGGCCAAGACCATTGGAGCCATTGGGTAATCGAGTTTCTTGAAGACATAACCCAATACACCGAAGCCCAACATCAACCAAACGTCAAACATCGCGTTGTGGACGGTGTATGCACCAACCGCACAAATCACAATGATGACTGGAGCAATGATGGAGAACGGAATTCTCAAGATTGAGGCGAACAATGGAACGCAAGTTAATACAACAAACAAGCCTGCCAAGTTACCCAAGTACATACTAGCAATCAAGCCCCAAACAAAGTCTGGTTTCTCAACGAAGAGCAATGGGCCAGGTTGCAGACCCCAGATCAACAAACCGCCAAGCAATACGGCAGCTGTTGGTGATCCTGGGATACCTAATGACAACATTGGCAATAAGGCGGCTGTACCAGCAGCGTGAGCCGCTGTTTCTGGAGCAACAATACCCTCCATCTTTCCAGTACCAAACTTGTCACCTTCTTTAGATACGCGTTTTGCAACACCGTAAGCCATGAAAGATGCAGGAGTAGCGCCACCTGGAGTGATACCCATCCAGCAACCAATTAAGCAGCTGCGTAATGAAGTTGCCCAGTACTTAGGTAACTGCTTCCAAGTTTCCCAAACAACCTTACCGCGAATCTTCGCTGCAGCACCTTGGAAGGCCAAGCCCTCTTCCATTGAAAGAAGAATCTCGCCAATACCAAACAAGCCGATCACCGCGATCAAGAAGTCAAAACCACGCATCAACTCTGGGTTACCGAAAGTTAAACGCAACTGACCTGTCACGGTATCCATACCAACAGTAGCCAATGCAAAGCCCAACATCATTGCTGAAATTGTCTTGAATGGCGAACCTTTGTTCATACCCACAAAACTACAGAAGGTCAGGAGGTAGACCGAGAAAAACTCCGGCGGACCGAATTGGAGTGCAAACTTCGCCACCAATGGTGCCAAGAAGGTAATCATCACAATCGCAAAGAACGCACCCACAAATGAGGATGTGAACGCTGCTGTCAATGCTTCGCCAGCTTTACCATTACGGGCCATTGGATAACCATCAAAGGTTGTCGCAACAGACCATGGTTCACCTGGGATATTAAATAGCACGGATGTAATCGCGCCACCAAACAATGCACCCCAGTAAATACAGGACAGCATGATGATCGCGGATGTTGGTGGCATTGTGAAGGTCAATGGCAACAGAATCGCAATACCGTTTGCGCCACCCAAACCTGGCAATACACCAATAATCACACCAAGAGTTACACCGACAAGCATTAATAGCAAGTTAAAGGGTGTCATTGCAACGGCAAAGCCGCTGAATAGAGCGTTAATTTCTTCCAACTTGGACTCCTTTTTTAATCTTTTTTAATAGTTATTGTTTTTTTAATTTACGCCCACAAACTCGAGTGGATTGAACCATGCGCCATGTGGCAATGGAACTTGGAACCAGTATTCGAACATGAGGTAAAGAGCCGCGCTCACTCCAACAGAGACGGCAACCGCCTTCCAAATTGGATATTTACCTAACCACACCATGAAGACCGCGATGTAGAGAGCGGCAGAAACATAAATGCCAATCAATTGCACGCCAAGCACAAACACAATCGCCGGCAACAAAACCGCCATCACCTGCTTGGCTGGCTCGCTATCAACAAAGGATTCAGTTTTCTTATTCTTATTCACGATTACAGATTGATACAAAGTAACCGTGCTGGATAACATGATGATCAAGCTGATATAGAAAGGGAAATAACCAGCTTCTGGGCCATCAACACCCCAGCTAGCACCCAGCTTCAGACTACCAATCATCACTGTCAGGCCTATGGCCAAGAACACGATCGATGTGATGATATCCATCGCTCTAACGCTAATGACTGAGTCTTGATTTGAATTGTTTGTATGTTCAGACATTTTTATATTTTTTAATAAAGTTAGTAGATACGCTTGCTCAAAAAATAGGGCCCCACTTCTTAGGGGTCCTATTTCATTTCTCCAAAATTACTTAGCTATGAAACCAGCTTCAGCCATTAATTGCTTATGCAATGCTTCATTTAATGTGAGCCAATTTCTGAACTCTTTACCAGTCATGAATGTCTGATTGAATGCACCATCAGCCATAAACTTCTTCCACTCTGCTGTCTCGCGTACTTTTTTGAACACGTTGATGTAGTAATCAACTTGCTCTTGAGTTACGCCAGGAGCCATGAAAATGCCGCGCAACATCACGTAGTCAGTTGACACGCCAGCCTCTTTACATGTTGGAACGTCATTCCAAGACTGAGTTGTAGTGATCTTTTCTTTGTAAGGCATGCGTGTGTCATCAAATACGCACAATGCACGTAATTTGTTTGCACGCCATTGAGCAACCGCTTCAATTGGGTTGTTCACAGAAGAGTCAATGTGATTACCAACGAGTTGCACAGCTACGTCGCCTCCCCCTTTGAATGGGATATAGGTGAACTTAGCGCCAGTTGCTTTTTCAATCGCTACAGTGATGATCTGGTCTTCAGACTTGGATCCAGTACCACCCATTTTAAATTTACCGGCACCGGCTGCTTTAGCTGCGTCGATATATTCCTTAGCAGTCTTGTAGGGCTTGTCAGCGTTATCCCATAAAACGAATTGGTCCAGAGCCAACATTGCCACTGGAGTGATGTCTTGCCAGTTGAATGGAACACCTGTTGCCAATGGAGTTGTAAACAAGTTAGAAAGTGTAATCACGATCTTATTTGGATCGCCCTTGGCTTCTTTCATTGCCAAGAAGCCTTCAGCTCCAGCGCCTGCACCCTTGTTCACAGGAATAACTGCCTGTTTCATTAAGTTATTTTTGGTAATGATGCCTTGGATCATGCGGGCCATTTGGTCAGCACCGCCACCAGGACCGGCAGGGATGATGAACTCAACTGGCTTGGTTGGTTCCCAAGCAGCAAATGCGGGTGAAACACTGGCAGCACCGAGGACTAATGCGGTGGAAATCAATGCCCCTTTTAACTTCATCTTCATGAACGCTCCTCCAAAAATTATTGAATACCAATATTACTTTGGCTTCTCTTTGTTATGCATGGATTTTTATCCAATTCGGAGCATGAATACTTGATTACCATCAATATTTACCAAATGGTTAGTTAGGGGTAACACTAGCTTATTAGTAGTAACCCTAGTATTGATTTAACAAGTAAATTCTTAACGGAATCGATCTAATAGCTTCTTGCTGACTTTATCGAGCTGAGTGGAGTCTTTGATCAAAAATTGGAGGCCATTGGAGTCGGCAATCAGAAGCGTATTGCCGGCAATTCGGCGTATATCTTCCTCACCCTTCAGGCGAATTCTGGTGGGTCCGCGATCGGTTTCGATATCCCAAATACTGGGAGTGGCAAAAGTAGATACCTTGGTGATTTTTTCAATCACGGGCATGAACTCACGGGCAGCCAACTCTTCTTCAATCAAGGCTAACTCACCCTCGGGAATAACATTGATACCATCAAACCAACACAACTCTTTACCGGACTGGTCCATGATGGAGATGCCGTTGCCTGGAGCTGTAATTGGAAAGGCTCTCACCGGATAGACGCCTGCATGACGAGTGCCGCTAGCATCGATCAATACCAGGCGACCAAGAGCATCACGCTCTAATGTGTGTGGCTTTTGATAATGACTCATACCTCGCCCCCAGTTTCTTTAGCGGTCACTTGCAGACGCTCTTCATCACGCTCGCGTTCACCCTCTTCAATACTTTCACCAATCGCGCCACCTTCAACCAATTCGGCAGCATGACGTAGTTGAGCCTGATACAAGGCGTAGTACGCGCCCTGCGTATCCATCAACTCATCATGTGAGCCAATTTCCACAATCTCACCTTTATCGAGCACTACCAAGCGGTCTGCTTTTCTCAAGGTGGAGAGTCGATGGGCAATCGCGATCGTGGTGCGGCCTTTAACCAAGTTATCTAAAGCGCGCTGGATTTCTTTTTCAGTTGTAGTGTCAACAGAAGATGTAGCTTCATCCAAAATCAGAATGCTTGGATTAATTAAAAGCGCTCGCGCAATTGAAATGCGTTGACGCTCACCACCCGAAAGTGATTGACCGCGCTCACCCACTAGTGAGTCATAACCAAGCGGCAAGCGCAGAATAAATTCATGGGCATGCGCGGCGCGCGCTGCTTCAATAATTTCTTCACGAGTGGCGTCCGGTTTACCGTAAGCAATGTTTTCTGCAATCGTGCCAAAGAATAAAAACGGCTCTTGCAAAACCAAACCGATGCACTTACGGTAGTCAGCAATGCCGATGCTACGAATGTCGCGCCCGTCTAATGCAATAGAACCCGCACTCACATCATAGAAGCGGCAAATCAAGTTCACCAAAGTGCTCTTACCAGAACCACTATGACCGACTAAGCCGATCATTTCTCCAGGGGCGATGTCCAGATCAATCCCTTTAGATACGGCGCGGTTACCATAGCGGAAACCCACGCCCCGCAAGGAGATGCCGCCCTTGACTTCCCTCAAAGGCGCTGGATTGATTGGCTCAGGAACGCTTGAGACATGATCCAAAATATCAAAGATGCGTTTCGCTCCAGCAGCGGCTTTTTGCGTATGCGAAACGATGCGACTCATGGAATCTAATCGAATGTAGAAGCGTCCTATGTAAGCAAGGAATGCAATCAATACACCAACGGTGACCTTTTGATGTGCGACCTGCCAAATACCAAAGCCCCACACCACTAAAAGACCAGTCTCCGTTAAGAGTGTGACTGTTGGTGAGAACAATCCCCACACACGATTGACGCGATCATTGATTTGTAAATTGTGTTTATTGGAATCGACAAAACGTTTTAGCTCGCGGTCTTCTTGAGCAAAGGCTTTCACTACCCGAATACCCGGAATCGTATCGGCCAAGATATTGGTTACTTCAGACCAAACGCGATCAATCTTTTCAAACCCAAAACGGAGTTTGTCTCGCACTACATGAATCATCCAAACGATAAATGGCAATGGCGCTAGTGTGACTAATGCCAGCAAAGGATCAATCGACACCAAAATTGCTGCCGTCATTGTGATCATGATGACGTCGGTAGCGAAGTCCAAAGCGTAGAGCGATAGGAATACACAAATACGGTCAGTCTCAGCGCCGATACGCGCAATCAAATCACCCGTTCTTTTGCCACCGAAATACTCTAAGGACAGTTTAAGCAAGTGTTCAAAAGTTGTATTACGCAAATCTGCACCGATACGCTCACTCACCAAGGCAAGGAGGTAGGTTTTCCACCAGCCCAAACCCCAGGCTACGATTGCCGCAGCAAATAAAGCCAATAGGTATTTAGTGGCTAAAGCAAAATCAATCGGATTACCTTTTTCATATGGAATCAACACGTGATCCATTAAAGGCATCGTCAGGTACGGCGGAATGAGCGTGGCACCCGTGGACAACAATGTCAGGACAAAGCCAAGTAATAGCTCCTTTTTATAAGGGCGTGCAAAGCGCCATAACTTAAACAAAGTCCAGGTAGATGGCGGAACATCTTCATCTGGATCGCAAGTCGGGCAAGCATCCGAGTTGGCAGGTTTTGGGCTCAAACATACTGGGCAAACCTGCTTGTCGTACTCAGAAGCTTCAGACTTATTACTGACTTGATCACCCTTCATCAGCTGCCGAAAACTACTCTGCAGGCGTAATACTTGGGGGTTAACAGCCAAAGTGAAGTACCAAAGTCGCAGCAGACTACTCTCAGACTCCAGTTTGAGATGGCCTACCCCAGCATGATCTCCATGTAAAAGATGCGCCCCAGGGCTCAAGGGCCAAAATTCTGAATGCTTGCCATCAGTCCAAAATAGACCCGTTGGGATCAAGCACAGCAGGCTTTTTTCAAAGCGCATGTCACGATCTAAATCGGGCTCAACCCATGCCAGTATGGAGTTCAGGTCTTTTACGGGAGATTGAGGGGCCTCTAAAGCGCTAGCCCAATGACTTGGCGAGGGGGGAGCGGATAGGGAGATTTCTGGCTTCATTAGTCCTAAAAGTATAGTGGAGCTAGATTTTTTAGATTTAGTAACTGTGTCAACTTTACGGGGCAGAAAACCGTTAAATTATTGAAGTAGGCTTTTTTGTGTATTTTTGCTAATTTTGTGGATTTTGAATAATTACTAGAACCAGAGAGATAGTCTGAGACATTCCCGCCCTCACCTTTTGATGCGGCGCTGAGACCCACATTCCACATATGCCCCAATTACTAGATAAAACCATTGAGATCTTGAGCGTCAAGCATCTCCGCGGCCCTAATATGTGGACTTACCATCCCGTGATTGAGGTTTGGCTCGATATTGGCGAATTAGAGGAATTTCCCTCTAACCTCATCCCTGGGTTTTATGACCGCCTAGTCAAAGCACTCCCTAGCCTTCAAGAACACCGCTGCAGCTATGGCGAAGCAGGTGGGTTTCTGAAAAGAGTCGAGGAAGGCACTTGGCCTGCTCACATCCTTGAACACCTTACCCTCGAATTACAGAATTTAGCGGGCATCCCTGGCGGCTTTGGTAAAGCACGTGACGGCGATCGTCGCGGTGTTTACAAGGTGATGGTGAGCGCAATTAATGAAGAAGTTACTCTCACTGCCCTCAAATATGCTCGCGATCTTTATCTTGCCTTAGCGCAAGATACCCAAGATCCTGTTGCGCTTGTAAGCAAGATCCTTGAAGAACTGCGCGAGCTTGGTGATGATCTATTGCTTGGACCGAGCACTGCCTGCATCGTGAATGCGGCTGAGGAACGCGGCATCCCTTCTATTCGCCTATCTGAAGGTAATTTGGTTCAACTCGGTTATGGTGCCAAGCAGCGTCGTATCTGGACTGCTGAAACCGATCAAACCAGCGCCATCGCAGAAACGATCTCTCGTGACAAAGATCTCACTAAGAGTCTTCTCTCTAGCGCTGGAGTTCCTACACCTGAAGGCCGCACCGTCACCAGCGCAGATGATGCATGGGAAGCGGCGCAAGATATTGGGCTGCCAGTAGTAGTCAAACCAATTGATGGCAACCATGGTCGTGGTGTCTTTATCAATCTGTATACCCAACAAGAAATTGAAGCAGCCTATGCGGTTGCAATTGATGAAGGTAGTGAAGTACTGGTGGAGCGCCACGTCATTGGTGATGAGCATCGCCTGCTAGTAGTGGGCAATAAAGTAGTTGCTGCTGCGAAAGGCGAAACTGTTTGGGTTACTGGTGATGGCAAACATACCGTACTTGAACTCATTCAAATTCAGATTAATTCTGACCCGCGTCGTGGTACTACGGAAGAGTGCCCTCTCAACCCAGTACGCATTGATTCAGCGGTAGAGCTCGAGCTGGCACGTCAAAAATTAACTGGTAGCAGCGTTCCAGCTATCGATCAAAAAGTACTGATTCAAAGCAACGGTAACGTTGCGTTTGATGTCACCGACTTAGTTCACCCGGAAGTGGCTAGCCAAGTTGCGTTAGCAGCCCGCGTAGTTGGACTAGAAATTGCTGGTGTTGATTTAGTGGCGCAAGACATTAGCAGGCCACTAGACGAGCAGAATGCTGCCATTGTGGAAGTCAATGCTGGTCCTGGTTTATTGATGCACCTCAAACCTGCTAGCGGCAAACCTCAACCAGTCGGTAAAGAAATTGCAAATCATCTTTTCCCGCCAGGAACTGATTTCCGCATTCCAGTAGTTGGGGTTTGCGGTGCACGCGGCAAAACTCCTGTTGCCGAAATGATTGCCCACTTCTTACGACTCACCAATTTGTATGTAGGCTTGTCTTGCAGCAAGGGTTTATTTTTTGGTCATCGATCAATTCAAAAGAGTAATGCTGCTAACTGGGAAAATGCCCGTCGCACTTTATTAAATCGCGCAGTTGAAGCAGCCGTCATTGAAAACAATAATCTATCAATGTTGATAGAAGGCCTAGCTTACGATCGCTGCCAAGTGGGCGTTGTTTTGAATGTGGACCCTAAGGCCAACTTTCCTGAATATGCTATTTACGATGAAGACCAAGTCTTTAGTATCGTCAGAACTCAAGTGGATGTCGTATTACCAACGGGAGTTGCTGTTCTAAATGCTGATGACCCCATGGTTGCCAGCATGGAAGAGTTATGTGATGGTGAAGTCATCTTCTTTACCCAAGACTCTGCATCTTTGATTGCTCAAGAACACCTCAAGAAAGGTGGTCGTGTAGTAATGATTGGTAATCAACAAATTACCCTAAAGTCTGCCAAGCATGATCAAAAGAGTATTCCGGTCCCACGTAATTCCGAGCCTAGTGCTAGTGAGCCTTGGAAGGCCATGAATCTTGGTGCCGCGATTGCTGCAGCATGGGCCTTAGACATTCCATTCAACGTAATTGAAGCTGGTGCCGAAACCTTTGTTTCAGACGCCAGCATTCCAGTAGGGGCTTAATTGGAAATCACCCGTATTCGCATGTTGCGTGGCCCAAATTTATGGAGCCGCCATACCGCCTTAGAAGCCATTGTTTCTTGCGATGAAACAGAACGCTCCATCGATTCCATTCCTCAGTTTGAAATCAAGATTCGCGAACGCTTTCCCCAATTGGGCAGCATGCGTCGTGGTGGACATAATGAAATCCTCTCCCTCGCACACGCTCTTGAACATGCTGCATTAGGTCTTCAATCACAAGCAGGTTGTCCAGTGACTTTTAGTCGCACCGTACAAACTGTTGATGTTGGTGTTTATCAAGTCGTAGTGGAATACACCGAAGAAGTTGTTGGGCGCATGGCTTTTGACTTTGCCTTTGGACTGACTCAAGCAACACTGAGTGACGTGCCATTTGATTTGGCAGCCGCCCTCTCAGAATTAGAAGCGTTATATGAAGATGTTCGCCTAGGGCCAAGCACTGGATCCATAGTGGATGCTGCCGTACAAAGAAATATTCCCTATCGCCGCATGACTGAAGGCAGCATGGTTCAGTTTGGTTGGGGAAGTAAACAAAAACGTATTCAAGCTGCTGAGTCCAGTGACACCAGTGCGATTGCAGAAGCGATTGCACAAGATAAAGAGCTTACTAAGAACTTGTTAGCTGCTGCAGGCGTATCAGTTCCCATTGGCGAAGTCGTGACAACGGCAGATGATGCGTGGCGCGCCGCTCAAAAGATTGGTGGCCCGATTGTTCTGAAGCCTAAAGATGGCAATCAAGGTAAAGGTGTTGTTGCCAATATTCAAACGGAAGCAGAGGTTCGCGCTGGCTTTGTAGTTACCCAAGCCTTTGGACGTGAAACCATTGTTGAGCGTTACCTACCCGGAGCTGACTATCGCCTGCTAGTAGTTGGCAATCGCTTATCCGCCGCTGCACGTCGTGAACCTGCTCAAGTCGTTGGCGATGGCAAGCATAGCGTCGCCGAACTGGTTGAACTAGAAAACAAAAATCCCTTGCGTGGCGATGGCCATGCAACCGCATTAACCAAAATTCGGTTTGATGACATTGCTCTTGCCCATTTAGCAAGCAATGGCTTAAGCCCACAATATGTGCCCAAGACTGGTGAGCGGGTTTTGCTCCGCAATAATGCCAACCTGAGCACTGGTGGCACCGCAACCGATGTGACAGATGATGTTCACCCTGATGTGGCTGCTAGCGCAATCGCAGCTGCACAAATGATTGGTTTAGATATCGCTGGTGTCGACATCCTGTGTGAAGCAATTTACAAACCTTTGGAGACTCAAGGTGGCGGCATTGTTGAAGTCAATGCTGCCCCTGGCCTACGGATGCATTTGAAGCCTTCTTATGGCAAGAGCCGCCCTGTTGGTGAAGATATTGTCAACATGATGTATCCATTAGGTGAAGATGGCCGCATTCCTGTAGTGGCTGTAACAGGGACTAACGGTAAAACTACGACTGTTCGCCTGATTTCTCATTTATTAAATGAGACTGGTTTACGCGTTGGCATGACGACTACTGATGGCGTGTATATCAACCATCGACTAATTGATTCTGGTGATTGCAGCGGCCCTAAGAGTGCGCGTAATGTCCTCATGCATCCCGATGTCGATGCTGCCGTATTAGAAACAGCTCGCGGCGGAATGTTGCGTGAAGGTCTCGGCTTCGATCGTTGCGAAGTTGCTGTTGTGACCAATATTGGCGAAGGCGATCACTTGGGGCTCAACTACATTACCAGCGTTGAAGACTTGGCCATCTTGAAACGCGTCATTGTGATGAACGTTGCACCAACCGGCGCCGCAGTTCTCAATGCTGCCGATCCAATCGTCGTGAAGATGGGCGATGTTTGCACTGGTCGTGTAATTTTCTTTGCACAGAATCAACACCACCCTGTCATTGCAGCCCATCGCGCTAAGAATAAAAAAGTTATCTACTTTGATGGCACTTATATTGTTTGCTCTAAGGGTGCGCGAGTACTTTTCCGCTTCCCCGTAAGTGAAATTCCATTGACTCAAAATGGTGTTTTAGGATTCCAAATTGAAAACGCCATGGCTTCGATTGGGGCTGGCTGGGCTTTAGGCTTGGATGCTGAAAAGATTGCGCGTGGACTCCATTCATTTGAGAGCTCAGCCAATGCAGTGCCTGGACGCTTTAATCAATTCCAACACAAGGGCGCCACTGTGATTGCTGACTATGGTCACAACCCAGACGCTATGCGTGCATTAGCAAGTGCTATTGAGGCCATGAAACCCAAGAAAAGTCACGTAGTCATTAGTGGTGCAGGCGATCGTCGTGATGACGATATTCGTGATCTGACCCGTATTCTGGGTAACACCTTTGACAATGTCATCCTCTATCAAGACCAGTGTCAGCGTGGTCGTGAGGATGGAGAGGTCCTCAAACTTCTACAAGAGGGTTTAGTGGGCACCAAGAGGGCTAAACAAGTTAAAGAAATCACCGGTGAATTCCTTGCTATTGATACCGCTCTCAATGATTTATCTGCTGGAGATATCTGCTTGATTCTGATTGACCAGGTAGAGGAGTCTTTGGCCTACCTTAAAGAAAAGGTTCAGCCTTAGTCATTTGATGTATTTTTCAGGCGCTCCTCCTGAAACAAAAAAGCCCAATCACTGATTGGGCTTTTTTAATCCTGCTAACTCTGATTTCAGTAAATGCGTTAGACCTGAGAATGGTAATGTTGCAAACGCTCGATCTCTTCCTTAGAACCTAACATGACTGACACGCGCTCATGTAGTTCTGTAGGCACCATATCCATGATCAGTTGATTACCATTAGTCGATGCACCACCAGCCTGCTCTACTAAAAAGCTCATGGGATTTGCTTCATACATTAGGCGAAGCTTGCCTGGCTTATGGGGCTCACGTTGATCCCAGGGATACATAAAGATGCCGCCACGCGACAAGACGCGGTGCACATCAGCAACCATCGATGCAATCCAACGCATATTGAAATCTTTATCACGCTCTCCACTCACGCCAGCTAAGCACTCATCGACGTAGCGACGCACAGGCTCAGCCCAATGGCGCATGTTCGACATATTGATAGCGAACTCTTTAGTTGAGTGAGCAATCTCTACCGCATGCTTAATTAAGACAAAGTCGCCAGTCACCTTATTTAAGGTGAACATCACTACACCATCGCCAAGCGTCAAAGCCATGGTCGTTTGCGGACCATAGACAACGTAACCCGCAGCCACCTGATGGCGACCTGACAATAAGAAATCTTCTGTCTGCAATGGCGCCGCAGGATCTTGTTTTTTCAGCACAGAAAAAATCGTGCCGATGGATACATTCACATCAATGTTTGAAGAGCCATCCAATGGATCGAACAGTAATAAGTAGTCACCAGCGCCCTGTACTGGAAGCGGCAACTCCATCTCTTCGGAGGCTAGACCAGCTAAAGATTTGCAGCCCTGTACACCCTCAATTAATAAGTCATTGGCAATCACATCCAGCTTTTGTTGGACTTCGCCCTGGACATTGCCGGTACCAGCAGAACCTAATAAGCCAATCAAGGCGCCTTGAGCAACTTCATGACTCAAAGTTGAGCAGGTATCAGCAACCGCCAATAACAACTCTTGTAGGCCCGCAGGAATATCTGCACCCTTCACCTTGGCAGAGGTCAGATATTGCTTGAAATTGGTATTAAAAGTACTTGAAGTGCTCAAAAGGAATTTCTCCGAAATGGGTTTATTTCTGTATTGGCTCTATTTTGCCTTGTTCCAGTGAACCTAATTACCTAAAGCCTTAGAAACCACCTCTTTGACATCTGCAGAAAGGGTTTCGCACGCAGCAACCTGCCTTAGGGCTGACAGCATCTGCTCCTGATAAATCGGGGCAAACTGACGCCAGCGATCTAATCCCCGAGCTAAACGAGCAGCAACTTGTGGGTTGATGGGGTCTAAGGCTAAAACAGACTCAGCCCAAAAAGCATAACCACTGCCATCCACTTGATGAAAGCTGGCGGGATTATTCATACAGAAAGCATGAATCACACTACGAACCCGGTTGGGGTTATTCATCTTAAAAGCTTCGTGTTCACGCAAACGTTTGACTTCACTCAAGGTGGATTCAGCATTCGCTACTGGAGGCCTGCTTGATTGCAATGCAAACCACTTATCAATTACTAAAGCATCATCCGCAAATCGAGTATAAAAATCTTCCAGACAAGCTGCTGCAGATTTGCTTCCATGAATCACCAACCCCGCTAATGCTGCATAACGATCGGTCATATTGTCAGCATTCTGATACTGATTAACCGCCATGGGCGCCCAGATCAAGGGGTCCGCTTCGAGCAGCATGCTTAATGCCAAATTCTTTAAAGCGCGTTTACCAGCGCTTGTTGCATCAGGACTAAAAGGTCCTGGCGTTTGCATCTGTTGATAGAGGGCGGCCCACTCGATACGCAGCTCACTGGCAATAGCGTGGCGGAAGGCGCGACGGGCAGCATAAATCTGCTGAGGGTCAACGCTGGTGCACTGTTCATATAAATACGTCTCTGCAGGAAGGGTTAGCACCAACTCTTTGAATGCAGGATCTAACTCTGAATCAGTCAAGAGAGTGCGATAAGCCTCAATTAGCGCCTGATCAGGTAAACGATTGCCCAGAATCATTTGCATTGCAATTGTCTGACCGGCTTCCCAGCGATTGAAAGCATCGTCATCACTCGAGAACATCGTCAGTAGATCGGCCTCGCTTTGATCAAAATCTAAATTGATCGGGGCTGAGAAATTACGATTGATCGACAGCACCGGGTGACTTGTCACTTGATCAAAGGTCCAAGTTTGCTGGTCTCGAGTTAACTCCAATAAAGTCTCCACCTGATCATCTGCAGGTGTTAGTAGACGCATCTTCAATGGAATGTGAAAAGGCTTGCTATCTTTGTGCGCCGTATTTACTGAAGGGCATTGCGTTAAGGTAATTTGATATTGTTTTTTATCTGCGTCGTAAAATTCTTCTACCTTGACCTTAGGTGTGCCTGCCTGGCTGTACCAGTTTTTAAATTGGGTAAGATCTCGACCATTGGCATCTGCCATAGCAGCCAAGAAATCATCGCAAGTAACCGCCTGACCATCATGGCGCTTAAAGTAGAGATCCATGCCTTTGCGGAAACCATCTATACCTAAGAGCGTTTGGTACATACGAACGACTTCAGCACCCTTCTCATAGACGGTCACGGTATAGAAGTTATTGATCTCTTGATACTCGTCTGGACGAATTGGGTGCGCCATTGGACCCGCATCCTCAGGGAACTGTAGTTGACGCAATAAACGGACATCTTCAATACGCTTCACTGCCCTGCCAGACTCACTACCCATTTGATCGGCGGAGAACTCTTGATCACGGAATACAGTTAAACCCTCTTTGAGAGAAAGCTGAAACCAATCACGGCAAGTAACTCGGTTACCAGTCCAATTATGAAAGTACTCATGGGCTACTACGCTTTCAATATTGGCGAAGTCAGCATCCGTTGCCGTTTCTGCTTGAGCAAGGACATATTTGGTATTGAAAACATTGAGGCCCTTATTTTCCATTGCGCCCATATTGAAATCACCTACCGCCACAATCATGAAACGCTCAAGATCAAGCTCAAGGCCGTAGCGTTTTTCATCCCAATGAATTGAGGCAATCAAGGAATCCATGGCATGACGGGTCTTTTTTAAGTCATGCGGCTCAACCCAAATCTGGAGCAACTTTTTAGCACCGCTACTGGTGGTGATAGTTTCTTCAATACATTCCAACTTACCGGCAACTAAAGCAAATAAATACGAAGGCTTTGGAAATGGATCTTCCCAAACAGCGCTATGCCAGCCATTCGATAACTTCTCATTGCTGATGAGGTTGCCATTGGATAGCAACACCGGGTACTGCGCCTCACGAGCACGGAGAGTAACGCGATAACGCGCCATGACATCCGGTCTATCAAGGAAGTAGGTAATCTTTCTGAAACCCTCAGCTTCACACTGGGTAAAGAAATTTCCATTAGAAACATATAGACCCATGAGGGAGGTATTTTTCTCAGGCACACAAACGCAGATGATCTCAACCACGAAAGCCTGTTTACCCTCATGCGGTAACGCATGGATCGTCAGTGTTTCAGGGGTGAGCTCAAACTGGCGATGGGCCTCGCCATTGATGCGCAAGCTTACAAACTCGAGTTCATGGCCCTGCAATACCAAAGGTGCACCAGCCTCATGCCCAGCACCAGGCAGAACATCCAGACGACTCTTCACAATCGTCCTAGCAGGATCTAAAGCGATGTCTAACTCAACCTGTGAAAAGGTGTAATTGGGAGCGCGGTATTCGAGCCTACGAAAGCTCTGTGGCAGATCAGTTTTCATAGGGCAATTTTAAGCCCCCAGGAAAATTTTGGCCTAAGCCCAGACGAGGGTAGCGACACCAATGGCGATGAAGGTCACAGCAGCTACCGCATGGACCCACTTAATCGGCATACGTTTAGTGAACTTCTGTCCAATCCAAACGGCTGGGGCATTAGCTAACATCATCCCCAATGTGGTGCCAACCGTTACCGAGAAGACATCCGAATATTTAGCGCCCAGGGCAATCGTAGCGATTTGGGTCTTATCCCCCATCTCAGCCAAGAAAAAGAGTCCAACGGTCAGGATAAACACCTGAAAGGCTTTATCGGCCACCTTGGATCCTGCGGCATCGTCAATGTGATCAGGCACTAAGAGCCAAAGTCCGATTCCTAGAAAACTTAAACCTAAAATCCACTTGAGTAAATCTGGACTTATAAATATGGTGAGCCAGTGCCCCAGTAAAGCTGCGCAAGCATGATTGGCAATGGTCGCGATCAAGATGCCAGCAATAATGGCTAAAGCCTGTTTTGGATAACGGGCAGCCAACATCAGGGAGAGTAATTGGGTTTTGTCACCCATCTCGGCCAAAGCGACTACGCCGGTAGAAAGTGCTAATGCAGATAAGTCCATTCCTGGAATGATAGAGGAAAGCTTGGGAACCTAAGCCCCCAAGACATTCATCTTCGCCACTTCATGGAAATTACTAGGCTGCCAACAACTCCTCTGCGGACACAAAATCCACTTTCTGAGCCTTAGCAACTGGCTCAGAAGTCAGATTGCCTCGATGCACGCTTAAGCCATTACGCAAATGATGATCATGCGAGAGCGCTTTTATCATTCCTCGATTTGCCAATGCCTCAATAAATGGATAAGTTGCATTAGTCAAAGCAAAGGTTGAGGTTCTGGCAACCGCACCAGGCATGTTAGCAACGCAGTAGTGCAGTACACCATCCACGATAAAAGTAGGATCAGTGTGCGTAGTAGGTTTCGAAGTCTCAAAGCAGCCACCTTGATCTATCGCCACATCTACCACTACTGCCCCCGACTTCATTTTGCGCACCATCTCCCGAGTGACTAACTTTGGCGCTGCCGCACCTGGTAAGAGCACAGCACCTATCACCACATCGGCCTCACACACCTCCAACTCTACCAAGAGAGGATCGGCATAGAAGGTTCTCACGCGATTGCCATAAAGTATGTCAATCTGTCTTAAGCAATCAATATTGCGATCGAAGATACAAACATCTGCACCCAAACCAACGGCCATTTGTAAAGCGTTACGCCCCACTACGCCTGCGCCCAATATGACCACCTTTGCAGGCGCTACGCCCGGCACACCCGCCATCAAGATGCCTAAACCTCCGTTGGTTTTTTCTAAATGTGCGGCAGCCGCCTGAATCGACATCCTGCCAGCGACCTCACTCATTGGCGCCAAAAGAGGAAGAGCGCCATTGCACGAAGTTACCGTCTCGTAGGCGATGCAACTTGCGCCTGAAGCAAGCAGCGCCTTGGTCTGCTGAGGATCTGGAGCCAGATGTAAATAGGTAAAGAGGATCTGATCCTCACGCAACATTGCGCACTCTTGTGGCTGAGGTTCTTTTACCTTCACCACCATTTCTGCTTTTGCAAAAACTTCAGCAGCGCTGTTAATTAAAGTAGCTCCTGCCAAACGATAAGACTCATCACTCAGACCAATCTGCTCACCAGCCCCACGCTGCACTAAAACGGAGTGACCCTGCTTACATAAACCCCTTACATTGCCTGGGGTTAAGCCAACACGAAATTCATTATTCTTGACTTCTTGAGGTACGCCAACAATCATTTCTATCTCCTTATTTGAATTCACTACTTAGTTTTGTTTTGCGATGCAAGCCAACGATGTAAAACATGGCGAGATATACGCCCAATAAGCACGGGCCTAAGACCAAGGCAACCCGTGAATCCTCATGAAAGCCCATCAACACCACTACCAGAGCAATGAATGCCAATGCAAACCATGAGGAATAGGGCCACCAAGGTGTTCGATATGCCAACTCGGCAACCTGGGTTTTAGTAAGCGAGCGACGAAACTGAATTTGAGTAATCACAATAGCGATCCACACCATCAAGCCGACAAAGGTCACTGCGGCCATGATGTATTGGAATGCCTTGTCCGGAACGAAGTAGTTCAGTACCACGCCAGTCATACAAACTGCGACTGTTGCCATCACCGCACGATGTGGAACACCGTATTTGGATAATTTGGCAAATGGTGACGGCGCATAGCCATTGACTGAGAGTGCATATAAGAGTCGCCCACCGCTGAAGATGCCGGCATTACAGGATGACAAGGCTGCAGTAATGACTACAAAGTTAATAATTCCAGCGGCTTCACGCAAACCAATTCGCTCAAACATCACGACAAATGGACTGCCTTGCTGGCCAACTTCATTCCAAGGAAAGATCGCCAAGATGACGAGGATCGCGCCCATGTAAAAAATCAAGATGCGCCATGCCAAGGAATCAATTGCCATCGGAATAGTTTTGCGTGGGTTCTCTGCCTCGCCAGCAGATAAACCAATCATCTCAATACCAACGTATGCAAATAAGACCATCTGCAAGGAAAGCAACATGCCACTAATACCGTTGGGAAAGAAGCCACCGTGCTGCCATAGGTTGCTTAAACCAATCGGATTCCAGTCATTGGTAAAGCCAAAGAAAATGACTGAACCACCTAAGGCAATCATGGCAACAATTGCGACCACCTTAATGAGAGCAAACCAAAACTCAAACTCACCAAATACTTTGACGGCAATGAGGTTGATCAGTCCCATCATGAGAATGGAAGACAAAGCCCAGATCCACTGTGGCGTTTCAGGGAACCAAATTCCCATATAAATACCCACGGCAGTGACTTCAGCTATTCCAACGACGATCCAGTAAGTCCAATAGCCCCAACCCACCATGTATCCCGCAAGCGGTCCGACGTAGGTATTGGCATAAGCCGCAAATGAACCTGCGACGGGTTCATGCACCGCCATCTCGCCCAAGGTGCGAAGCACGATGAAAGCGACGATACCAGCCAGCAAATATCCCAACAAGATGGAGGGTCCCGCGATTTGAATCGCGCTTGCCGACCCGAGAAATAATCCAACACCGATAGTAGACCCCAAAGCCATCAGGCGAATATGCCGCACCTTGAGGTGGCGCTGTAAACCAGTTTGTTCAGTCTGCAAAAGAGACCTCCTTTCGATTTGTCGTTGGTAAATCACCAACGAGGCAAAGTCTAGGGAGGACTGCGCCTCTACACTAGGGGATGAAAATGCACAAAGTGCTTAAACAAATAAATGTGATGCGTCAAAAATGGGGAAGCTAGCCAAGCATGGACTCAAGGCGCAATGAATGAATTTGGGATGACATCAGAATCCGTAATTTCCTACAGGGATTCCCCTTAAGGATTTATTGATGGATTTAAGAAAATCTACTGAGTGGCGATGAGATTTAAGACTTCAGCAGCAGCAGCCAAACCGCAGGCCGCAGTCACCATCACGGTTGAGCCATAGCCAGAACAAGCCAGCCCACCACTAGCAACTCCGGCGCGAGGCTCATGAGAGTAGATCGCGCGAATACCAATTTTTCTCTTGAGGTTTCTTGAGAAGCCGTGATCCTGCCTGAGTCCTTGGCGTACCTTCGCCAGTAAAGCATCTTGCTCTGTTCGAGATAGATCATCACATCTCACGGAAGTCGGATCTGACTTTCCACCAGCCGCACCACACATCACAAGAGCGCGCTGATTTTTATTAGCCCAAACCGCTAAAGCAATTTTGGTTTGCACTGAATCAGTAGCATCCAAAACAATCGCACCTTGAGGAATGAATACATCCAGATTTTCTGGCTCCAAAAAAGCATCGTGGGTAGTGAGTGTGATCTCGGGATTAATGAGTCGAATGCGATCAGTCATGGCTTGTACTTTTGCCTTGCCGTACTCACCTTCCAAGGCGTGCAGCTGACGATTGGTATTACTTTCGGCAATGTGGTCAAAATCAATAAGAACAAGATGTCCGATGGCAGTGCGAGCCAAAGCTTCGGCGGCCCAAGAACCTACTCCGCCCAATCCAGCTACGACGACAGTGGCTTGACGGAAACGCTCACGCAACTCTGGTCCGTATAGCCGAGCTACACCTCCAAACCGACGATCTCCAGCGCTGTCTTCCAACTTGTCTTCTGTCATAGCTTCTCTTTATACTGAAAAAATGGACTCTATCGCTCAACTCCGCAAAAACTATACCTTTGGCCAGCTTTCAGAGACTGAGGTTCCACCCAATCCACTGAGCTTATTTCAGCTTTGGTTTGATCAAGCCGTCAAAGCGGAATGCCCTGAACCCAATTCCATGACTTTGGCAACAGGAGATGCAGCGGGAAATCCATCAGCCCGTATTGTCTTACTAAAAGGCGCTGATGAAGCAGGCTTTACCTTCTTTACCAATTATGAAAGCCAAAAAGGCAAAGACTTAGCCGTTCGCCCTCAGGCTGCCCTGTTATTTCATTGGCACGAGCTAGAACGTCAAGTGCGCATCAAGGGGTTGGTTGAGCGTGTCAGTCCCACAGAGAGTGATGAATACTTTCACTCCCGCCCAGCAGCTTCCCGTATTGGGGCCTGGGCTTCGCCACAAAGTGCCGAGATTCCAAATCGTGAATTTCTCGAGGAAGCTAAAAAGCGCTTCGCAGCTGACTTTGGAGATAAACCTCCAAGACCTGATCATTGGGGAGGCTATCGTCTACACCCTACTGAGATTGAATTTTGGCAAGGTCGCCCTTCGCGCTTGCATGACCGCATTCACTATCAGCTCGATGGAGCTCAATGGCGTATTGCTCGCTTAGCCCCTTAGTAAGCTCAGGTAGGCTTAATCGGACTTCCTTAACGAAACTCTGGCGAAATGAGCGATTGAAACTTCGATCTGAATTTCGCTAATTTAGGCGCAACGACTGCCATACAGTAGCCCTGACCTGGGTGCTGACGAAAGTAATTCTGGTGATAATCCTCGGCTGGATAAATAACAGGTGCAACATCAATTTGAGTCACCACTGGATTGGAATAGATCTTTGCATCCTCCAATTCTTTAACTACTTCATGTGCCGTGACATTTTGACTATCGCTATGAGTAAAGATGACTGAACGATATTGCGTACCGTGGTCATTGCCCTGGTAGTTCAAGGTAGTTGGATCATGAATAACAAAAAAGATTTCTAATAAATCTCGGTAGGACACTACGGCTGGATCAAAATAGACATCAACGATTTCTGCATGGCCCGTTTGACCCGAGCAAACAGATTCATAGTCAGGATTGGCCATTGCCCCTCCGGCATACCCTGAAACCACTGCACTCACACCTGTGATTTGCTGGTAAACAGCCTCCAGACACCAGAAACACCCGCCTCCTAAAGTGGCGCGCTCAAGACTTGGATAGTTTTTAAGGATAGTTTCGATCATGCCTTTATCCTAATACCTTATTCAATCGTTTGCTTGCCACTCACAAATAACCATGTCGATAAATCGCTTCACACTCCAATTAGATGAAATCAAGGCTGCTTATGCCGCAGAACCCAACCCTACGCTAGAGGTTCGCCTTGAGCGAATTGGACGCATCGAACGCATGATTAGCGCCAATGAAGAAAAAATCTGCAAAGTATTGACTGCTGATTTCGGCAATCGGCATGTCGTTGAGAGTCGGTTGCTCGAGTTCCAAATGGTTTATCAGGCCTGCAAACATGCTCGCAAGCACCTTAAAGAATGGATGAAGCCTGAGCTAGTCCCAACACCAGGATTCCTGGGCTCTTCTCATGCGTGGACCCAAATGCAATCGATGGGCGTCATAGGAATCATGAGCCCTTGGAATTATCCAGTCCAACTAGCGCTAGTTCCAGCTATCGCCGCTTTTGCTGCCGGCAATCGTGTTTGGCTCAAGCCATCAGAGAGAAGTTCGCGTACCTCTGGATTTTTAGCAACATTAATTCAAGAATATTTCCACCCTAGCGAGTTTTGTGTCACTACAGGCGGTACCGAAGTAGCCGAATCTTTTGCAGCACTTCCGTTTGATCATCTTTTCTTTACTGGTTCAGCGGGCATCGGAAAAAAGGTGATGCGGGCAGCTGCAGAGCACCTGACACCAATCACCCTAGAGTTGGGCGGCAAATCCCCAGCAATTGTCGACTCTTCAGCCAAACTGAAAGATGCTGCTGCAAGCATTATTTACGGTAAGTTGGTAAATGGCGGGCAAACCTGTATTGCCCCTGATTACGCAGTAGTGCACGCGAGTGATTGCAATACATTTGTTCAAGAGCTACGTAATGCAGCCCAAGAGCAATTTTCCAACCCAGAGGAATTGACGGGGGCCATTGATGAGCATCAGTTGGCAAGATGGCATCAATTAGTTCAAGATGCAGTAGACCGTGGCGCGCAAGCAATCCCTTTGATTACCCCATCTAAAAATACGGCGCCGTCATTCACGCCAGTAGCACTCCTAAATACTCCTGAAGATGCACTCATCATGAAAGAAGAAGTGTTTGGACCCATTCTGCCGATCCTAGCAATCAGTGATATTGATTCAGTGATTCGCTACATCAATGAACGCCCTAAGCCATTAGCCCTGTATTGGTTTGGTAAAGATAAAAAAGTGATGCAGCGCATTCTGAATGAGACCCGCTCCGGTGGTATGACGATCAATGACACCCTATTGCATGCAGCAGTAGAAGATTTACCGTTTGGCGGTATTGGCCCAAGCGGCATGGGTGCCTATCATGGCAAAGCAGGCTTTGATGCCTTTAGCCATCGCAAATCTGTTTTACAAGTTGGCAGCTTGTTTGGCTTGAGCCCTTTAAGAGGCACTAAATTAGCCAGACCACCCTATGGCAAAAATGTTCAGCGCCTATTGCGCTGGCTACGTTGATGCCATTACTTGTAATTAATTCGGGAAAACCCTTGTAATAAGCCTCTGGAAATGCCATAATAGGAGGCTTTTTAAAGCAATTTGATTCATCGCCCCCCAGCTATATTTCAGCGCATCGTTTAGAAGTCATAAACACAGAAGTTCATAATCGCGCTGCCGCCTGTCTGATGGTCGATGCCTTTGACCATCACACTCAAAAAAACTAAGAGTGTATACACGGAGACATCCCTTAAAGGGGATGTGTAATTGCATGACTTTTTCTAAAGAAACTAATCCCTCTGGAAATGATTTCCAGAATTTCGCCCTCGCGGCGCCACTCCTTAAAAACGTTGCTGAGCTGGGTTACACCCAAGCCACTGAAGTGCAAGCTCAGGTTATTCCTGCAGCTCTTGCTGGCGGTGACTTATTGGTCAGCAGCCAAACCGGTAGCGGTAAAACCGCAGCCTTCTTATTGCCTTTGATTAATCAACTCATCGAAGACAACCCTAACGGCTCACCTGTACCAGGCCGCGCACAACCTAAAGTGTTAGTGCTCTGCCCTACTCGTGAATTAGCTCAACAGGTTGCCGCAGATGCAGTGAACTTAGTTCGTGGCATGAAAGGTATCCGTATTGCAACCGTCATGGGTGGCATGCCTTATGGCAAGCAAATCCAAGCGCTGAAAGGTGCATTGTTAGTTGTCGCAACTCCTGGTCGTTTACTCGACTTGACCGATAGCAAAGCAATTCGCTTAGATGATGTCAAACAACTCGTTATTGACGAAGCCGATCGTATGCTCGACATGGGATTTGCTGATGACCTCGAGGCGATTGATAAGCGTTGCGCTGCTCGCACCCAAACTTTGATGTTCTCTGCAACTTTTGCACCAAAGATTATGTCTTTGGCTAATGAGTTGACGACTAACGCTAAACGTATTGAGCTTGCTCATGCTGGCGAAAAGCATGCAAACATTGAGCAGAAGCTCCACTGGGCTGACAGCATGTCACACAAACATAAATTGCTTGAGCACATTTTGGCTGACGCCTCTTTGGATCAAGCAGTAGTGTTTGCAAGCACTCAAATTGAAAGCGAAAAGATCGCTGACACATTACGTGCTAATGGCTACGAAGCGAGTGCCTTACACGGTGCCATGCCTCAAGCTGTTCGTATGCGTCGCCTTGAGTCTTTGCGTAAGGGTCACACCAAGATCTTGGTTGCGACTGACGTAGCGGCACGCGGTATTGATGTGCCACGTATCAGTCACGTGATTAACTTTGGCTTGCCAATGAAACCAGAGGACTACACGCACCGCATTGGTCGTACTGGTCGTGCTGGTCGCAATGGTGTTGCTATCACTTTGGTTGAACATCGTGATCGCGCCAAGATTCGCAACATCGAGCGCTTTACACAGCAAGACATCGTTGCCTCTGTAATCGCTGGCCTTGAGCCACAAGCCAAGCCTAGCTTTGGTGGTGGCGGTGGTCGTCCAGGTGGCGGTCGCTCTGGTGGTGGCTTTGGTGGTGGTAATCGCTCTGGTGGCGGTGGTGGTCGTTATGGATCTGGCGCTCGTTCAGAGTCTCGTTCTGGTGGCGGAGGCGGTGGTAATCGCTCAGGCAATCATTTCGAATCTCGCTCTGGTGATTCCCGTCCATCTGGCGACTCACGCCCTGCCGGTGCCAATCGTTTTGCTGATTCACGCCCTCCACGTTCTGCAGACTCACGTCCAGCACGTTCTGGAGATTCACGCCCGTCCGCTGGTCCACGTTTTGCTAAACCAAAATCTGGCGGTCAACGTAGAAACTTTAGCGGTAGCTAAAAATGATTCACCGTCGTCGTCTCCGTTCTGCATGGAATCGAGTCGATTCCGGTGAATTGCATCAAGCGCCACGTAAGTGGCAATCTTGGCTCAGCGATACCGGTTCTTTAACCCAAAAAATTGAACGTGCAATTGGACAAAAACTAGAAGTAATAGTCTTACGAGATTGCCGACAAAACCTTAATAGCGACGAGAGTCGCTATTTTCATTTCGAGATTAAACGTTGTCGTATCCGAGAAGTGCTCCTATGTACTAACGGTGTCCCCCTCGTCATGGCTCACAGCATTATTCCCAGCAGTAGCTCAAGCGGAAGTAATCATGGGGTCTTACGTTTAGGCAAGAAACCATTAGGGGCAGTGTTGTTTGCTAAAACACGCATGCACTCTAAGAAGAAGCCTCCCCGAGAAATTGCTCGCCTAGATAAGCAAAGCGCCTTATGGAAAAAATGTTTCAGGCAATATCCAGAGTTGCCTTCGGTTAGTTGGGCAAGACGGACTTTGTATCAACTCAAAGGTCGACCACTCTTGGTAAGCGAAGTATTTCTGCCGGCGCTACTGGACTACCCTAGTAATTAAATAGACAACCAAGCTTGTGATGCTGCAATTAAAGCTTCATCACCTGGTTCGCAAGTAAATACCTCACCAAAACCTATCTGCTCAGCGGCATCTGCAATATTGTGATGCGGACAAATGGCTGTTGCGATATCAAGTGGTAATTTTGCTTGACCTAAATAGCGCACTGCTTCAGACGATGTGAGAAGCCAAAGTGATTTAGCAAAATCCATCTCATGAATATCGTCCCAGGCGGGGCTATTGAGATCTAATGGAACGCGCGCATAAACTGAAAAAGTCTCAACTTGTGCGCCAACGTTTTTTAAGGTGTCAGCTAGCCAGTCGCGCCCACCCTCGCCTTTAAAGATGATGACTGTCTTAGAAGACCAATCCCAATTCAGCTTTTGCAATTCTGCCCACAAGCCTTCTGAATCCCATTGCGCATTGTTCTGGGGAAGAATGATTTTCGTGGGATGGCTCTCAACACCGATTCCATGATTTTTGAGAGCTGCCATACTACTGCCGCCCATAACCCCAATAGGCATGGGCTTGTCAGAGAAACCCTGCCACGATTGCTCGAGTAAACGCATCGTGCATTCAATCGCATTTGGACTCACAAAAATGGCTAAGTCTGCAGTTTTGAGTGCTGTAGCAATCTGCCCCCGCAAAACATCATCGCCCTTGGGAGCAATCGTTAGCAGAGGTAAGGAAATAATCTGAGGAGTGACATCTGGAGTAAAGCCACTCTTGAGCAAGCTTGCCTGAAGGGCTTCTGACAATTGGCGCGCCTGTCCGCTTGGACGGGTAATGACAATGGTCTTATTGCTCATTAGCCAATCACTTTACTAATGATTATTTCGGCAAACCGTTGGGCAATAAATGCTCAGCGCCTTGAGCAATCAGATCGCGTGCAACTGAGAGACCCAGAGCCTCTGCATCTTCCAAACTCTTTACCGCACCTTGAGCGCTAGCCAAGCAACTTGCAGTGCCATCAACGCTAGCAACAAAAGAGCGGATGTTCATGTGATCTTGATCCCATGTGGCATAAGCCGCTAAAGGCACTTCACAAGAACCGCCTAATTGGCGAGATACCATGCGCTCAGCAGTGACCGCATAAAGAGTTGGCAAATCATTGAGTGGCGCAAGCCACGCTTTAATATTGGGATGATTACTCAAAGTTTCGATGCCAAGCGCGCCCTGCCCAGCAGCTGGCGTGTATGGATCAATCGGTAGTAGCGCTCGAATACGACTTTCTAGACCTAATCGTTTGAGACCGGCCGCAGCCAAAATAATGGCTTGATATTCACCGCGATCGAGCTTGCCCATACGGGTATCTAAATTTCCACGCAAAGGTTGAATCACTAAATGTGGGAATTTGGATCTCAGGACCGACTCGCGGCGCAAGCTAGAGGTGCCCACTACAGCGCCTTTTGGTAAATCTTCTAGGCTGGCGTAATCATTAGAGACAAATGCATCATGGGCATCTTCCCGCGGCATTACGCAGGACAAATCAAAACCCTCGGGCATGACCATAGGCACATCCTTCAGGGAGTGCACGGCCAAATCAGCCCGACCATCCTCCAGGGCTGTTTCGAGCTCTTTCACGAATAAGCCTTTGCCACCGACTTTAGAAAGGGCTTTATCCAATATTTGGTCACCCCGGGTAGTCATTCCCAGAATCTGTACGTCGCACGCTGGATAGAGCTTTTTGAGGCAATCCCGGACATGTTCAGCCTGCCACATCGCAAGACGGCTCTCACGGGAGGCGATTACCAGGCGCTGAGGAGTGGCAGAGATAGGGGATGTAGAGCTAGAAATGGGGGTTTGGGACATAACATTTAAAATAATCAAAGACCTACACCAATATACTGCGTTTATGAGCTCATCAAAAAATTCCCTTGCCAACAAAGCCCAAGCTTGGTCGGCCCGTTTTAACGAACCCGTTGACGAACTAGTTCAGCGTTATACCGCCTCTATTGGCTTTGATCAACGTTTTGCCTTGGTCGACATCGCCGGGTCTTTGGCTCATGCTGAAATGCTGGCCACCCAAAAGATTATTAGCGCTCAAGATTTGGCGGATATTCAAAAGGGTATGGCTCAGATCAAAGGTGAAATCGAGGCAGGTGAATTTAACTGGCAACTCGCACTGGAAGATGTGCATCTGAATATTGAAGCTCGTCTGACTGAATTGGTTGGCGATGCCGGCAAGCGTCTTCACACTGGCCGCTCACGCAATGACCAGGTTGCAACAGATTTACGCCTTTGGTTACGTGGCAGCGTTGATGAAATCGCAAGCACTCTCAAAACTTTACGTATTGCCTTGCTTGATCTAGCTGAGACTCACTCTGCTACGATCATGCCTGGACATACTCACTTGCAAGTTGCGCAACCCATTACTTTCGGTCATCACTTGATGGCCTATTACGAAATGTTTAGTCGTGATGCCAGCCGCTTGACTGATTTACGCGCCCGCTTCAATCGCTTGCCACTCGGTGCAGCTGCTTTAGCCGGAACGACTTATCCGATCGATCGCGAGCAAGTTGCCAAGACTCTAGGTTTTGATGGGATCTGCAATAACTCACTGGATGCCGTATCTGATCGCGACTTTGCGATTGAATTCTGCGCCTTTGCATCCATCTTGATGATGCATGTATCACGCTTATCTGAAGAGTTAGTGCTGTGGCTGAGTCCGCGCTTTGGCTTTATTGATTTGCCAGACCGCTTCTGTACTGGCAGCTCGATCATGCCGCAGAAAAAGAATCCAGATGTTCCTGAATTGGCTCGTGGAAAAACTGGTCGTGTGTATGGCGACTTGATTTCTTTGTTAACTTTGATGAAGAGCCAGCCGTTGGCATACAACAAAGATAACCAAGAAGACAAAGAGCCTTTGTTTGATGCGGTTGATACCGTGCAGGATACCTTGCGCATCTTCGCTGATATGGTTCCACATATTCAGGTGAAAGCCGATGTAATGAAGGCTGCTGCTGAAGAAGGCTTCGCAACCGCGACTGACCTAGCCGATTACTTAGTCAAAAAAGGTCTGGCCTTCCGTGATGCTCATGAAGCAGTAGCTCATGCTGTGAAGGCGTGTGTTGGTCGTAACTGTATGCTCACCGATTTAACACTTCCTGAATTACGTTTTGCTTGCGGCTTAGATAATCGCCCCGAACTGATGGGTGATGATGTATTTGCCCTGTTAACCGTTGATGGATCCGTGAACTCACGTCAACACGCTGGTGGTACCGCTCCAGCGCAAGTGCTTGCTGCAATTAAACGGGGTCGTGCAGATCTCTAAACTGCATGGGCTTTTGGGGAACGCTCTCAACAGGAATTGACCGCCTAAATCAATTCCTGGGCAAGATTGCTAGCGTCATGATCTTGCTGTCTTGTGTAGTGTCTGCTGCCAACGCCGTACTCCGCTATAGCTTAGACATGAGCAATAACTGGCCACTGGAATTGCAGTGGTACCTATTTGCTGCAGCTGTGATGCTAGGTGCCGCATACACCCTCAAACGCAACGAACATGTGCGGGTTGATTTAATTTACTCACAGCTTTCAGATCGCGGGCGTCTTTACATAGATCTTTTTGGTTTAATTGTCTTTTTAATGCCAGCCTGCATATTATTTACCTGGCTGTCTTGGACTACCTTGTTTTATCCCTCATGGCTCGTCTCAGAGCATTCGCTCAATGCTGGCGGCTTGTCACGCTATCCCATTAAGTTTGTTGTGCCTTTTGGTTTCTTTATGCTGAGCCTGCAAGGCTTATCGGAAATCATTAAACGTGTTGGCGCCCTCAATGGTGAAGTGACATTACCTGCCGCCGATCTCCATTATGAAAAACCCATGCAATGATTCCACTTGAATGGATGCCTCCACTGATGTTTGGTGGACTCATTGTGTTTATGTTAATCGGCTTTCCGGTGGCATTCTCTTTGATGGCTGCGGGATTATTTTTTGCCGGCATTGCGATCGCTGAGAATTTCTTTGGTATGCCGTTTTTGCAAGCCATTCCTCAGCGCATCTTTGGTAGCGTCCTCGCAAATGACCTGCTGTTAGCCATTCCCTTCTTCACTTTTATGGGTGCCATCTTGGAGCGCTGCGGCCTTGCAGAAGAGATGCTGGACTCTATGGGCCAACTCTTTGGACGCATTCGGGGTGGTCTTGGTTACTCGGTGATTATTGTGGGATTTATTCTGGGGGCAATTACCGGCACTGTGGCCGCCCAGGTGATCGCTATGGCGATGATCTCTCTACCCGTGATGATGCGTTACGGCTACAACATGCGCTACGCTACAGGCGTTTTAGCGGCTTCTGGGACCATTACACAACTGGTGCCACCCTCTTTGGTGCTCATCGTACTGGCTGACCAGCTAAAAACTCAGAGTGGTAGCGCTGATGTGGGCAGCATGTATCTAGGTGCCTGGGGTCCATCCCTACTACAAATTGGTCTTTTTGCCCTCTACACCTTTTTCCTCTCTCGCTTTAGGCCCGACTATTTACCCGCCGCCCCCGAGAACGAACTCACCCTCACAGGCTGGTCACTCTGGAAAAAATGCCTTATGGGGATTATTCCTTCAGCAGTGCTGATTTTCTTGGTTTTAGGAACCATCATGACGGGCATTGCAACTCCAACCGAATCTGGTGCCATGGGAGCGATGGGTGCATTGCTTTTAGCCTGGATACGCAGGACAAGCATTCCCAACCTGAGAGGATTAATACAAGAGGCTTATCAAAACACCATGCGCATTACTGCGATGGTGGTATTCATTTTGATTGGCTCAACCTGCTTCTCAGTCGTCTTCCAGGGTGTTGACGGTGGTCACTGGGTAGAAGAGTTGTTTTCTAATCTGCCAGGCGGTTGGGTTGGATTCTTGGTAGTTGTGAATTTATTTGTTTTCTTCTTGGCATTCTTCTTGGACTTCTTTGAAATTGCTTTCATTGTTGTACCCATGCTGGCGCCAGTTGCAGTCAAGCTGCTGGCACCAGTGCTGCTTGCCTCTATGAATGGCAATCCTCAAGCTGCAGCCAGCGCTGCACTAGTATGGTTCGGAGTTATGCTCTGCGTGAACATGCAAACCTCATTTATGCATCCACCATTTGGATTTGCGCTGTTCTATCTACGCGGCGTTGCACCGAAAGAAGTAAAGAGTAGCGATATTTATTGGGGTGCCTTACCTTGGGTAGCACTACAACTGATCATGGTTGTCGTGGTTGCAGCCTTCCCTGCGCTAGTCACCACCTTCTTAGATAAGCCTGCAGCCTTAGTGCAGAGCCAGGACTTTAATTTCACTGGCAGTGAAGAAACAAAACCAGACTCATCGCCAAGCAAGGTGGATGAAGATGCACCGGTAGTCTTTCAGCTAGATAAACCAGGCAAATAAAAACCACCCGTAGGTGGTTTTTATTCAGTAGATATGCATACAGGAATTACAAAGTAATATCCGGCTCTTGTCTTACGCAATCAACGTAGTACTCGCTGCGTCCATCGATATCCCCTTTAACAAGACCATGAATATCGGTCTCGAAGCCTGGGAACCGCTCATTGAAGTCTCGAGCAAAGTAGAGATAGTCAATGATGCGTTTATTGAAGCGCTCACCCGGGATCAACAATGGAATACCTGGAGGATACGGGGTTACTAGCATTGCAGTAATGCGATCTTCGAGTTGATCCAAAGGAACGCGATCCACTTTTTTGTGCGCCATCTTCGCCCAAGCTTCTGATGGCATCATCGCCGGCACCATATCTGATGTGTACATCTCCGTAGTCATGCGGGCAACGTTACGACTCTTATAAAACTCATGGATCTGCTGACAGATATCTTTTAGGCCAACGCGTTCATAGCGAGGATGTTTAGCAACAAACTCTGGCAATACTTTCCAAAGTGGAGCATTCTTATCAAAGTGATCTTTGAATTGCTGCAACTCAGTTACCAAAGTATTCCAACGACCTTTAGTAATACCAATGGTGAACATGATGAAGAAGGAATACAAACCGCATTTCTCTACGATCACACCATGCTCGGCCAAGTACTTAGTAACAATACTTGCAGGGATGCCCATAGATCCAAAGTTGCCCTCGATGTCTAAACCAGGGGTGACAACAGTCGCCTTGATTGGATCAAGCATGTTGAAGTCTTTGGCAACCTTGCCGAAGTCATGCCAGCTCGCATTCGGCTCTAGGATCCAATCTGAGCGCTCACCGATACCCTCTTCAGTTAGATGATCTGGACCCCAAACCTTAAACCACCAGTCCGAACCAAACTTATCATCCACTTCTCGCATTGCGCGGCGGAAGTCCATCGCTTCAGCAATTGATTCCTCAACCAGCGTTGTGCCACCAGGGGATTCCATCATGGCAGCAGACACATCACAAGAAGCGATGATCGCGTACTGTGGGCTAGTAGAGGTATGCATCAAATAAGCTTCATTGAAGCAGTCGCGATCGAGTTTATGCTCTTCGGCATCCTGTACCAATACTTGAGAAGCTTGTGAGAGGCCAGCTAATAACTTGTGAGTTGACTGCGTCGCAAACATCAAACTCTTCTTGGTGCGCTTTCGGTCAGAGCCGATGGCGTGCATGTCTTTGTAGAACGGATGGAATGCAGCATGTGGCAACCAAGCTTCATCAAAATGTAATGAGTCCACTTTGCCATCAAGCATCTCTTTGATCATTTCAACGTTATAAATAATGCCGTCATACGTACTTTGTGTGAGCGTCATAACGCGAGGCACCACACTCTTGTCTTTAATAAATGGGTTGGCATCAATTTTCTTCTTGATGTTTTTCCACTCAAACTCTTCTTTTGGAATCGGCCCAATAATGCCAAGGTGATTACGTGTTGGCATCAAGAAGATCGGGATCGCGCCCATCATCGTGATCGAATGAATCACCGATTTATGACAATTACGGTCTACCAGCACTACGTCGCCAGGGGCTACGGTTGAGTGCCAAACAATCTTGTTTGAGGTCGACGTGCCATTGGTTACAAAGAACAAATGGTCGGCATTAAAGATGCGCGCAGCATTGCGCTCACTTTGCAATACTGGTCCAGTGTGATCTAACAACTGACCTAACTCTTCCACTGCATTGCAGACGTCAGCACGGAGCATATTCTCACCAAAGAACTGGTGGAACATACGGCCAACTGGGCTCTTTAAGAAAGCTACACCGCCAGAGTGACCTGGGCAATGCCAAGAGTACGAACCTTCAGAGGCGTAATTAGTCAGCGCACGGAAGAATGGTGGGGCCAATGAATCTAGGTAAACCTTGGCTTCACGAATAATGTGACGCGCCACAAACTCAGGCGTATCTTCATTCATATGAATAAAGCCATGCAGTTCACGCAAGATATCGTTCGGCATATGGCGTGAAGTACGGGTCTCGCCATACAAGAAAATTGGAATATCTTCATTGCGCTTACGCACTTCTGTAATAAATGCGCGTAAGTTATTTAATGCAGGCAAGTCATGGTCTTCAGAGTCAGACACAAACTCTTCATCGTCAATTGACACAATAAAACTAGAGGCACGGGAGGCTTGTTGTGCAAAGGATGTGAGGTCACCATAGCTGGTTAAGCCGATAACCTCCATGCCCTCGTTTTCAATAGCCTCCGCTAAGTCACGAATACCCGAACCTGAAATATTTTCAGAGCGAAAGTCCTCATCAATAATGATGATTGGAAAACGAAATTTCATGAGTACCCTTTAAATTCGCCAATACGGCGATTAAATAGATTAAGTCTTCGGCAGAGTTACGCCGACTTGGCCTTGATACTTACCGCCACGATCTTTGTACGATGTGCCACACACTTCATCGCTTTCAAAGAACAGAACTTGAGCACATCCCTCACCGGCATAAATTTTTGCTGGCAATGGAGTTGTATTAGAAAACTCGAGTGTGACGTAGCCCTCCCACTCCGGCTCAAATGGAGTGACGTTCACAATAATTCCGCAACGCGCATAAGTACTCTTACCAACGCAAACAGTTAGCACACTGCGTGGGATTTTGAAGTACTCAACCGTTCTGGCTAAAGCAAATGAGTTTGGGGGAATGATGCAGACTGGGCCCTTGAAATCTACAAAGGATTGCTCATCGAAATTCTTAGGATCAACGATGGTGCTATTGATATTCGTAAAAATCTTGAACTCGTCAGCGCAACGAATGTCATAGCCATAGCTTGAAGTGCCATAGCTCACAATTTTTTGTCCGGCGGCGTCTTGGCGGACCTGCCCAGGTTCAAATGGGCTGATCATGCCTTGCTCGCCCATGCGGCGGATCCAGTGGTCAGATTTAATAGTCATGGCCGAATTGTAAAACCATCGCAGGCCATATGACCACGAATTTACGAGGCAGCAGGCGGGGAGGTAAAAATCACCCTCTCGGGGGCATTGAAAATCTCAAAATGCTTCCCAGAACAGCGGGACAGAAGGGTAAGGTTGGTTTTGCGGGCTAGCTCGAGACCCATTAAGGTCATGCCAGAACGGGTCATCAAAAAAGGAATGCCCATCTGAGCGCCTTTAATGACCATCTCTGAAGTGAGGCGTCCGGTAGTGAAAAAGATCAGATCTTTGCCTGGCTTGTCAGCGAGCCACATGAGACCGGAGATAGAGTCAACAGCATTATGGCGTCCAACGTCCTCAATAAAGTGCAGTAGGCGGACGCTGTTGTTACCTTCTCGCTCAAATACAGCGCAAGCATGCACCGAGCCGGATTTCTTATAGATGGTGTCATGAACTCGAATACTGTCGATGAGGGCGACTATTGCCTCTTGGGTTAATTGAGGGCCATCTGGCAATCTAATCTCCGCCATCTCCTCTATCAAGCCACCAAACATCGTGCCCTGCCCACAACCCGTAGTTACTACACGCTTACTGGTGAGAGCATCGATATCCACCGTGCTGCGATGGGTCTTGACCGCTGCAGAATCCGTCTCCCAATCCACCTGAATACTGGCAATATCATCTGGCGACTCAACCAGACGCTGATTACGCAAATAGCCTAGTACTAAGGCTTCGGGGGCGCTTCCCAAGGTCATCAGGGTGACAACTTCCCGCTTATCCAGATAAATGGTTAAAGGACGTTCCCCGGGGATATGGGTGGTCTTGATACGCCCTGCCTCATCCATGACCTGCACTTCGTGCACCAAAGGCACGGAAGCGTGAGTCATCTGAATGTGGTGGGGCAAAGCCATAAAACGCCTCTTAAAAAGGTTCAAATCGGTATTTACTTTAACCGCAGACTAAAATTGGTGCTGAAGTGAGGCCCTAAGCCCCATAATCTTGTATTCCCATTTGTTGAAATTATTTCTAATTAAGTTCGCATGAGTAGCCCCAAACGTCGCCTGCTAGTTACCTCCGCCTTGCCTTACGCCAATGGCCAAATTCATATTGGACATTTGGTGGAATACATCCAAACGGATATTTGGGTGCGCTTCCAAAGAATGCGTGGTCACGAGGTGCATTATGTCGGCGCTGACGATACTCACGGCACACCGATTATGTTGCGCGCTGAAAAAGAGGGTCTGACTCCTAAAGAGCTCATCGCCAATGTTTGGAAAGAGCACAAACGCGACTTCGATGATTTCTTAATCTCGTTTGACAACTACTACACCACAGACAGCCCTGAGAATGAAGCACTTTCTCAAAGCATCTATCTCAAGTTGCGCGATGCAGGCTTAATTGAAATGCGCTCGATTGAGCAAGCATACGACCCTGTTAAAGAGATGTTCTTGCCAGATCGCTTTATTAAAGGTGAGTGCCCTAAGTGTGGCGCCAAAGATCAGTACGGCGACTCTTGCGAAAAATGTGGGGCAACTTATTCACCGACTGATTTGAAGAACCCGTTCTCTGTAGTAAGCGGTGCAACACCCATTAAAAAAGTTTCTGATCATTACTTCTTCAAATTATCCGATCCTCGTTGTGAAACTTTCTTGCGCGAGTGGACTCAAGTCAAAACCCCGTTACAACCTGAAGCACGTAACAAGATGAAGGAATGGGTTGGAGAGCCAGGAGATAGCAAGCTTGGAGATTGGGACATCTCTCGTGATGCGCCCTACTTTGGCTTTGAAATCCCCGATGCACCAGGAAAATATTTCTATGTATGGCTTGATGCGCCAATTGGCTATTACGCCAGCTTCCTCAACTACTGCCAGAGCAAAGGTCTGAACTTTGAGGAATGGGTCAGACCCGATACCACTACCGAGCAGTACCACTTCATTGGCAAAGACATTCTGTATTTCCACACACTCTTTTGGCCAGCAACTCTGCACTTTGCGGGCTACCGTACACCAACTAATGTATTTGCTCACGGCTTCCTCACCGTTGATGGTGAGAAGATGAGTAAGTCACGTGGTACTTTAATTTCTGCGCATAGCGTGATTGAATCCGGATTTAATCCAGAATGGTTCCGCTATTACTTTGCAACCAAACTCAATGACAGCATGGAAGATTTAGATTTAAATCTCCAAGACTTTGTTGCACGCGTTAACAGTGACCTATTGGGCAAGTACATCAACATCGCCAGTCGTAGCGCCGGTTTCTTGGTGAAACGTTTTGGTGGCATTGTTTCCGATGCGGCCATGAATAATCCACTGCTCATTGATATTGCAGCAGCAAGCGAAAAGATTGCTGAACTTTATGAGGCTCGTGAATACGCAAAAGCATTGCGCACCATCATGGAGTTAGCGGACAGGGTCAATGCCTTTGTTGATGAAAACAAACCTTGGGAAATTGCCAAAGATCCTGAGCGTGAAGCTGACTTACAGAGAGTCTGTAGCGTCACCTTGGAGGCATTCCGTTTGTTGAGCCTCTATCTCAAGCCAGTACTTCCTCAAGTTACAGCCGGAGTTGAGGACTTTCTCTCAGTGCCAGCCATGTCCTGGAATGACGTTAAAACACCGCTCTCCAGCCAAAATCCGATCAAAGCCTATAAACACCTTATGACCCGGGTTGAAGCGCCTCAAATCGAGGCTTTATTAGCGGCAAACCTCTAAAAACGAGTCCAAATAGGCTAATTTCTAGGAATTGGCCAAAAAGTCGGCAGGTTTTTAGGAAAAATCGTTAATAATGATGGGCTAGGCAGTTTCTTACTGCGCAGTAATTTTTTTAAGTTATTGAATTAATTAAGAATTTTAGGAAATATGATGGCTAGATATACATCCGAATTCACCCAGTTCTTAAATGAGCTCAAGTCCGAGAAGCCACACCTCGAAGCAGGCCAGCAAGCTGGTCGTGCACTCCTTTGGGACAAAGAGCCTTTGACTACGGAAGATCAACGTCGCGCTAAAGCAGCAAAATTAAAGCAACGCGCTTACGTTTACTCGAATGACTAACTCTGGTAATTCGCTGGGATCTGAGCCAAGCATTCAAACCGAGTTGCTCGATAGCACCCCGTCGGTTACCGATGGGATGTCTTCAGCATTCGCCAAGCTCTATGGTGAGCCATTATTTAAACTCCCAACAGATCTCTATATTCCGCCTGATGCTCTAGAAGTTTTTCTAGAGGCGTTTGAAGGCCCTCTTGATCTCCTGCTTTACCTCATTCGTAAACAGAATTTCAACGTACTTGATATTCCGATGGCACAGGTGACCCAACAGTACCTGAGCTACATCGATCAAATTCGTCATCACAACCTAGAACTCGCCGCTGAGTACTTATTGATGGCCGCCATGTTGATCGAAATTAAGTCTCGCATGCTATTGCCAATGAAGAAGGCTGATAGCGATGAAGAGGTAGAAGATCCACGCGCTGAACTGGTTCGCCGCCTCTTAGAGTACGAGCGTATGAAACTAGCCGCACAAGAACTGGATCAAATTCCGCAGCATGGGCGTGACTTCCAAATCGCTCACGGTTATGTTGACACTACTGTTGCTGTCACTTGGCCCGAGGTCAACCAAGATGATTTACAAATGGCTTGGCGTGACGTCTTGCATCGTGCAAAACTCAATCAGCACCACACCATTACTCGCGAGGAACTTTCCGTACGTGACTTCATGACACGGATTTTGCGTCGCTTGCAAAGCACTAAATTCGTAGAGTTCGGTGAGTTATTCGAGGAAGCCATTAAATCTGGCAAAGGTATTCCGATAGTGATCGTGAACTTCATCGCGATGTTAGAGCTCTCTCGTGAAGCATTAGTAGAAATTACCCAGGCTGAACCATATGCACCAATTTATGTGCGTCTCGCCTACACCCCTGTTGCATGAAAATTATTAGCGACATACAAGAGTTGCGTGACCACTTGCGTGGACAGAATCGCGCTTCCTTTGTTCCTACCATGGGCAACCTCCATGAAGGTCATTTATCTCTCATGCGCCTTGCCAGGCAGCACGGTGATCCAGTAGTAGCCAGCATCTTTGTTAACCGCCTTCAGTTTGGCCCCAATGAAGATTTTGATAGCTATCCGCGCACCATGCAGGCAGACATTGATAAGCTTGAAAAAGAAGGTGTGTACATCCTATTTGCACCAACTGAACGAGACCTCTACCCGCAGCCCCAAGAGTACCGAGTAGACCCTCCACAACAGCTTGGAGATATTCTTGAAGGGGAGTTCCGCCCTGGCTTCTTTAAGGGTGTTTGCACTGTCGTACTGAAGCTTCTCTCTTGCGTGCAGCCTAAAGTCGCCGTATTTGGGAAAAAAGATTATCAACAGCTGATGATCATTCGTCAGATGGCTAAGCAGTTTGCATTGCCCGTTGAAATCATTCCTGGTGAAACTATTCGTGCTGAAGATGGCCTTGCCCTCTCCTCTCGCAATGGCTACCTCTCCATTGAAGAACGCGCAGAAGCGCCTGAACTGCAAAAGGCTTTGAAGGAAGTCCGCGCACGAGTACTAGATTTAAGCGAGCGCAATACACATTCATTGATCGAGATTGAAAAACTAGCAGTAGAACTTCTCACTGGACGTGGCTGGCAACCGGATTACATTGCCATTCGCCAGCAAAGTGATTTAGCGCCAGCCTCCAATGAAAGTCTGCAAGCTGGCGAGCCATTAGTCATTCTCACGGCTGCCAAGCTTGGTAAAACACGCTTAATTGATAACCTAGAGGTTTAATTTCTAGGTACTTGATACGCTCTAATTTACAAGGTAAAGAACTGACCCACTTCTAAGTTCAACTCTTTAGCCAATTCAGCACCAGTTACTTTTCCAGCGGCACCCTTTGCTTTGAGGACTTCAATCTGTCCGCCATGACAGGCGACAAAGAATGAATCCAAAGTAATTTGAGTCACTTCACCAGGCTTACCTTTAACGGATCCAAAGGTAGCCGCTACATGCTTATGGCAATCGTAAATCTGCACTTTTTGCTCGCCAAACTTAGTCCAAGCTCCAGGAGCAGGATTGCATGCACGAATCACGTTGTAGATTTGGCTAATATGAGTAGCCCAATGGATTTGAGCAGCATTCGCATCAAACCAACCCTCGTAATTTGCCTGCGATTCATCTTGAATGACTTCTTGATGTTGATTGGCAATCACGAGATCGGCAGCCTCAAGTAGAGCCTGAATGCCCAATGGAAATAATTTATCAAAGTAGACTTTACCCAGAGTGTCATCAGGAGCAATAGGCACTTCTTTTTGAAGAATCACTTCACCCTCATCCAAGCCATCGGATGGACGGAAGATGGTTAAGCCGGTTTTCTCTTCGCCCAATGCAATCGCCCAATTAATGGCGCTTGGACCACGATACTTTGGTAGAAGCGAAGGGTGATACTGGATAGTTCCATGCTTTGGAATCTTGCAAAGCTCTTGCGGTACAAACTGAATCACATAGGCCATGACACAGATATCGGCCTTGCCATCAATCATTGCTTGCGCCGCCTCAGGACCTTTAAGCGAGGCAAACTGCAAGGGAGTTAAGCCTCTTGCAATCGCCGCCTCTTTCAGCACTTCAGGTTTACTAGATTTTGGATTATCCGGCGGGCAAAACACAGCTACCACTTCATCGCCGCGATCTAAAAAAGCCTCTAATGCCGCCTTACCAAAATCCGCACTCCCAATCAGCGCAACACGCATCTTAGATCACCTTATCGTGACGAAGACTAATCAACTCATCCGTTGAATAGCCAAGTTCGTGAAGGATCTCGTCGGTATGCTCACCTAGTAACGGTGAACGAGTCACATCGGTTGGGCTATCAGACATCTTAATTGGATTACCCACAGTAAGGTACTTGCCACGAATTGGATGATCTACTTCAACAACAGTCCCAGTAGCACGTAATGCCGGCTCTTCAGCAATCTCTTTCATCGACAAAATTGGGCCGCAAGGAATATCGTATTTATTCAAAATATCCATGACTTCAAACTTCGTCTTTGTCATTGTCCATTTTTCGATTTCACCGAAAATTTCCATTAAATGTGGCAAGCGAGCCATTGGTGATGCGAAACGCACATCCGTAATCCAATCTTCGCGGCCGATCACTTTGCAAATGGCTTCCCAAACAGGAGCTTGCACGATGACATACATATAGGAATTAGGATCCGTTTCCCAGCCTTTACATTTAACAATCCAGCCAGGCTGACCACCACCAGAGGCATTACCAGCACGGGGTACAGAGTCGCCAAACTCACCATTCGGGAACTGGGGATACTCTTGCATCAAACCAACGCGCTCTAGGCGCTGTTGATCGCGCAACTTCACACGACATAAATTCAATACCGCATCTTGCATTGCTGCCAATACTTTTTGACCGCGGCCAGAGTGAGTACGTTGATATAGTGCAGTCACAATACCGAGCGCTAAATGCAAACCAGTTCCGCTATCGCCAATTTGAGCACCAGTCACCATCGGAGGACCGTCATCAAATCCAGTGGTAGAGGCTGAACCGCCAGCACACTGGGCTACGTTTTCATAAACCTTGCAATCCTCGTAAGGGCCAGGGCCGAAACCTTTGACTGAGGCCATGATCATCATAGGGTTGAGCTCTTGAATACGCTCCCAAGAGAAGCCCATACGATCTAATGCACCAGGAGCAAAGTTCTCAACGAGAACATCACATTCTTTAATCAAGCGCTCCAGAATTTCCTTACCTTTTGGAGTTTTAGTATTCACAGTGATTGAACGCTTGTTATGGTTCAACATTGTGAAATACAAACTATCTGCATCAGGGATATCGCGCAATTGACCACGAGTGGCATCGCCCTCACCGGATTTTTCTACTTTGATTACATCTGCGCCGAACCAAGCCAGCAACTGAGTACAAGTTGGGCCAGATTGAACGTGAGTGAAGTCAAGGATTTTGACTCCTTCTAATGCTTTTGCCATGATTAAAGTCCTAATAAGATTGAAATTTTGAATTAGGGCAATTTTACCAGCGACAGATTGCGGTGCAACATGGCATGCCTATTTTTTGGGCACAACCAACAAGGGATGCCCCATATTCGCTATTTGGGTGCAGATTTATTGATTTTCAAGATCTGAAAGTCGCTTTTGAAGTGCTCGTTCTTCAGCAAAACGTGCGGTCTCGTCCCGAATTACCGCTGCCACACCATTGGCCTGATGTTTCTCATCAAATAACATTCCCACAGTAAAGGCAATCGATAAAGTACTTCCATCTTTGTGCTTAGCTGGGACTTTCAATAATGAAGTGCCATAACGGGTAGTGCCGGTCTCCATAGACTTGCTATAGCCCTCATTATGTTTTTGGCGCTGACGCTCAGGAACTATTAAATCCAAAGTCTTTCCAAGCGCCTCTTCTTCGGAATAGCCAAAAATTCTGGTAGCAGCCGCATTCCATAACACGATCTTTTCATACGCATCAGCAACAATCACCGCATCACCAACACAATCAAGTAATTGGTTTAAATCTATATTTGTTTTCATGCTATCAGTCTAAAGACTTTCTCGGAAACAGTAAGAATAAAAAAGGCGCTCACTAGGAGCGCCTTCGAAACTAAAACAAATATTGTTTATTGTTATTAAACCGCTTTTGCTGCATGTAACTTAGCAATGTCGTCAGCGTTATAGCCAAGATCTTTCAATACTTCATCGGTGTGCTCACCCAATACTGGTGATGGACCAACATCGATCTTCAAATCAGAAAACTTGATTGGGCTACCGATTGTTAAGTACTTACCGCGAACCTTGTGATCCACTTCAACGATAGAACCGCTCTTACGCAAGTCAGGTGATGCAGCCAATTCCTTCATTGAGAGCACTGGTGCGCAAGGAATATCGAACTTGCGGAGAATGTCCACAGCTTCGTACTTGGTCTTGTCCTTGAGCCACTCTTCAATCGTTGCAAAGATATCAAAAATCTTATCTTGACGCGCTTCTGCAGTCATGTACGCTGGATCAGTTGCCCACTCTGGTCTGCCCAAAGCCTTGGTAATTGGCTCCCAAGCGTGACCTTGAATAGTGAAGTAGATGTAAGCGTTTGGATCTGTTTCCCAACCCTTACACTTCAACACCCAACCTGGCTGACCGCCACCACCAGCGTTACCACCACGTGGAACAACATCAGAGAATGTTCCGTGTGGGTACTGTGGGTATTCTTCGAGGTAGCCAACTTTGTCCAAACGTTGTTGGTCGCGCAACTTCACGCGGCACAAGTTCAATACAGCGTCTTGCATTGAGCAAGATACCTTTTGACCTTTGCCAGTTTTTTGACGCTGCATCAATGCGGTCAAGATACCAATTGCCAAATGCATACCAGTGTTGCTATCGCCCAAAGCGGCAGCAGAAACTGTTGGAGGACCATCCCAGAAACCAGTTGTAGAAGCTGCACCACCGGCGCACTGAGCAACGTTCTCATACACTTTTAAGTCTTCATATGAGTGGCCATCGCTAAAGCCTTTTACAGATGCCATGATCATCTTTGGATTTAATTCCTGAATGCGCGCCCAGCTAAAGCCCATACGATCCAAAGCGCCTGGACCGAAGTTCTCAACCATCACGTCAGATGTCTTGATCATCTTTTCTAAAACTTCTTTACCTTCTTGAGTCTTGGTATCCAGAGTCAAAGAACGCTTATTACCGTTCAACATCGTGAAATACAAAGCATCTGCACCTGGGATATCGCGCAACTGGCTACGTGTTACGTCACCAGAACCTGGGCGCTCCACTTTAATTACGTCAGCGCCGTACCAAGCCAATAGCTGAGTACATGCAGGGCCTGCCTGTACGTGTGTAAAGTCAATGATACGAATGCCGTCTAATGGTTTAGTCATGTTTGATTCTCCTTTAAGTCTTTCTTGTGTATTACTAAATATATTCTTAAAAAATTACGAGTTTATTACCTGCGTATTACTTCTTACCGGCAGCAGTGGATGGGTTTAAGTTAGTTAAACGACCACTCTCTGTACCAGCTGTTTCATCAATTACCGCATTAATTAAGGCTGGCTTGCCCTCGGCGATTGCCTTAGTCAATGCCGCTTCCAATTCAGCAGGAGTAGTTACGTAATAACCAACACCACCAAAGGCCTCAATCATCTTGTCGTAACGTGCATTCTTAACAAATACTGTTGGAGCAACGTCGGCGCCACCAGTTGGGTTAACGTCAGTACCACGGTAGACACCGTTGTTATTAAATACAACTGTAGTGATTGGTAAGTTGTAACGGCAAATAGTTTCTAATTCCATGCCGCTGAAACCAAAAGCACTATCACCCTCAACTGCAACTGTAGGCAAACCACTTGTTACCGCAGCGCCAATAGCGTAGCCCATACCAATACCCATAATTCCCCAAGTACCGGAGTCAAAACGTTTGCGCGGCTTGTACATATCCACAATTGCGCGGCAGTAGTCGAGTGTGTTTGCACCCTCGTTAACCAAGTTCACGTCTGGGTTCTTCTTGATCACATCACGAATAGCGCGCAATGCACCATGGAAGTTCATTGGTGAAGCTTCCTTAGCAAGAGTCTCGGCCATCTTAGCCAAGTTCTTATCTTTCTTCTCATTAATTGCGCCAATCCATTCAGCGCTTGGCTTAGGAACGGCAGCAATACCTTTGAGGAGCTCGCCAACAACAGAGCCAATATCACCGATCAATGGTGCGTCAATTTGCACGTTGCTATCAACTTCATTTGCCTGAATGTCAATTTGGATAAATTTCTTAGGATCTTTGCCCCATGTCTTACCCTTGCCGTGCGCAAGCAACCAATTCAAACGCGCACCAACCAACATCACCGCATCAGCCTCGGCCAATACAAATGAACGTGCTGCAGAAGCAGATTGTGGATGGTTATCTGGCAGCAAACCTTTGGCCATCGACATTGGCAAATAAGGGATGCCAGATTTTTCGATCAAGTCACGAATTTCTTTATCGGCTTGAGCATAAGCAGCACCTTTGCCCAAGAGAATCAAAGGACGCTTAGCACCCTTCAATACATTCAATGCACGCTCGACTGCATCAGCCGCAGGGATTTGACGTGGAATTGGATCGATTACTTTGAAGATAGACTTCTTCGCTTCTTCTACTGGCATTGTTTGAGCCAATAGTTGTGCAGGCAAGTCCAAGTACACACCACCTGGGCGACCAGAAACAGCTGCACGAATTGCACGAGCAAAACCAATGCCGATGTCTTCAATGTGATTAATACGGTATGCAGCCTTGCAATAAGGCTTAGCAGCATTAAGCTGATCCATCTCTTCGTAATCACCCTGCTGCAAGTCAACGATTTCACGTTCGCTTGAACCGGAAATCAAAATCATAGGGAAACAGTTCACGGTGGCATTTGCCAAAGCCGTTAAGCCGTTCAAGAAACCAGGCGCTGACACAGTCATGCAAATACCAGGCTTTTGAGTCATGTAACCTGCAATCGCTGCAGCATTACCTGCATGCTGCTCATGTCGGAAACCAATGAAGCGCAATCCTTCAGCTTGAGCCAAACGGCACAAGTCGGTAATTGGAATACCAACGAGACCAAAAATAGTATCTAGGTCATTTGCTTTTAAGGCATCAATGACGAGATGGAAACCATCGGTAACTTGTGTATTTTGATTGTCTGTTGTCATAGAAATTTATAGTTAATTACACTGCCCGAACGAAGTACATGTTCAGTGCAATTTAGCTTTCGCCAACTGTCTCCAATTAAGTTATTAGTAATGCCACGGGTAACTATCGACGTTCCCGTTGAGGCTGAGATGAATCTTAGGCTTGGGGATGGGGTTCATCATTGACTTCGGTCAATTTCCCCTTAAATCTAGAACCAACTGGGGTTTCTAACTAGACAAAAAGCTCTTTGTGCTTGGTTTTGAGGCGACTTAAAGTCTCTGGAGAGAGGTTGAGATAGGCAGCCAGCTCTTTTTTAGGGAGCAACTCAAATAAGTCTTCGTATTTACGTAGAAACCGCTCTACCCGGCCTGGCGCATCGAGCATATGTAAAGTAATCGTATGGGCCATGATCTCACTCATGAGGCGCATGACTTCAAACTCAAAGCTTTCCTTGAGAGGCTTGTGGACATTCAAAAACTCAGCCCACTTCTTGAGGGGCATGCGGGCAACACGAGCCTTGGTTACGGAGGCAATGCTATATGGGGCTGCTGTTTTGAGACGCCAAGCTGCATAGCTTGTTTCAATATCTTTTTCGATGGCAAAACGCAAAATCATCTCTTTTGCATCTGCACTAGAAACAATACGCTTCAGGATTCCATCCAGCACAAAGTACTGCTCCATCTGGTGATCACCTTGATGCAGCAGGATTTCTGATTTTTTGAGGTCTGAGATGACTAGGTGGCGCTCTAAATCAGCCATTGCTTCAGGATCCAAGCTTTTTAACACCGAGTTTTGGCTCAGCTGCAAACGAATCAGATTTTTTTCGGGGTGCTTGTCTAATGCTGTCATGAATCCTTAATCCTAGAGCCCTTATTGTAGGCTTTTTTGGCTTTTTAGGCCGATTTGGGTCCAGCCTGAGATAGAATTGCGGGGTCGTGGTGCTTTATTGCAGTGCAATAAAGTTAAACGGGAAACACTAAACGTGTGCTGCCCCCGCAACGGTAAGTAAATACACCCCAACTTCAAGGTGAAGGTGTCAGGAGTCTGAGTAAGCCACTGTGCGAGTCAATTGCATGGGAAGGCCAGATTCTGAGATTTACTAGCCCGGATACCGGCCAAGACAGGTGGAATTTTGCGGACGGGGATCTTCGCGCGCCGATGAAGCATCCCCTGCCAAACTGGCGAGGTGCCCAATTGACGCCTGAACTCTCAAAAAGTGAAATTCTGTTCGACCCAGCTTACGGGGAAGTTAGCTAGGTGATTCGAAGGCAGAAGGTTCATCATGAAACAGCAGTTCAGCAGTAAATCATTAGTCGCGTTTCTTTGCGGTGCAGCCATCACACTTAACTCAGCAGCTCAAGGCTCGCAATCAACGGTCATTGTTTCAGGCTCACGCTTTGAGGAGAACCTCAACGAAGTTCCTGCGAATGTTCAAGTGATTACCCGCGAAGAAATTGCGGAATCTACGTCCACTAATATTCCAGACATTTTGTCGCAGATTGGCGGCTTGAATATAAGAAGTACTGCAGGCGGGCAACTAAACCTTGGCGCAACCGTGGACATGGGTGGGTATGGTCCCACAGCTAAAGATACAACTCTTATTCTAGTTGATGGGCAACGCATCAATCCCATTGATTCATCGGGGATATCTTGGGAATCAATTCCACTCGACTCAATTAACCGTATTGAAATATTGCGGGGTGGAGCCAGCGTTCAATATGGTAATGGTGCCTTAGGGGGTGTCATTAACATCATCACAAATGGTGGAAGTAAAACTCTTAATCAAGCATCAACTAGCTATGGTAGCTTCAACACCCTAGTAAATAATGCCATCTTTAGAAATACCATAGATCAAACAACTGTCCAATTAAGTGCCAATACCTCCAATACGAATGGCTGGCGTCAAAACTCGGCTGCTAATGCTTATTCATTTGATGGCAAAGTAACGCAGTCATTAGGGGGGAGGGATAATGTTTATGCCGATCTGTTTTATAGCTACTCTAATCAGCAAATGCCAGGAGGTACGCTTGGACAAGTAGGGCAAGGTAATCCACAACTTGCAAAATTTAATAACATTGGATCGGGCACTGCTGTCGACAATTCTGGAATCAGAATGGGTCTGGCTAAAGCATTAAGCGATACTTTTAATTTAGAAGTTGATAGTTTCTACAGCGCCAAAACTACCTTCTTTACTCAGCCTTATTACTCCACTACCGCTTCGGGTGTTGGAGCCTTTCCAACTATAAGCCCATCCTTTACAAAATATGAGGGATGGCAAGCCAACTTCAGCCCTCGAATAAAAGGTGACTTTGGTAAATTTGGAACGAGCATTGTTGGCTACGAGTTCAATAAAGCAAATCAATCATCTGCTGCTAGCTATAGCAGCATCATGAATCAATCCGCCCAAGCACAAGGCGCAGTAATCAACCCTATAGCCAGCTCCGCCAATGCAAGCCTTTACAACCAATCCGTGTATTTAATTCAAAGAAATCCGCTAACTAGAGTCATAGATTTTGCTGGAGGCTATAGATATCAAACACAGAGCGCCAGTGCCAATGGCGTAAGTATCTGGAATGGTTCAGCCAATCCCAACCCAAATCAAACATACTCAGCAAATGCTGGAGATATCGCATTTAATTTCAAATATCTTGAAGGACAGCGGATTTACATCAAATGGAATCAATCCTATCGCTTTCCCAATGTAGATGAATTTTGGACTTGGTCTAGCGCTGGAGGAAGTCCATCATTTGGCGGCATTCTAAAACCGCAAACTGCTCAAACCTATGAACTTGGTGGCAATTGGCAGCTACTCAAAACAAATTTGACTGCAGCAGTTTTTAGCTCAGTCTCCCAAAATGAAATTTTGTACAACCCTGCAACTTATAACAATTCTAATTCGCCTTACAACATCAATAGAACTGGTGCAAATCTAAATTTCCTCTCTGCCGTGACTTCTCAACTTTCTATCGGTGGCGGCGGTACAGTGCAGAATGCTTTTTATGCGAACGGACCATATCAAAATCAGGCTATTGCACAGGTACCAAACCTATTACTAAATGCTAGAGCTATTTACGCACTGAACAATAATTGGTCTCTTGGTGGTGTAGTGAATTACGTTAGTAATCAGCGCTATGATGCCGCCCCCTCCTACTACAGCAGTCTTAACGTCATGCCGTCATATGCAGTAGGTGACATTTATGCGAACTATAGAACGGGAAATTGGGATACTCGTTTAACCGTGAAAAATGTTGGTAATGCACAGTACTCAACTTATGGGGGTTACGGTTACGTTCAGTTCCCAAGCAATAGTAGCGGAAATAGTTACTACTATTACGCAAATGACCCTAGGTCAATTTTTCTTAGCGCTAAATACAACTTCTAATCCAGTAAATAAATATGGATAAGCTTATATGGCCCTCAACGCGCGCTCGCTATCTGACAATCGGCGTTGCTTTATTTTTACTTTTTTTCTCTTTAGCCATTCTTGCAGACACCCCGATTTCTGTAACAGATGACAGAGGGGTTTCGGTGGCTTTTGATAAGCCACCGCAGCGCATTGTGAGTCTTCTGCCATCACTCACTGAGTCTGTTTGCGCTTTGGGCAAATGCAGCGCTTTGGTGGGTGTTGATCGATTTTCTAATTGGCCTCAATCAATCCAGGGTTTGCCTAAGCTTGGCGGAATGGGTGATATCAATATCGAGCGGATCGTGCAACTCAAGCCAGATGTCGTACTGCTTGAAAAAGCCTCTCCAGTGGTCGCACGACTAAATGGGTTAGGCATTAAGACTTTTTCATTGGATGTGAAATCTATAGCTGACGAGGAACGCGCCCTTCAGAAACTAGATCTCATACTGGGCACATCTGAGAGCACTCGTGTGTGGAATCAAATTCAAAAAGAAATCATGCGTGCTGGTAAACAGCTATCCTCGGGCAATAGAAATATTCGCGTGTACTTTGAAGTCAATCCCGCGCCCTTTGCCGCTGGAGGCACTTCTTTTATTGGTGAAATTCTGACTCAGTTGAATTTAGTAAATATCATTCCAAAATCACTTGGGCCTTTTCCAAAAATCAATCCTGAGTTTGTGGTGCAAGCAAAGCCTGATGTCATCCTCCTGACCGAATCAACTGTTGCTTACATTCAGAAACGTCCGGGCTGGAATTCCATTCCAGCAGTTTCTAAAAATCAGATTTGTGTATTTAATGGCGATCAAAATGATGTCCTGGTGCGCCCTGGCCCACGCATGGGAGAAGCAGCACTCATTATTTCTCAATGCGTACAAGAGAAGATGTCATCATCTCGGTAATGCAAAAAAACTATTTTCTAGGCAAGTTATCCGGACTACTCATTCTGAGTGCGGTTCTGGTATTGCTTGGAACCTTACTTGGAAGTATCGGTGCCAGTTGGAACATGGCAGGATCAGATCAAACGGTGTTATTTGATATTCGACTTCCCCGCTCATTGGGCGCCTATCTTGCGGGAGCTTTATTAGGTCTTGCCGGCGGTATCGCCCAAAGCCTATTTCGCAATCCTTTGGCCGACCCCTACCTTCTAGGAAGCGCATCCGGTGCACTCCTTGGTGTTGGCAGCATCCTTTGCTTTGCCTATCTTGGTAACTCTTGGCTAGACATCATTGGTCTGAATGGCGGTGCTTTTTTTGGGGCTCTGATTGGTGTACTGGCCTCCCTACTCTTGGCAGGCGGCTATAAAAGTTCCTTACGACTCTTATTATCCGGAGTGGTCATCAGCGTCATCTTAGGAGCAGCAAACTCTTTATTCACATTTATTCGCCCTGATCTGTTTCAAAGCATTCAATCCTTTATGTTGGGTAACACCACACTCCTGAGTTGGTCTGGTGTTGCGATCATGGCCATCGCTTTAGTGATTTGCCTGCTCATTACCCTCATCATTAGCCCCGTCCTGGATGCTTTATCACTTGGAGAAAATACGGCCCGCACTTTAGGTTTGCCACTAGATCAACTTCGCTTGGTATTGATTGGCATTCTTGCACTTGCGACAGGGTGCGCAGTGGCCCAAACTGGTTTAGTGGCTTTTGTTGGACTAGCAGCTCCGCATTTAGTAAGAAAGCTTTCCAGTGGACGACAACGAGTGCAGATTTTATTTTCCTGTTTAGGCGGTGGAATCTTATTGCTCAGCTCGGATCTGATTGCGCGAACCCTCTTTGCACCAATTGAAATTCCTGTTGGTGTCGTGACAGCAGTTTTAGGCGGCCTTTATCTACTAACCCTACTGAGGCGAACCTCTTTTGGGGCGCACTCATGAAAACCCGCCAACTTACTGTCTATAGGGGTCCTTGCGCCATCCTCTCTGACCTCAATTTGGATATTCCGCAGAATAAATGGACTAGCGTTATTGGACCCAACGGCGTAGGCAAATCCTCTCTACTCCAAGCAATGGCTGGCTTACTAAAGTGGAGTGGATCCATTACAGTTGATGAAATCAATCTCAACTCATTTGCCCGTAAAGATCTGGCAAAGAAAATTGCTTGGCTTGATCAAACTTCAAGCTCACCCGATGAACTGAACGACTCTCTCAGCGTTTATGACGCCGTTATGTTGGGGCGACTACCCCATCAAGGATGGCTACACCTACCCTCTAAAACCGATCACATCTTGGTTGAGCAAGCTTTGCAACAAACGGATGCTTGGAATTTACGCCATCGCCCACTGCAGCAACTATCCGGAGGCGAGCGTCAGAGGGTCCTATTAGCTCGTCTTCTCGCAGTAGATTCAGATATCCTTCTCCTGGATGAGCCCTTAGCTAATCTAGACCCCCCTCATCAAGCCGATTTTTTGAAGTGGCAAGGTAATTTACTAACTCAGGGAAAAACCCTGGTGACGGTTTTGCATGAAATTCATTTTGCACTGCGAGCAGACTTTGTAGTGATGCTTAAGGATGGAAAACTGCATTTCCAAGGTCCCAGTCAAGATCCCAGAACTCATCAAGCTCTGATAGCGCTTTTTGATGGCCGTGTTCGCCTAGAGAAGCTGGGCAATGATTGGATAGCTTTACCCAATTGAAGCCAAAAATCAGGAGTTTCACAAAGCATTTTCCTGAGGCTACAATGCCTATATGACCGAGTACAACCCTCATGTCCCCAGCGACCCCACTGAATCCGATTCGGTAGCTGAATCTTTGCAAAGGCTATCGAAAAAAATTCAGCTGATCTCCGATGCCGTGAAGTCACTGCATCAAGATCGTATTCAGCTTGAAACTAAAATTGAAGATGCGCAAAAACGGATTCAACATATTTTGAGTCGCCTGCCAGAGCAAAGTGATGGTCGCCAATTAAATTTACTTGGTGACCCCGCGCCACCAACCAATCCAGAGGATGACAATGAGCCAACAACGCATTGAAGTAACCCTCGCTGGTCAAAAAATTACTTTAGCCACAAGCGCTGAACATGAGCCACTACTTCGCGCAGCGTGCACCTTAGTCGATGAACAAATCCAACTTGCAATTAGTGGTGGTAATCGCAGCATTGAACGTGCAAGCATGATGGCTGCATTAAAGATTGCAGGTGATCTCATTAAACTGCAAACTGCGTCTCAGCATTCTGCTGCGCAGAGTGCCTCATCTGCCTCCAATACAGAAGAGATTACTCGACTCCAGAATGAAATCCATTCACTAGAAGATCAAGTGGATGCTCTAATGCAAACCCTTTCCCTGCCTGGTTCGCCAAGGCCAATAGTTCCTTGAACCGATGCGCAAGCATCAGGAACGATCTTTACCTTGTGGGCGTGAGCGTTTCGAACCTTCACAGTGGCAGCCTCGAGCTGTTCACTCCCTGAACTTCTTAATGCACCCGAAGCAGAGTAGCCGTTCCACCTTGAACCTTAGGGTTCAGGATGACGGCCTAGCGGCTAAGGCGGGGAATTCATGTCAATAGCCGATATTCTGATGCTCATGTTGTGCGGGAGCATATCTGGCTTCTTAGCGGGTTTACTTGGAATTGGTGGTGGGATGATTTTGGTTCCTTTCATGATTGTGGTTTTCAATCATCTAGGGTTTGGTCAAAATGTCATCGTCCATATGGCCATCGCAACTGGTATGGCAACGATTCTTTTTACAACTACCTCAGCCATCTGGGCACATCATAAACATGGCTCCATCGATTGGAAATTGGTAGCCGCATTAAGCCCTGGACTGGTCATCGGCAGCCTTGTTGGTGGCAGCGAAATTTTCGAAGCAATTAATACTTCTTGGCTTTCTTTATTCTTTGCCATTTTTATTGTCTACACCTCGATCCAAATGATCATCAATAAAAAGCCTAGTGCTGGACGAGAATTACCAGGCGCCCTTGGATTATTTTCTTTCGGGGCGTTGACGGGTGTCATTGCTAGCCTAGTTGGCGCAGGTGGGGCATTTATTACCGTGCCATTCATGCTTTGGTGCAATGTCAAACCGCATACTGCAATGGCTAGCTCTTCAGGATTAGGATTTCCGATTGCAGCTGCAGCCACGATCGGCTATATGTATGGAAGCTGGGGCAACCCCAACCTTCCAGCGGGCTCATTAGGATTTGTCTATCTTCCAGCAGTGCTGTGTATTGTGGTGGTCAGCATATTCACCGCCCCGCTTGGCGCCAAGATGGCCAGGAAACTCAATGTCGCGCAACTAAAGCGCATCTTTGGAGTAATGCTGTTTTTGCTTGCAGCCTTCATGTTTAATGAAAGCCGCAAGGCATTCGGTTTTTAACGTAGTTTTTACTAGCGTTAGCTTGTGTATTGTTGACGCAGAATATTCTTCTGCACCTTGCCCATTGCATTACGCGGCAAGTCAGAAACAATCTCTAAACGCTTTGGAATCTTAAAGTTTGCGATCTGAGTTTTGAGCGTAGCAATCATAGCCTGAGCATCCAGTGTGGCGCCCGCTTTTGGCACTACCACCGCCATTACTGCTTCACCAAAATCTGGATGCGGAATACCAATCACAGCGCTTTCATCAACGCCATCCATGTCATCGATGAAGCTTTCGATTTCTTTTGGATAGACGTTGTAGCCACCAGAAATAATTAAATCCTTGCTGCGGCCAACGATGCAGAGGTAATCCTTAGGTGCTTTGCCGCCATTGGCATCACCACCCCAACGACCAACGTCACCCGTCTTAAACCAACCATCTGCAGTAAATTCTTCAGCGGTTTTTTCTGGCATGCGCCAGTAACCCTTGAATACATTTGGTCCTTTAACCTGGATGCTGCCGATTTCATCAACACCACAAGGTTTATTGCTTTCGCTCACTACACGAACTTTTACGCCCGGCAAAGGCAAGCCAACGGATCCGCCTACGCGACTGCCCTTATATGGATTGGAAACCAACATCACCGTCTCACTCATGCCATAACGCTCAAGAATCGGTTGTCCAATCACATCTTTGAAAGTATTGAAGGTTTCAGTGAGCAAGGGCGCAGAGCCAGAAACAAATAAGCGCATATTGCGCGTGACGTTCTTATTAAAGTTCTTATCTGCAAGGAGGCGCACATAGAATGTTGGCACACCCATCATCACAGTGGAATTGGGCATGTGATGAATTAATTGCGCAGTATCTAAACGCGGCAACCAAATCATTTTGCTGCCATTAATTAAGGCCCCATGAGCAGCTACAAATAAACCATGGACATGGAAGATTGGTAAAGCATGTAATAGAACATCACCTTTTTTCCAACCCCAAAACTTCTGCAGAACTTGTGCATTGCTACCCAAATTCTTATGAGTCAGCATTGCACCCTTGCTACGACCCGTTGTACCGGACGTATACAAGATTGCCGCTAAATCATCGTCCTTAACGGCGACCGTCTTGAACTTATCGCTTTGGTTGGCTGCACGCTCTAATAAAGTGCCCTTGCGATCTTCATCCAAAGTAAAGACATGTTTAGTGCCAGCCTTAAAAGCAACTTTGGATACCCAAGAGAAATTCTTACTGCTGCAAACTACGACCGCTGGCTCAGCATTCTCAAGAAAGTATTGAATCTCAGCTGCTTGATAGGCGGTATTGAGGGGCAGATAAACATATCCTGCCTTTACCGTAGCCAGATACAGAAACAGGGCTTCAGGCGACTTCTCAACCTGAACTGCAACCCTTGATCCGGCGGGTAATTTGAGACCCTTAAGCAAATTTGCCATCTTAGCCGTAGCACGCTCTAGATCACTCCAGGAGTAGTACAGCCCATCATGCGTTTCAAGTGCACATGCTTGCTTATCTTTTGGAAAACCTTTTTCCAATAAGGAATATAAATTCATTCGAGCCTCAAATACCAATTCATTAAATACTTAATTAATCTAACGAAGCGCCAGATTTCTTAACTACAGTAGACCAACGAGCAACGTCAGCACGAACCTGCTTGCCAAAAGCATCTCCATATAGACTCGGCGTATCTGATCCGTTTTTCTCCCAAATTGCTTTGAGCTTTGGAGTATTCAGTGCTTTTTGAACTTCAACAATCATTTTGTCAACAATTGGCTTTGGAGTTCCGGCTGGTGCAAATATCGAGTACCAAGTAGATACTTCATAGTCTGGCAAGCCAGCTTCTTTGAAAGTGGGTACGTTCGGAATCGCAGGTGAGCGCTTGTTTGATGCTACAGCGATCGCAACCAACTTGCCTGCATTAATTTGTGGCGCAGAGGTCGCAAGACCATCAAACTCCAAGTCAATCTGGCCTGCTAACAAGTCATTCATCGCCGGACCAGCACCACGATATGGTATGTGGGTGATAAAGGTACCTGTTTGTATCTTAAATAGCTCGCCCGCCAAGTGATGGACGGTGCCGCTACCCGCACTTGCAAAGTTATATTTACCTGGGTTTTGCTTCATGAGCGCAACGAACTCCTTGGCATTGCGCGCACTCACGCGCTGGGGATTAACAACCAAGACTTGAGGCACGTTAGCCACCATCGCTACAGGAATAAAGCTTTTCTCAATATCGTAATCAAGATTTTTGTACATCGAAGGCGCAATAGTGTGGTGAGTTGCACCAATGAACCAGGTATAACCATCTGGCGCTGCTTTTGCCGCAACTGATGCGCCCACGGTGCCGCCGGCGCCACCACGATTATCAATAATGAACTGCTTACCCATTTGCTCTGTTAACTGAGCTGCTAATGGTCTAGCAAAAGCATCTGTTCCACCGCCTGCAGGGAATGGATTCAAAAAAGTCACTGGCTTGGCTGGCCATTCTTGTGCCATAACCGCCAAAGGTGCTGCACAGAGAAGAAACAATGATTTCTTCAAGGCGCTTACAGAAAAAAGTGATGCCTTAAGTTTTTGATTAAACATCTTCGTCTCCTTTTGATCAATCTGTGATTGATGTCGTTTTTATAGTTACCGCATCATTTTAAGGGTACTTAACACTTGGTGCATAAGTCCACACAAGGGAAAACACTAGGGAGCCATTAAGCGGCCAACTGCCCTGGAATAAACAATTTCACCATTGGCAAAGCGCTCATGATTATCCTCCACGCTAGCCAAATCATATAGATAGTTGACCATCAGACCAGCGGATTGACGCAACCCCTTGCGGGATAAATCCCCCGCCCAGTTAACCAGGTGTAACTTAGCTCCATTGCCCAAATGAAACTTCGCCACTGGATTTCCATCGCGACCAGTAGAAGCTAAGCCCAAATACATGCTTGCCAATGAAAGCAAGGCTTCTTTTTCTTTTTCAGTAGCTTGGTCAGGATGCCAACCGCCCGCCAATCGCTCACTCCAAGACTGAGTCTCCAACTTCAGAACTGTCAGGGCAGTATCTCGCGCTAGCTTGAGGTTTGGCTTCAATCGCTCAGCAGGAACGCCCTCACCTAAATTTGCACCACCAGCCACCCAATCCATAAACCCAGGAATAGGTGACAAAGTGACAAAGGTTTTGATGCCAGGGAACTCAGCATGCAATTGCTCGGCTACCCGCTTAATTAAAAAGTTACCCATAGATACGCCACGAAGACCAGGCTCGCAGTTACTAATGGAATAAAAGACCGCAACTTTGTACTGAGAAGCCTGATCTACTGTTTCTGCTTTTTTATCTACTAAGGGGGTGATCACCGTAGGGATCTCAGGCAAGAGTGCAACTTCCACAAAAATGAGGGGTTCGCTAGGTAGTTGCGGATGAAAGAAGGCAAAGCAACGACGATCAGGCTGTAGACGGCGGCGTAGGTCATCCCAACCATCAATTGCATGAACTGCTTCATGCTGAATCAATTTCTCCAACACCTCTGCCGGCGACTTCCAGTCAACTCGATGCATCTTAAGAAAGCCAGGATTAAACCAAGATGACAGCAAGTGGCGCATATCAAAATCCACAGCAGCCAATTCTGGTTTTTTATCCAGCAACTGAAGTAAGTCTCGACGCATTTGAACTACTGCTGCAGTTCCTTGACTGGCGCGATTTAAGCGACGGAAGAATTCTTGGCGGGGTGACTCAGAAACCTTTTGAAGCTGGATGTAATTTCGAGCACTAGAATCAGCTACAAAATTTTGTGCCGCCTTTAACACCGCGTCAGCTTGGGGATTGAGTTTCTCGAATAGAAAAGCAAAGAATGAAACATGTTGATCTTTTGCTAATTTGCGATAGTTATTGACCACATCATCAGCCATGCTGAGCGCATTAGATTCACCCCGCTCGGATATCAAACGCTTAATAGCGTTATTTGCCTTGGACAAATTTCGCGCTTTAGTGAGCTTCTCCAGCATGTATATCCCTCAATTGAAGTAAATGTAGTCAAAAAATGGGTAATTTCAGTAAAAAATGAATGCTTTTCCAGGGAATTGGGTTAATTTCTAGAAATTAACTACAAAAGACCCAGAAAACTCGATTTTTAACTACTGATACCTACCTTTTTTGAATTCACTCTCACTATAAGGTAAATTCCGAAAATTATCATGGGCACAGAGAGCCATTGCCCCATCGATAGACCGAGACCCAAGAGGCCCAAGAAGGCATCGGGCTCGCGAGCAAATTCTGCTAAGAAGCGGCAAATGCCATAGCCTAGCAAAAACAACCCAGAAACCTGTCCGACCCTGCGGGGTTTGCTGGAATAGATCCAAAGGATGATGCCCAAGCAAACGCCTTCTCCAAGGAACTGGTAAATCTGAGATGGGTGACGAGGAATAGCGTCGACCATGGGGAACACCATCGCCCAAGGCAAGTCTGTTGGTCTACCCCACAACTCACCATTGATGAAATTACCCAGTCGGCCAAATGCCAAACCAAACGGCACGAGTGGCGCAACCAAGTCACTCACCACAAAGAATGAAACCTTGCGACGATACCCAAACCAAAGCAGCGCCAGCAAAACGCCAAGCAGCCCACCATGAAAGGACATGCCGCCCTCCCAAATCTTGAAGATGCTGAGAGGATTTGCTAGGTAGTAGCCCGGCATATAAAACAGCGTGTAACCCAAGCGGCCACCAAGCACAACACCTAGAACACCAGCAAACAAAAGATCTTCAAGGTCTTTATATGACCATCCCAAAGATTGATATCGGGCAGCACGTATGCGCAGACGACCAAGCAACAAAAACTGGGCGAAGGCTAAGAGATACATCAAGCCATACCAATGAATGGCAAACGAGCCAATCCGAATTGCAGCAGGATCAAATTCTGGATGAATCAACATACTTGGAGGGGAATAAAAATCAAGATTTAGATTGGTCGAAGTTATGCAGCTCATGACCTAAATCACGATAGGCTTTATATCGCTCGCGACCAGCGAGACGCTCCGCTTCATTAATAGTCACAACCTCAACGATGCGAGGAAAGCGCGCAAGCAATCCTGGAACATCGGAGGGCATGCGCATTCCCAGATGAATCAATACATCCGCATGGGGGAGTTGAGCCAACGCAGGCGATAAAAAATGCTCTGTCAGCAAAATAGGTGTATCAGCTGCTGCCTCATCATCAATGAAGCAATGCGGCAATAAATCCGTTGCGCTAAATGTCCACAACAATTCATCCAGTCTTTTGAGATCAGCTTTCTCGCCCACCATCACGATATTGCGCACAGACTCACCAGCAGCTGTAGCACTCCAGATCTTGCGTGTTAAGCGACAAGCATATTCCAGCTTATCGCTCACGTTGCTATGAAAATCGATACGGGCCATGAATTACTTTCTGTAATTACTTTTGATCTAACAAGTAGTTCACAAGTAATGGCACTGGGCGTCCGGTTGAGCCTTTGGCAGCGCCACTCTTCCAGGCGGTACCAGCGATGTCTAAATGAGCCCATTTATATTTTTCAGTAAAACGCGATAAGAAGCAAGCTGCAGTAACACTGCCTGCTGGACGTCCGCCAATATTGGCTACATCAGCAAAGTTTGATTTCAATTGCTCGTGGTACGCAGCGTCTAAAGGTAGGCGCCATACAGTATCTAAAGAGGCATGGCCCGCTTTAGTGAGAGCACTGACTAAGCCTTCATCATCAGAGAACACCCCGCTATGCACATGACCCAATGCAATGATGCAAGCGCCTGTTAAGGTAGCTACATCAATCACGGCCTTAGGCTTGAAACGCTCAACGTAAGTTAAAGCGTCACACAAAATTAAGCGTCCTTCTGCATCGGTATTCAGAATCTCAATCGTTTGCCCAGACATACTCTTCACAATATCGCCAGGGCGAGTAGCATTACCGGAAGGCATATTTTCACAAGTCGGGATCACGCCGATGACATTCTTTTTCAACTTCATTAAAGCAGTCGCGTACATTGCACCGATCACGGAGGCGGCACCGCACATGTCGTATTTCATCTCATCCATCGCCTCCCCAGGCTTCAGAGAAATACCGCCGGTATCAAAGGTGATTCCTTTGCCAACTAAGACAATCGGGGCTTCACCGGCTTTACCGCCTTGATGGCGCATGACAATAAATTGTGGCGGCGTATCTGAGCCTTGAGCCACTGATAAAAAGGAGCCCATGCCCAAAGCTTCAATTTGCTTACGGCCCAAGACTTCAACTTTTAGGCTAGTCTTCTTGCTTAAGCCTTGCGCTGCTTTACCTAAATAAGTTGGGGTGCAAATATTGGGGGGCAAATTACCTAAGTCTTTAGCTAGGTTCATCCCCTCAACCATGGCCGCACCCTCTGGTACAGCGAGCTTAAGCTCCTTAGCGCAAGAGTCATTACCAGCAAAGATGAGGTGATTAAAAGTATCAGCCTTGTCCTTAGCCTTGAATTTCATGGTGGGCTGGCGGACACCAAAGCGATAGGCTTGATCACCAGCATATTGAATTGTTAAACGTACTTCTTCGGCAATAAACTCAGCGCAATGACCCAAGGCAAAACTTGGAATGAACCACAATGCATTTTGGATTGAGTTGCCACTTAATTGCTTCAAAGCAGCGCGAGCAATTTTTGAATAGGAGATCAGGTTGCGCGCATCAGCTGGAGCAGTGTCACCCAAAGAGACCAAGAGAATGCGTTTCACCTTTACCCCGGAGCTAGCCCAGGATTTTTCAGCACGGATTACACAGGTAGAGGCTAACTGACTGTCGAGATCACCCACCACATTTGCATGGGTGACCGAACCACCAAGCAATCGATCCAACTCAACCAACAGTCCAGACTTGGATTTGCTAGCCGCTAAGGCGCCTAAATCTGTCTTTAAATAGGCCAAAACCAAGCAATCAGAGCTCTGCGCCAATAGCGTAGCTAAGCTCGCCTTGAGCTGCTTAGGGTTATTCAGATCGGCTTGCGCGAAATTCTTGGTGCTAAATTGAATAGTCATGATGTCTTGAGGTATTTTTTAAGTCAATTCACGGAAAAAAATGGGTGTTTATCCATTATCCTCCGAGATGCAGGTTCACATCTTGAGTGAGCCAATAACAGCCAGCCTACTATTTACTCATGATTTTTCACCAAGCCCTTCGCCGCGAACTCAGTTTTACGACTGGTGGCGTTTTTTTGGTCTTGGTCACCATCATGATCACTACTCTAGTAATCCGTATTCTGGGCTTTGCAGCCAATGGGGCTGTTAATCCAGAGGATGCTCTAGTTTTGATAGCGTTGGCCACCCTTGGCTATATGGCAGTTCTACTGAGCGTCTCCCTGTTTGTCGCCGTCTTAATAGTGCTAGTGCGTTGGTATAAAGACTCAGAAATGATTGTATGGTTTGCTAGCGGCCTTAGTATCGCTAGCCTGATTCGACCAATATTGCGCTTCGCAGCACCCCTCATCGTCATCATCACCCTCCTAGCTTTGTTTGTTTGGCCTTGGGCTAACCGCGAATCGACCATCATTAGTCAGCGCTTTCAACAACGCAGCGATGTCTCCATGGTTGCCGCAGGCCAATTTAGAGAGTCAGCTAAAGCAGAGCGCGTATTTTTTATTGAAGAGTTGGATGTAGATAAAAGTGAAGTGAAAAATATCTTTGCCGCAGAAACCAAAAATGGACGACTGAGTGTTGCCGTTGCTTCCACCGGCTTTATTGAAAATGCAGAGGGTGGCGGAAAATCAATCGTCTTGAATAATGGCCGTCGCTATGAAGGACTCCCTACGCAACCGGATTTCAGAATTTTAGAATTTGCCGAGTACAGCACCCACATTCATAGCAAAAGCGCGCTGGATCCAGCGCCGCGTGACCGAGAAAAAACTGTTTTGGAGTTGTTGAATGATCCCAATCCAGCTGCCCTCAATGCGAATTACGCCGAATTACTCTGGCGTATCGGTTTACCTTTAATGGCTTTAGGTCTGGTATTGATTGCCATTCCACTAGCCTATGTCAATCCCCGGCTAGGCAATTACACTGCGATGTTTTATGCCGTACTCATTTATTTGATTTACAGCAACCTACTCAATCTCACTCAAAACTTTGTATCACAAGGCAAGGTGAATGTTTTTGTTGCAGCTTGGCCTATACATGCCCTAGCCTTTAGCATTGCTTTTTTACTGATTCGCAACCGCATCAACCCCTCGTTGAAATGGTGGCGCCGTCAACTTCCCTCCTTCTTGGCAAATAGATGAAATATCTATTCCCTTATATTTATGAACGCTACTTAGCTAAGCAGATCTATGCTGCCTTTGGTTTCATCCTCTTTGCTTTAGTGGCGCTATTTTTATTTTTTGACATCCTCAGCGAACTTGGTTCAGTCAAGGGCCAGTACACCTTACCTCTAGCCCTTTTGCATGTTTTATTAAAAGCGCCCAGTCGCATTTCTGAAATTATTCCAATCGCCGGTTTGATTGGAAGTATTTATGTATTTGCCATGTTGGCTAGTCAATCTGAATTCACGATTCTTCGCATTGCTGGATTAGATATGCGCAAAGGTTTAACCACCCTCGCAAAGATTTCATTACCCTTAATTATTGTTACGCTTGTGATGAGCGAATGGCTAGGGCCTTATACCGAAAACTTGTCCGACCAAATTCGTATGAAGGCTTTGGGCTCATCCTATAGCTCGCAATTTAAAACGGGCGTGTGGGTAAAAGATCGTTTACGCGATGAGGACGGTAGCGGGCCAGTGAGGCCAGGGGTGCGCTATGTCAACGTTGGCAAGATTGAGCAAGATAACGAAATTAAAAATATCCGCATGTACGAGTTTGACGATGCGTACCGCTTGCTCTCTATTCGAAGCGCTGTTTCCGGGCGCTTTGATCAAACTGGAACCTGGATTCTGGATGACGTCACAGAAACTCGCTTTAAAGAAGCTAAGCAGGCTGACCCCCTAAACCCAGTCTACTCAGCGCAAACATTCGTGCACCCAATCGTGAGCCTAGATTCTGAAGTCACACCTCAAATTTTGAGCGTACTGTTGGTCAGCCCAGAAAAAATGTCGATCTTTAGTTTGGGTCGATTTATTTCTCACTTAAGAGATAACAAACAAGATGTGCAGCGGCATTCCATTGCATTCTGGAAAAAAGTGATTTACCCATTCACGATCTTCGTCATGCTGGCACTGGCCCTGCCGTTTGCTTACCTCAAGGTTCGCGCCGGTAGTGTCGGCATCAAGGTGTTCGGAGGCATCATGCTGGGTATGAGCTTCCAGCTTTTCAACTCCCTCTTCTCGAATGTGGGGCTTCTGGGTTCATGGCCAACCCTACTTACCGCCCTCACACCTCCATTGCTCTATTTCATTTTGGCGATTGTGGGTTTACGTTGGGTATCTAGAGCTTAATACCCCAAAATCATATAGAATTCTGTTGATATATCGCAGTTGATATAAAGAATGGAATCCATATGAATTTGCATCAATTTCGTTTTGTTCGCGAAGCCGTAAGGCAGAACTTCAATCTCACTTCAGCAGCTAAGGCGCTCTTCACTTCTCAGCCAGGAGTTTCGAAAGCCATTATTGAGCTTGAGGATGAGCTTGGAGTAGAAATATTCCGACGCCATGGCAAACGTATTCGCTCGCTGACTGAGCCAGGTAAACGCATCCTTGCCTCGATTGAGCGCATTCTGGACGAAGTGGAAACATTGAGAAGAGTTGGCAAAGACTTTGCCAGCCAGGATCAGGGTAATTTTGTGATTGCCACTACGCATACACAAGCCCGTTACGCCTTACCTAAAGTCCTTACTGAATTTACTAAACGCTTTCCAAAGGTTCGGGTCAGCATTCAACAGGGAAGCCCAGGGCAAATTGCAGAGCTGCTCATTCATGATCGTGCTGACATCGCAATTGCAACCGAAGGCATTGCCAATACTCCTGGTGTACTGGCGCTTCCAGGTTACCAGTGGCAACACGTTGTGATGGTGCCGCTCAGTCACCCACTACTGAATCAGTCAACAATCACCCTAGAAGAGATTGCGAAATATCCACTTATCACCTACGATAAAGCGTTTGCTGGTCGTAGCAAGATTGATGCCGCATTTGCGCAACGCAATCTCAGCCCCGACATCATCTTGGAAGCGATTGATGCCGATGTCATTAAGACCTATGTTGAAACAGGCATGGGTGTAGGGATTGTTGCTGGATTAGCCTATGACACAGATCGAGATCGCAATCTACGAGTCATTCCGGTTGGACATTTATTTGGCAATAACGTGACGCATTTGGGTGTTAAGCAAGGTGCTTATTTGCGATCTTTCGTCTACACCTTTATCGAATTGTTCTCACCAACGCTCACTAAGAAAATTGTTGAGCAAGCTATGAATAGCGAATCAGAAACTTATGAGATTTGAGATTGAGAGCATCACAAAGGTGTAGAAATCAGCCAATTTGAGATGGTGCCCCGGGGCGGACTTGAACCGCCACGCCTTGCGGCACCGGATTTTGAGTCCGGCACGTCTACCAATTCCATCACCGGGGCAGGTGTTTGCAGTGGAAAAACTGCATTGAAGCTTACTAAGAGGTGAGAGTGTAACAAAAAAGTTGTACTACTCCCAATTCTTGACCTCAGAAGCCCTTAAAATGAGGTCTTCAAGCGATATTACTCAAAAGGACTTACCCGTATGGCCGGCCATTCGAAATGGGCCAATATTCAGCACCGCAAAGGACGTCAAGACGAAAAGCGCGGCAAGATTTGGACCAAACTTATCAAAGAAATTACGGTTGCAGCTAAATTAGGCGGCGGCGATATCGCTACGAACCCGCGTTTACGTCTGGCAATTGATAAGGCTAAAGATGCCAATATGCCGAATGACAATGTGCAGCGAGCAATTCAGCGGGGGACAGGCTCACTCGAGGGCGTGAACTACGAAGAGATTCGTTACGAAGGTTACGGTCTTAATGGTGCCGCCATCATCGTTGATTGCTTAACAGATAACCGTACCCGCACCGTTGCTGAAGTGCGCCATGCATTTGCAAAAAATGGTGGCAACATGGGTGCAGAAGGTTCTGTTGCTTTCATGTTCAAACACTGCGGACAGATGCTGTTTGCACCTGGCACCAATGAAGATCAACTCATGGAGATCGCGCTGGATGCCGGCGCCGAAGATGTCATCACCCATGATGATGGCTCACTCGAGGTACTCACACCAGTTCCTGACTTTTCTAAAGTGCAAGACGCGCTCACCCAAGCAGGTTTAAAGGCTGAACTTGCCACAGTCACTATGCGCCCAGAAACTGAAACCGAGTTTGAAGGCGAACAAGCTGAAAGCATGCAAAAACTTTTGGATGCACTTGAAAACTTAGATGATGTTCAAGAAGTATTTACGAATGCATCCTTGTAAACCATCGAATTGATAAATCCCATTCATTAACTTATTTCTTAGCTCGTCATGAAAATTCTTTTAGTTGGATCCGGTGGCCGTGAACATGCATTAGCATGGAAGCTTGCTCAATCCCCACAAGTGCAAACCGTATATGTAGCACCAGGAAATGGCGGCACTGCCACCGCAAAACAAGCGGCAGCCGGAATTGAAAATCTCCCTATCTCCGATCTTCAAGAATTAGCAGACTTTGCTAAACGTGAAAAAATTCATTTAACCGTAGTGGGTCCTGAGGCTCCATTAGCTGCCGGCATCGTAGATGTGTTTCGCAATAATGGTTTGCGCATCTTCGGACCAACTCAACTGGCAGCTCAATTGGAATCCTCAAAAGATTTCTCCAAAGCATTCATGAAACGCCACGGTATCCCAACAGCGGAATACCAAACTTTCTCAAATACATTAGAGGCGCATGCTTACATTGATGCTAAAGGTGCGCCGATCGTTATTAAAGCGGATGGACTTGCTGCAGGAAAGGGTGTAGTTGTAGCTATGGATTTAGCAGAAGCGCATGCTGCTGTCGACATGATGCTCGCCGACAACAAGCTCGGTAATGCAGGTGCACGGGTAGTCATTGAAGAATTCTTAACCGGCGAAGAAGCCAGCTTTATTGTGCTCGTAGACGGTAAACATGTTTTAGCTTTAGCTACCAGCCAAGATCACAAGCGTTTACTCGATGCTGATCAAGGCCCTAATACTGGCGGCATGGGTGCTTATTCCCCTGCTCCAGTAGTTACCCCAGAAATTCATGCGCGCGCTTTGCGTGAAGTCATCATGCCCACAGTCAAGGGGATGGAGGCTGATGGCATTCCCTACACCGGCTTTCTCTATGCAGGCTTGATGATTTCCCCCGACGGCAAGATTAAGACTTTGGAATTCAACTGCCGCATGGGTGATCCAGAGACACAACCGATCATGGCGCGCCTGCGTAGTGATTTAGTCAACGCATTAGATCATGCAGTTGATGGCACTCTAAATGAAGTGGAATTAGATTGGGATCGTCGCACTGCATTAGGCGTAGTTCTCGCAGCCCATAACTATCCAGATACTCCGCGCAATGGTGATGTCATCACCGGTATTCCTGCCGATACCGAAGATCAGTTGACCTTTCATGCTGGCACCAAGCTGCAAGACGGCAAGCTAATTACCTCAGGCGGTCGCGTAATGTGTGTAGTAGGCTTGTCCGATACGGTTCGTGGTGCACAACAAAAAGCATACGACGCCATTTCTAAGATCCAATTTGATGGCATGCAATATCGAAAAGATATTGGCTATCGCGCAGTTAAATAACTTGAGCAATTCATAACATCCACTACGAAGATCTTTGAACCTTGTCATCAACTGAACATACTCAAATCAATATTGCAGAATTAAAAAATTACTTTTTAGGGCTGCAAGATCGCATCACGACTGTAATGAGTGCACTTGATGGCAAAACTTTTATGGTGGATGCCTGGGAAAAACCAGAAGATAGCAAGTTAAAAGGTTATGGACGCACCTGCATTTTGGATGGTGGAAATATTTTAGAAAAAGGTGGTGTAGGGTTCTCGCACGTTCGTGGCGATCAAATGCCTCCATCCGCATCACACCATCGCCCAGAGGTTGCGGGACGCAGCTTTGAAGCCATGGGTGTTTCCTTAGTCTTTCATCCAAACAACCCTAAGGTTCCCACCACCCATATGAATGTGCGCTGCTTTATTGCGCAAGCTCCTGGTAAAGAGCCGGTCTGGTGGTTTGGTGGCGGCTTTGATCTCACCCCCTATTACGGCGTTGATGAGGATTGCAAGCACTTTCATCAAGCAGCCAAAGATGCTTTAGATCCATTTGGTGAGGATCTGTATCCACGCTTTAAAAAATGGTGCGATGAATATTTTTATCTAAAGCATCGCGAAGAACCCCGGGGTATTGGTGGCGTTTTCTATGATGACTTTAATGAGCTTGGTTTTGAGAAGAGCTTTGCCATGACACGCGCTGTTGGCGATGCCTTTATTGATGCTTACCTGCCGATTGTCGAGCGCCGCTACAAAGATAGCTTTACCGCCGAAGAAAAAGCGTTTCAAGAATACCGTCGTGGCCGCTATGTGGAATACAACTTAATATTCGACCGGGGCACTATTTTTGGCTTGCACTCTGGTGGACGCACTGAGTCCATTCTGATGTCCATGCCACCGGTAGTTCAGTGGTGGTACAACTGGCAACCAAAACCCGGCACGCCAGAAGCTAAGCTCTACGACTACTACCTTAAGCCGCGTGACTGGCTAGCCTAAGTTGAGCTCAGTGCATTTGGATACTCCAAAAAAAATTGGCATCCTAGGTGGTACGTTTGACCCACCACACCTTGGTCATCTCAAATTGGCTACGCATTTTGCAAAGGTCTTGCATCTTGATGCCCTACTTCTCGTACCAAGCGGTGAACCTTGGCAAAAAGACTTTGGCATCACTCCTGCGGAAATCCGCCTGCAGCTGACTGAAGCAGCAGGCATTGATCTAGCTCGAGCATTTCTGTATCTAAAGATATCAACTCAGATTGGCATTGATCGCATCGAAATTGATCGAGCAGGCCCTAGCTATGCTATCGATACTGCTAAAGCACTGAGAGAACGTTTTCGGCCTGATGTCAGCTTAACTTGGCTAATGGGAGCCGATTCCCTTCTGAATCTCCCCACCTGGAACTCTTGGGATCAATTACTGAGCTTTGTGAATTTCGCCGTAGCTAGCAGACCCCACTATGAAGTTTCAGAGCAAATGGGCGCTGAAATCGTAACTTTATTGGAAAAGCATCAATGTATTGATGCGGATACCCTTGAAAAAAGCCCATTTGGCCGCATCTATCTAGATAACAGTCTTTCAGTAGACCTTTCATCCACCGAGCTTCGAAATCAGCTTAAAAGCCCCTCTCGTAGCGATATTGCTTCAGAGCACATTCCATCTCATGCTTTAGAAATCATTACAAATCTGGGTCTGTACAAATAATCAGGCTAAGATCACTCCTATATACAAAAATCTCAGAAAAATACTTAAGAAACTATGGACTTAACGAAATTACAACGCGTCGTGATCGACGCCCTTGAAGATGTTAAGGCGCAAGATATTCGCGTTTATGACACTACTAAGCTCAGTGAGTTATTTGATCGCGTGATCATTGCCACCGGTACATCCAATCGACAGACCAGATCATTGGCCATGTCAGTTAAAGAGGCAGTCAATGCTAAGGGTGGTGAAGTCATCTCGGTCGAAGGTTTAGAGACTGGTGAATGGGTGCTCGTTGATTGTGGCGATATCGTGGTGCACATTCTGCAACCAGCACTACGCGCTTACTATCAATTAGAGGGTATGTGGGGCGCTAAGCCTGTTCGGGTCAAATTAGCAGCAGACAAGGGGCTTGTGAAGGCCAGCGAACCCGACGACGAAGATTAATGTTTTAACAATGCGCTTAACGATTGTTTCTGTTGGTCACAAAATGCCAGAATGGGTTGCAACTGCAACCCATGATTACATCAAGCGTATGCCTGCAGATTGCAGCATTGAAATCAAAGAGATTAAACCCGATCTCAACCCGGCCAAAGAGGCTATCAAAATTGCAGCCGCTATTCCGAAGGGCTCGCGTGTCATAGCGCTTGATGAGCGCGGTAAGGATCAAACCACACAAAATCTATCTACCCATTTAGCAAACTGGCGTCAAGAAGGATTTGACATCACTTTTTTAATTGGTGGTGCTGACGGACTCGACTCCAGCCTCAAAGAAAATGCACAAGCAATGTGGCGCCTTTCGAGCCTAACCCTACCCCATGCCATGGCAAGAGTCTTGCTGGTTGAGCAACTCTATCGAGCTTGGACTATATTGCAAGGCCACCCCTACCACCGCGAGTAAGTCATTGATGTTTTCTTATATTTATCTTGCATCACAAAGTCCACGACGCCAAGAGTTGCTCAAACAAATTGGCATCCAGTTTGAGATGTTGATTGCGGCTCCGGATGAAGATACGGAGACCCTTGAAGTTCCCCTCCCCAATGAAAAAGCACGTCAATACGTTGAGCGAGTCACCTTTGCCAAAAGTGCCATTGCATTAGCAAGATGGCAAAACAGTGGAAAACCTTGGGCACCCATTCTGTGTGCAGATACCACTGTCAGCTTACCTAACAGCTCCGATGGCGAGATTCTGGGAAAACCAAACGATGCTGCCGACGCTGAACGCATTCTAGAAATGCTGAGCGGTAAAGTGCATGAAGTACTTACCGCAGTTGTTCTGATAATCGATCCTAAAACTAAGCCTCTTTGTCTGGTTCAAGTGTCTGAGGTGGAATTTGCCCACCTCACACCATCACAAATTGATAAATACATTCAGAGTGGTGAGCCCTTTGGTAAAGCTGGTGCGTATGGCATTCAAGGTCTTGGAGGGGCTTTTATTCCCTCAATTAAAGGTAGTTATAGCGGTATCATGGGGTTACCCATTTTCGAAGTTAAGCAATTATTGGATTTCGCTAAAGTTGCCCGCATATGAATGAAGAAATTCTGATCAACATCACCCCCCAAGAAACGCGGGTGGCATTAATCCAGCAAGGCGCTGTTCAAGAACTACAAATTGAGCGTACCCGCCAACGCGGTATCGTCGGCAATATCTACTTAGCCAAAGTGGTACGCGTACTACCTGGCATGCAATCCGCCTTCATTGAAATCGGCCTAGAGCGCACTGCATTTATGCACGTTGCCGATATCACCCAAAATAATCCTCAAGCCCAAATCGAAAAGCTGCTCTTTGAAGGGCAAAATGTTTTAGTCCAAGTTCTTAAAGATCCTTTAGGAACTAAAGGTGCACGCCTTACAACCCAATTGAGTATTGCTGGCCGCAACTTGGTTTACCTACCTCCAGCTGGTACTGATGCAGCTACTGAGAAATATATTGGGGTATCCCAAAGAATTGATCAGCCTGAGGAACGCGAAGCCATCAAAGCTCGCCTAGCAGGACTCATGCCTGCCGATGAAAAAGGTGGAATCATTGTTCGCACCAGTGCGCAAGATGCTAGTGATGCTGAGCTGCAACACGATATGCATTACCTACGCACCACTTGGGAAAAAATTCGGGAAGGCGTAAATCATAAGGCCGCCCCCAGCCTCCTTTACCAGGACCTCAGCTTAGCTGAACGCGTATTACGTGACGTTGCTGGTGAAGAAACCACCCAAATCCGGGTCGATTCTGCGGAGAACTTTGAAAAACTCAAAGGGTTCGCTACGCTCTACATGCCCAATCTTTTGGATAAGCTCACACTTCATCGCGGTGAGCGCGCCCTATTTGATTTATTTGATGTAGACGCTGAAATTAATAAAGCACTCGGCAGAAGAGTGGATCTCAAATCGGGTGGCTACCTAATGATCGACCAAACAGAGTCGATGACTACGATTGATGTGAATACCGGAAGTTATGTTGGCGCACGCAATCTTGATGACACCGTTTTTAAAACCAATCTTGAGGCTGCTCAGGCCATTGCCCGTCAACTCCGTTTACGTAATCTTGGCGGCATCATCATCATCGACTTTATTGACATGCTAAGTAAAGATCATCAAGAGTCAGTTTTACATGAACTCAATCGCAATTTTGATCGTGATCATGCTCGCACTTCAGTGAGCGACTTTTCCTCGCTAGGCTTGGTAGAGATGACGCGCAAACGTACGCGCGAATCTCTTGCCCATATTACCTGTGAGCCTTGCGCTACTTGCCAAGGCAAGGGCGAAGTCAAAACAGCACAAACCATTTGTTATGAGATTTTGCGAGAAATTGTGCGTGAGCATCGCCAGTTTAATCCCCGAGAATTTAGGATTGTTGCTGCACCCGATGTCATTGACCTCTTCCTAGAGGAAGAAAATCAATTCTTAGCTCAGCTTGGTGATTTCATCAGGAAGCCTATTAAACTCCAGGCGGAAGGTAGCTTTCGCCAAGAGCAGTACGACATCGTTCTCAGTTAATTATTGATTAAGCATTTGAAAACTGGATACGATGCAAGTTGGCATACATCCCATCTTTAGCAATCAACTCTTCGTGTGAGCCATTCTCAATCACATGACCATGCTCTAGCACAACAATTCGGTCAGCATGCTCAATAGTTGATAAACGATGTGCGATAACCAAAGTAGTTCTACCCGCCATCAATCGCTCTAATGCATCTTGCACTTGACGCTCAGATTCAGAATCGAGCGCCGAGGTTGCTTCATCCAAAATCAGAATAGGCGCATCTTTATAAATCGCTCTCGCAATTGCTAAACGCTGGCGTTGTCCGCCGGATAAGCGGTTGCCGTTATCTCCAATTTGAGTATCAATTCCTTCGGGCATTTCTTTCATGAGTGCGGATAAGTTGGCCGCCTCAAGCGCCTCAATCACGCGCCCACGGTCAATGCCTTCAGGACCAACAGCACCATAGGCTACGTTTGCCGCAATGCTGTCATTAAATAAAATCACATCCTGACTTACAAATGCAATTTGCCTTCGCACATCCGCAAGAACAATATCCTCAAGCGGAATATCATCCAAGAAAATTTGCCCACTGGTTGGCTTGAAGAAGCGGGGCAATAAATTCACCAAAGTAGATTTACCACCTCCAGATGGCCCGACAAAGGCAACCACTTCGCCAGATTTGATGTTTAAGTTCACACCAGTGAGAGCATCTTTTCGCCCAGCTTCTTGCTGATAAGAGAAGCCGACGTCTTCAAACCGAATTCCGCCCTTGGCTTTGCCCAAGGACTTCATATTTTCTTTACGCGACTCATCCTCTTCAAAAGGCTGATCCATAAGAGAGAAGATCATCTCAGCAGCAGTTAAACCTCGCTGTAATGGTTGATTGATATCAGCAAGATGCTTAATAGGCGAAATCACCAGCATCATCGCCGTAATAAAAGCAGCAAAGCCGCCTACAGTAGTCCCTTCCGAGGCTGATTGCATCAGGGCAATGACCAACACAATCGACAATGCCATGGAAGCAATGAGTTGCGTAATTGGTTGATTCAGCCCGCCAGCAACTGCTGACTTCATGGCAAATTGGCGAAGACGGTCAGCTTTTTCCATAAAGCGCCGCATCTCATACTCTTCGGCACCATGGACCTTCACGATCTTGTATCCAGCAGCAGATTCTTCAACTATGTAAGCAAGCTCACTAGTAAGTGTTTGCTGCTCACGATTTAAAGATCGCAGACGTTTATTAATCTTGCTCATGATGAAGGCAATGATTGGGAAGATCACCAGCACTACTAGAGTCAACTTCCAATTCAAATAAATCAGATAGCCAATTAAACCAACCACAGTGAGCGAATCTCGCACCAAGCTAATCAACATTCCGCCCATAATAGAGAGAACATTATTCACCTCAAAAACAACTGCATTAATCAGATTAGATGCGGAGTTCTTCTGAAAAAAAGTAGTTGATGCGTTTAGCAATGTTTGGAACATCTGTTGACGAAGCTTCAGCAGTACGGAGTTGATGACTCTAGTCAGCAAATAATTTGATAGGAATTGGGCTAAGCTACGGACAAAAGCCAAGCCCACCAGGAAAACTGGTACTTGCCAAAGCTTGCCATCCATCTGCCCAGTGAATCCACGATCCAGCAAGGGCTTCATTAGGGCCGGAATAGAGGTTTCAGCACCAGCAACCAGTGCCATGGCCAATAAAGACCCAATAATCAAGCCGATATGGGGCTTGAGATACTGAATTAAGCGATTTAGGGCGGTACGGTCTTGAGCATTCATATAATGAATTATGCCCACCTTATCCGTCATACTCATCACTCGCAATGAAGAGGCCAATTTGGCCGATTGTTTGGCCTCCCTCGAGGGGATTGCCCAGCAAGTCGTGGTGGTCGACACCGATAGCACCGATAGCACCCTAAAAATCGCTAAAAACCATGGGGCGATCATTAGTCAGCCAGCAGATTGGCCTGGATTTGGACCTCAAAAGAACCGCGCTCTAGACCTTGCAACGGGTGAGTGGGTTCTCTCATTAGATGCCGATGAACGCCTGACCCCTGCCCTCAGAAGTGAAATTCTGACGGCCATCCATCATTCGGCCCATGTTGACTGTTTTGCAATCCCGCGCCTTTCTTGGTATTGCGGACGCTTTATTCGCCATTCCGGCTGGAATCCCGATTATGTTGATCGATTATTTAAACGCGGCACTGCCCGCTTCTCGGATGACCTTGTTCATGAACGGCTAATTCCGAATGGGCAAGTGGCGAGACTAGAGAACCCCCTATTGCACTTCAGCTTCATGAACTACTCCCAAGTCCTACAGAAGCTTGATCGCTATTCAACAGCATCGGCCGAACAGGCCTTTGCCAAAGGGAAAAAGAGTAGTCCATTAAAAGCAGTACTTCATGGCATTTGGGCCTTTACCCGAACTTACTTCATTCGCCTTGGTTTCTTGGACGGCCCCCAGGGCTTTGCTTTAGCGATTTCTAACGGGCAAGGGACATACTATCGCTATATGAAATTATGGCAACTACATCAAGAAGCTGCTCAACATCAACTTCACAGTAAATGATCTCTGTACTTTTAGCGACCTATAACTGGCCACAAGCACTCAAACTCTGTCTTGAGTCACTTGGCACTCAAACAGATCTCAATTTTGAAATCATCATTGCTGATGATGGCTCCACCTCAGATACCAAGAGCCTCATCGAAGAAACTCGGAAACATTTCCCAGTAAACATCACGCATCTCTGGCAAGAGGATCAAGGCTTTCGCAAGACTCGTATTCTCAATCAAGCGATCGAGTCAGCGCGCGGCGACTATCTCGTATTTTTAGATGGCGACTGCCTTGTACAGCCAGACTTTATCGCCCAACATCGAAAACTATCCCAGCCAAACCACTTGGTTACAGGTAGTCGCGTTTTGCTGAATGATGAACTCAGTAAACAATTACTTTTGTGGCCTCATTGGGATTTCAAAAAATTTATCGACAAGTTGTTGAGCTATCGACTCTCTGACGGCATCAATAAGTTCTGGCCCCTCAAAATCAAATTAGGTGACGGCGCCTGGCGTAACTATAAAAAATTTGTCTGGCGCCGTATCAAGGGCTGCAATATGGCCTGCTGGAGATCCGATGCGCAAGCTATTGGTGGCTTTGACGAAACTATGACAGGCTGGGGGCACGAGGACGCGGATTTTGTTTTCAGACTGCAAAACCGGGGGTTGATTCGTAAATCTGGATCCTGGGCAACTGAAGTGCTACATCTCTACCACCGCATCAATGATCAATCCAATGCTGCAGAAAATGCACGTCGCGTCCGCGAAAAAATTCTAGCTAAGGCTCAGTAGGATTGAGTTACATTAGCCCAATGACTGCATTCTCTGTACTAAATCCTAAAAAAGTTTTATTCATTGCGACTCGCCAAATTGGAGATGTCCTTGTAACTACGCCACTTATTTCACAAGCACGTGAACTTTGGCCAGATGCTGAGTTTCACTTTTTGGGCTACCGCGGTAAGCTCGAGATGCTCAAAGGTAATCCCGAAATTGCTCAGACAATTGAAACTTCAGATCGCCCCAAACTCAAAGAATATCTTTCCTTATTTTTTAGACTCTTTCAACGGTACGACCTAGCTGTTGTTACGCAACCGAGTGATCGCGCCTATTTGTATGGCTTAATTGCTGCTCATCAACGCATAGGCGTATTGGGCGGACACCCTCAAGGCCTCACAGAAAAAGACAAAGCCAAGAAAAGTAAAAGCGATAAGCAAAATGCCTGGAAAAAGGCCATCAGCTTACATACTGTTGATGTAGATTATTTTGCACAGCATGTCATTACTGAAAAGCTTCGCTTAATAGAAATCTTTTATCGCAATCCCCGAGATTTGTTTAGTAAGCCAATCTCAGTAACCGCACCAGCAGGCGATCCGATTACCCCTAGCATTGCCGCTCAACTTCACTCGCCTTATGTAGTAGTACATCCTGGACCCTTGACTGCCTATAAGCGCTGGCCGCTGGCTTATTGGCAGTCTTTACTGACGTGGATTGTGAAGCAGGATTGGCAAGTTGCACTGAGTGCATCTCCTGCTAAGCAAGATCTACAACTCAATAAAGACATTCTGTCATTGCTTGATGAAGAAACTCGTAAGCATGTTGTTGATACAGCAGGCCTACTCACCATCCCACAAGCGGGAACACTCATTCGTGGAGCGATTGCCTACGTTGGGGTAGATACATCCATTACACACTTAGCAGCCGCATGCAATACACCAACCATTGCCTTATTTGGACCCACGCCACCCACCAATTTTGGGCCATGGCCGAATGGTTTTATTGGTGAACAACCCTATCAATTAAAAGCTCGCTCTCAGGCAGTTGGCAATGTCACGATCCTGCAAGGTCCGGGTGAGTGCGTCCCCTGTCGGAAAGCAGGCTGTGAAGATCGTGCAAGTAGCAATAGCGAATGCTTGGACCAACTAGCTCCAGATCAAGTCATTACAGCGCTACAAGCCGCTGTCAATAAATAATAAGCAGCTTTGGTAGTGCTGATTTAGTGGTACTGTACCTGCACGGTATTGGATTGCTTAGCCGCTAAGATTTGATTCAAGCTATGCAAGCATGCATCATCTGGATAGATGCGTAACTCTTCTGGGAACTGCATCAAGCAAGCCCCACCACTAGTAGTGACTGAGGCTGTGAGCATTAAACCCTTTAAGCCTTCGCTAGCAATTGACATAGAGGCTGCTGCAGGACCTAGCTTATGATCTCGTACACGGTTACTCATCAGGAAAGGCCCAATTTGGCTACGCAAGGATTTGAGATCTATCGCTGAATCGATTGATAAATGTATATTGCGTGCAAAACGCATTCTGGCGCCCGTAATATCCATCACCGCTTCTGACACAATCCGCATCCCGCCAGAAAACTTATCGGGAGTCACGTTGACCTTAGCCACTAGTAACTCATCTTCTTTGAGCCAAGAGCGATTGGGCTCATAGACTTCGCTGTAAAGAGTTATCTCAATGGCAGCAGTGCCATCATCAATGGTTGCGATCATCATGCGGCCGCGCTGACCAGTCAACATGCGAGCGGAAGTAATAATGCCGGCGATCAACTGATCCTTACCTTCGGTCACCTTAGCCAGCGGTTGACGAATGAAATGTGCCGTCTCATCGCGATAGGCATCAAACATATGCCCCGTGAGACAAAGACCTAAAGCGCTTTTCTCATCCTGGAGGCGTTTCTTCTCAGACCAGACCGGTTCGCGCACCAACTCCGGTAAGTGTCGATCTTCTTCTCCTGCTACCTCAAATAAACTCACTTGGTTGATTGAGGCTTCTGCTTGTTCGGCCGCCTCAATTGCACGCGCCAGAGAAGCCAATAAAGTCGAGCGAATATCATAAGGATTGCCGCCAGCAGGAATGGAGTCTTTATACAAGCTATCAAAAGCACCGGCACGCATCAAAGCTTCAATTGCACGGCGGTTCACTTGCCTACGATCAACACGCGCGCAGAAATCAAATAAATCTTTAAATGGGCCGCCCGACTCACGTGCCTTCACAATCACTTCAATAGCAGCCTCACCAGTTCCTCTCACGGCACCAAGGCCATAACGAATATGACTGATCGGAGAATCCGGGGCAGCATCTGGTGCACGCAATGGTGTAAACACATAAACGCCAGTATTGATATCAGGCGAGAACACCCGAATATTGTTCGCCAAACAATCGTCATACAGAATCTTCACCTTATCGGTGTCATCCATTGCGAGCGATAAGTTGGCTGCCATAAATTCAGCCGGGTAGTAAGCCTTTAGCCAAGCGGTTTGATAGGCCAGAAGCGCATAGGCAGCAGCGTGGGACTTATTAAATCCATAGCCAGCAAAACGCTCCATCAAGTCATAAATCTCGTTGGCTTTACCTTCAGTAATACCACCAGCTTTTGCACCATCACTAAAAATCTTGCGATGCTGCGCCATCTCTTCAGGCTTCTTCTTACCCATCGCACGGCGCAACATATCGGCGCCACCGAGTGAGTAGCCACCAATCATTTGGGCCATCTGCATCACCTGCTCTTGGTAGACCATGATGCCGTAGGTCTCTTGTAGAACAGGCTCAATCCGCGGATCGGGATACTCTACTTTTTGACGTCCATGCTTACGCTCAATAAAGTCTGGGATCAAATCCATTGGACCCGGACGGTAGAGCGCAACGAGCGCAATAATGTCTTCGAAGCGATCAGGCTTGGCTTCACGAAGCATGCCTTGCATGCCGCGACTTTCTAGCTGGAAGACAGCAACTGTATTGGCATTCTTTAAGACCTCAAACGCCTTTTCGTCATCCAGTGCAATCTCGCCAATATTCCAATCTTTACGATCAGAATGCAGCGTCTTAATCCACTTCTCTGCTGCTGACAAAATAGTGAGCGTCGTCAAACCCAAGAAGTCGAACTTCACTAGACCAATAGCTTCTACATCATCCTTATCAAACTGACTAATGACGGAACCACTCTCTTGATCTTTAGAGTCTTTTGCTTCTTGCGTGTAGAGCGGACAAAAGTCGGTTAAGCGACCGGGCGCAATTAATACACCGCCCGCATGCATGCCCACGTTACGTGTCATGCCTTCTAATTGCTGTGCGAGAGATAAGAGCTGGCGTACTTCATCCTCATTCTTTTCGCGCTCACCTAATTGCTTCTCTTCTTTCTTAGCCATTTCAATAGTCATGTACTGACCTGGCTTATTCGGAATCAACTTGGCAATGCCGTCAACGAAGTTATACCCCTGTTCAAGCACACGACCCACGTCACGAATGGCTGCGCGAGCTGCCATGGTTCCAAAGGTAGCGATTTGACTAACCGCATCTTTTCCATATTTATCTTTGACGTACTGAATAACGCGATCGCGCCCATGCTGACAGAAGTCGATATCGAAGTCGGGCATCGATACCCGCTCAGGATTTAAGAAGCGCTCAAAGAGCAAGTTATATCGCAGTGGATCGAGATCGGTAATACCAAGTGAGTAAGCTACTAAAGAACCTGCACCAGATCCACGGCCTGGACCTACCGGTACGCCATTATTCTTTGCCCAGTTAATAAAATCAGCAACAATCAGGAAGTAGCCCGGGAAACCCATTTGCGCAATGGTCTTCACCTCAAAGACAAGGCGCTCGTGATAACGAGCTTCTTCCTTGGCACGATCTACTGGATCTGGGAAATTACGCTCCATGTGGCGCTTCAAGCCAATCTCCGATTGCTGTAATAAATAATCGTCGAGCGTAATACCGGGCGGCGTTGGGAAATCCGGTAAACGCGGCTGACCCAAAGTTAAAGAGAGATTGCAACGTTTGGCAATCTCCACCGAATTAGCCAGCGCAACGGGTAAATCTGCAAAGCGCTTTTCCATCTCCTCTTGAGATAAAAAATACTGCTCTTCATTAAATTTCTTGGTGCGACGAGGATTGCCCAAAAGCTCACCTTCAGCGATGCACACGCGTGCCTCATGAGCCGTGAAATCACTTCGCTGCATGAACTGCACAGGATGTGTAGCAACGATTGGCAAATCTAATTCACTCGCAAGGTGGCAAGCAAGTTGAAGTTGCTTTTCATCCTGAGGATGACCGCCACGCTGCACTTCAATATAAAAAGTATTCGGGAATAATTTGGCCCAACGTAAAGCAGCCTCTTTAGCTTGCTCTTCCTGTCCAGCCAAGAGCGCAGTACCCACATCACCCCAGCGCCCACCTGAAAGCGCAATCAATCCATAGGCAAGGGTTCTTTTTGCTGCTTTATCTTCAGCTTTAGAAGCCGGCTCACTAAACCATTTAAGGTCTACCTCGGCACGACCCCGCGTCTGATTTTCTAGAGAGGCTTTACTTAGCAACTGACACAGATTGAGATAACCGGAGTGGTTTTGAACTAGGAGCAGAAGTCGATAGGGCTGATCTGGATCCTGAGGATTACTCACCCAAACATCAGCACCCGCAATTGGCTTAATACCACTTGAGCGTGCAGCACTATAAAAACGAACTAAGCCAAACAAATTACTCAAATCGGTCAGTGCTAAAGCCCCCATCCCATCTTTTTCAGCTGCAGCTACCGCATCATCAATGCGAACGACACCATCCGTAATTGAAAACTCGGAATGGACGCGCAGATGAACAAAACGGGGTGAAGCCATGAGATCATTTTAGCTGTGCCGAATCTGAAAAACCCCTCACCCCCAGCCGACGGCTATCGCGGGCGCTTTGCCCCCTCGCCTACTGGCCCGCTTCATGCGGGATCCTTGGTTGCTGCCCTGGGAAGCTGGTTGGATGCCCGTCAAAATCACGGGGAATGGCTGCTCAGAATCGAGGATGTAGATGCCCCCCGCTGTATCCCGGGAGCTGATACGGAAATCATGCGCCAATTACTTGCCTGTGGCCTCACATGGGACGAGGAGCCCACGTGGCAATCCGAGCACCAAGAACGCTATAAAAAGGCTCTAGAGCGCTTAAATGGGCTCCAAACCGTCTACCCCTGCACCTGCTCTCGGCAAAGTATTGCAAACGCCCTAGAGGCTCGCGGCGTAGCCACTCCTCGCAACCAAGAAATGGTCTACCCAGGAAGTTGCCGCCCCCAAGAAATCCACGTATACGAGGATGAAAAGACCCTCCCTGCTGAGATGGCTTGGAGACTCGCCCTACCCCAAGATCTCACCCTTCAATTTGAAGATCTAGCCCTAGGCACACAAAGTCAGGATCTGAATCGAGAAGTGGGAGATTTTGTACTGCGTCGTCGTGATGGCGTATTCACCTATCAACTTGCAGTAGTAGTTGATGATGCCGAACAGGGAATTACCCACATTGTTCGTGGCGCAGATTTACTTAATAACACTGCAAGACAAATTCATCTTCAACACGTTTTAGGATATTCAACACCGAGCTACTTGCATCTACCTCTTGTGCTCGATGAGCATGGTGAAAAACTCAGTAAGCAAACATTGGCTAACGCTATTCATACTGATAATGCGCAGCAGTCTTTACAGGAATTACGTAAAGCTGCAGAGCATTTAGGGCTGAGAGATCTTCCGGATGGAAAAAGTACTTCGATTGCTGAGTGGCTTTTAGCAGCCACTCAGACGTGGGATAGAAAAATTATTTCTTCTTAAATCCGCCGAGCAAAGCACCGACAGCTGGTCTTGCAGGAGTGATGCCAACTTTTTTCTCTTCACTATTTGGGGCACTAGTGTTCGACTGTGTCACAGCGCTAGGCTCATAAGGTTTATAGAAAAATGGGTCTGACATTTTTGCTGGCACATCTGATCTTGAGGAGCCTCTACTTGGCGCTGGACTAAAGCTAGGAGCGCCCTCAGGCAATGGCTGTATATCTAACTTCCGCTTCATCAACTTTTCAATATCATCGAGCAAACGTTTTTCACTGGCATCGACCAATGCAATCGCATCACCTTTACTACCTGCGCGACCCGTACGACCAATGCGGTGAATAAAGTCTTCCGCATTAAATGGCAATTCGTGATTAATGACGCAAGGCATCGATGGAATATCTAGACCGCGAGCAGCTACGTCAGTTGCAACTAGAGCTTCAATCGCGCCAGACTTGAATGCATCTAACGTAAGAGTACGCTCACCCTGACTCTTGTCTCCATGAATCGCGCCTGCTTTAATGCCATCACGCTCCAAGGATCTAGCTAATCGGGCGCAACCTAAGCGGCTGTTAGTGAAGATGATGCACTGACGAGATAAGCCTTGACGCGTACGCGCTTCAAGCACCTTCACAATCGCGCGTTGCTTGTCAGCACTAGACACCATATGCACTACTTGCTTCACCGTATCTGCCGCAGCGTTTTGACGCGCTACCTCCACAGTAACTGGAGTACGCAAATAACTTTGCGCTAATTTTTTAATCTCTGGCGAGAACGTTGCTGAGAACAAGAGCGTTTGGCGCTGCGCTGGAATTAAATCAATGATGCGCTGCAAGTCGGGCAAGAAGCCCATATCCAGCATGCGATCCGCTTCATCCAACACCAGAATTTCTACTTGAGAGAGATTGGCGACCTTTGAGCCAATGTGATCAAGCAAGCGTCCTGGAGTAGCAATCAAAATCTCCACACCACTGCGCAATATGGCAACTTGCTCTTTCATATCCACACCGCCGTAAACCACGGCAGCACGTAAATCCGTGTGCTTGGAATAACTCGCTGCATTCTCCGCAACCTGCACAGCCAGCTCACGTGTTGGTGTTAATACCAAAGCACGAATTGGGTGACGAGCAGGTGAAGCGCTACTGCTAGCATGGCGCAAAATCTTTTGAATAATTGGCAGCACAAAAGCGGCCGTCTTACCGGTGCCTGTTTGGGCTGCGCCCATCAAATCGCTTCCCGCCAAAACGTGCGGAATAGATTGCGCTTGAATCGGAGTTGGGGTGTTGTAACCCTGCTCAGATACCGCTTTTTGAATCTTTGGATCTAAGCCAAAGTCAGCAAAGGTAATTGTTGCTGGGGTGGCGCTACTCTCAGTAGCGCCGGTAGGGGAATTTATTTCAGGAACAGTATTTGTCAAGGTAACTTACAGAATGGCTGCAATGCCGGCCTTCGCGGTTTCGGCATCTTCAGTCGATTTAACGCCGGAAACGCCGACTGCGCCGATGGTAAACCCATTTACCTCGATATTGACGCCACCTTCCAACATGCCCGAAATATGTGGGGCAGATAAAAAGGAAGTGCGTCCGTTATTAATAATTTCTTCGTAGATACGGCTCTCACGTTTACCCATTGCAGCAGTACGCGCTTTTTCTTGAGCAATGTAAGCAGAGACAGGTGCGCAACCATCACGACGAGTTAAACCCAACAAGTGGCCACCATCATCACAAACAGCAATCGTGACTGCCCAGTTGTTTACTGCAGCATGCTTGTCGGCTGCATCCAAAATCTTTTGAACATCAGCTTGAGTTAAATACGGTTTAGTTGCCAACATGTTGAATCTTTCTGTCTCTAATATGTTTTATTTGATGAAAGTACTATCTACATAAGTACTTGAATTATAAGGGGTGTTAGCCGATTGATACGTCGACCAACACCCCATTTAAACCCAACTTACTGATTATTTTAGGAATTCTTGGGCCGCAACAACACCGCTGGCCTTGGGCTTGTAGCCCATGGCACCCAAACTCATCTCCACCCCACTGAGTGCCGCCATCAGGCTAAGCTCATTGCAATCGCCTAAATGGCCGATACGGAAAGCCTTGCCTTTGATTTTTCCAAGGCCTGTACCTAGGGATAAATTGAACTTCTCAAGAGCATGCTTACGCAGAAGGTCTGCATCCATGCCTTCTGGAGTAGCAATACAAGTCAGTACTGGTGAGTAGCAATCTTTATCTTGACACTGGATTTCTAAGCCCCAGGCATTGACCGCTTCACGGCAGGCTGCTGCTAAACGTTGATGACGAGCAAAGATAGTATCCAAACCTTCGGCCATCATCATGTCGATCGCTTCATGCAAGCCGTACATTAGATTTGTGCTCGGAGTCGTTGGCCAGTAGCCGGTTTTATTGGACTCCAAGATCTCATCCCAAGCCCAATAGGATTTAGGCATTTTGTTCGTTTTACTAACTTCAATTGCTCTTGCAGACAAAGCATTAAAACCAATACCCGGAGGCAACATCAAGCCTTTTTGTGAGCCAGACACGGTAACATCAGCACCCCATTTGTCATGCTCATAATCTGCAGAACCCAAGCCAGAAACTGTATCCACCAACAGCAGAGCCGGGTGCTTGAGAGAATCGATCGCCTTGCGAACTGCTGCAATATTGGAGGTAACGCCAGTGGAGGTTTCGTTATGAACCACGCAGACCGCCTTGATTTCGTGTCCAGTGTCTTTGCGTAAACGCTCTTCGATGACTGAGGCATCAACACCCCAACGCCAAGTATCTTGACCAGGCTTAGTCACCACCTCAACATCTAGACCTAGGCGCTTACCTAGGGCACGCCATAAATTAGCAAATTGACCGGTTTCATAAAAGAGCACCTTGTCGCCAGGATTTAGCACATTCACTAAGGCACCTTCCCAGGAACCGGTTCCAGAGGCTGAGTAAACAATGACTGGTTGCTCAGTTTTAAAGATCTTTTTAATGCCATCCAAAACCTTGAGGCCAAACTGACCAAATTCAGGTCCACGGTGATCAATGGTTTGATAGCTGATTGCCCGCAGAATGCGTGAAGGCACTGGGCTTGGGCCGGGGATGTGTAAGAAATGACGCCCTGAGAGGTGGTTATCTAGTTTTAGCATGCTGAGTCTCGCTTGGTTTTTGTAGTTAATCTTGCAGGCCAGTGTAAGGCACTTTTTGCTAATTTACAATTTTGTATGCAAAATATTTATCAAATAAGTAAAAAATAAGCGTTTTATAGCGTTATTTAGAGCTATTGATAGGTTATAGTAAATATGTATACAAAATTAAGGCATTTCAAATGATGCTCACGACGCCAGCAAATTCGCAAAACCTGCATGAAGCCACCTTCTTAAAGCTGAGAGCTTTATTGGTAGAAGGCGTCATTACGCCGGGAAGCAAACTCAATGAACGAGAACTGGCGGAGCAGCTCAATGTGTCACGCACCCCTATTCGCGAGGCGATTCGACGCTTAGCGGCTGATGGTTTAGTTGAGCTAATCGCAAACCGCGGAGCGATTGCAATCCAACTCACTCGAGAAGACATCCTGCATACCTTTGATGTGATCGCGAATCTAGAGGGCTACTCTGGAGAACTGGCAGCACAAAATATTAGCGATCAAGCACTCATTGAGCTTGAAGCGCTCCAATATGAAATGATGGCTTCGTATGCTCGCAGAGATCTCTCGAGCTACTACCGACTGAATCTCAAGATTCACCAAGCCATTAATCAAGCGGCGAACAATCCCGTCTTAAGTCAGCTCTTTACTCAGGTCAATGCTCGGATTGAGGCACTGCGCTTTCGCTCGAATCAAGATGGCGTGAAATGGGAAAAGGCCGTCGGCGAACATCAAGAAATGTTAGATGCATTAAAGGCTCGCAATAGTGTGCGCATGCGCAAAGTCATGATGCAACACGTCATGAACAAACGCGATGTTGTTATTCAATTAGTTGACTCAGAATCCAAAGAGAAAGTTGCAGCATGAACAAGCCACTCGATTTACCACTTCCAGAATTCGTTGCCAACAAGGCAGAGTTAGCCAAGCGCCTCAGACAAGAAACCTCTGGTGAGGTCATGACCGACATGGCTAGTCGCGGACGTTATGCAACCGATGCCTCAATTTATCAAGCTATGCCGGTTGCCGTCTTTGTGCCGAAAACAGCTGAGGATATTGCAACAGCTATTCAGATTGCAGCTGATCTGCGAGTTCCGGTGCTGCCACGCGGAGGTGGCACCAGTCAGTGTGGCCAGACTACCGGTACGGCACTCGTAATCGACAACACGAAGTACTTTCGCAAGCTCTTACATGCCGATCCAGAAAAAGCAACTGCAGTGGTTGAGCCCGGCATCGTGTTGGATCACCTCAATGCCGCACTCAAACCCCATGGCCTCTGGTATCCGGTAGACGTCTCCACTGCTGGTCAAGCCACGATTGGTGGCATGGCCGGCAATAACTCTTGTGGTAGCCGCTCCATTGCCTATGGAAATATGGTGCACAATGTTTTAGGTATTGATGCTTGGCTAGCAAACGGGAAAGTGGCTAGCTTTGGAAATTACGCGAATAGCTCTGGCGCTGCAAAACAATTGGGTGATTTTGTAAAAGGCCTTGCTAATACACTCCAACCAGAAATCGAAGCCCATTTTCCTAAAGTGTTGCGTCGTGTAGCTGGATACAACCTGGATATTTTTCATCCACAAAGCGAACTCCCATATACCCAAGACGGTAGCGTCAATTTAGCCCACCTACTAGTTGGTAGCGAAGGTACATTGGCTTATTTCAAATCACTTGAACTAAAGTTAGCGCCCTTGCCACAACACAAAGTGCTTGGCGTCGTGAACTTTGCAAGCTTTTTCAAGGCGATGGATAGTGCGCAGCATATTGTCAAACTTGGACCCACTGCAGTTGAATTAGTCGATCGCACCATGATTGACTTAGCCCGCCACAACCCAAGCTTTAAGAAAACCATTGAGACCGCCCTCATTGATGCTAGCGGCCCAACTCCTGAAGCAATCCTATTGGTGGAGTTCTCTGGCGAAGCGCATGCACCCTTGCTCGAGAAATTAACATCTCTACAGAGCTTGATGGGTGACCTAGGTCTAGCAGGATCAGTAGTAGCTATGCCTGATGCTAGTTTGCAAAAGAACCTATGGGAAGTACGTAAGGCTGGTCTCAATATCATGATGAGCCTCAAGGGCGACGGTAAGCCAGTCAGCTTTATTGAGGATTGTGCTGTCCCCCTAGAAAGTCTTGCTGAATATACCCAGGCACTCACTGATGTGTTTTCTAAATACGGTTCACGCGGCACTTGGTATGCACACGCTTCAGTAGGCACCCTCCATGTACGACCTATCCTAGACATGCGTCGTGATGGCGCACAAAAAATGCGTGCGGTTGCTGAAGAGGCGTCTGCATTGGTGCGCAAATATAAAGGCGCCTACAGTGGCGAACACGGTGATGGGCTCTGCCGCGGCGAATGGATCTCCTGGCAATTTGGCCCGAAGATTACTGAGGCACTTGCAGAAATTAAACACGCGTTTGATCCAAATGGCTTATTTAATCCCGGCAAGATTATTGATCCACCCAAGATGGATGATGCAAGTAATTTCCGCTTTCCGCCAAGCTATAAGGTCATCCCGCTACAGCCGGCTTTAGACTGGTCAGCTTGGAACGTACAAAACAATCCCGTCACTGAAGAGACCAGTGCACCCGGTACTGGCGGCGACCCTGCATTGGGCTTAGCTAAAGCAGTGGAGATGTGCAACAACAATGGTCACTGTCGCAAGTTTGATGCGGAAGTGATGTGTCCAAGCTATCGCGTCACTCGTGATGAAAAGCATCTCACCCGTGGTCGCGCTAATACCCTACGTCTTGCACTGTCTAATCAACTGGATATCAAAGATGAAAGCTCACCCCTCGGTAGCGACGCTATTAAAGAAGTGATGGAGCTCTGCGTCAGCTGCAAGGCCTGCCGCAGAGAATGCCCTACTGGCGTTGATATGGCGAAGATGAAGATTGAGTTTTTGTCGGCCTATAAGAAGCGAACTGGTCATACGCTACGCGATCTGGCTGTTGCCTATCTACCGAAATATGCACCCATCATCAGCAGTATTCCGGGTTTGCCTGCACTACTTAATCTTCGTAACCACATTGCCCCGATTGCCAAATTACAAGAATGGCTAATGGGAATTTCTGCGCAAAGAAGTCTGCCGACCTGGAAAGCGAAAACATTCTGGAGTGACAAGACCGCAATTGCACCCCATCAATTTACACCCACAGAACTCAGTACATCAGGCGTAAATGATAATAAGGGCGTTGTACTCTTAGCCGACACCTTTAATGCCTACTTTGAAGATGAAAACCTGCAAGCAGCTCTAGCGGTTCTGAAAGCTGCCGGCTATCGCGTTCATATTCCACAGAAGAGCTTAAACAAGGAAAAAGCAAAATCAGACTCGACGCCCAATACTTGCTCCAAGGAATTTTGTTGTGGTCGCACCTATTTAGCCGCTGGTATGGTGGATAAGGCTAATGCCAGCTTAGATGAGTTAGTGAACCATCTTGCACCATTTGCCGAAAAAGGCATCCCCATCATTGGTCTCGAGCCTTCGTGTCTTTTCACACTAAAGGATGAAGCTTTGGTCATGGGCTTTGGTGAGCGTGCGGTGACTGTAAGCAAGCACGTGCAACTATTAGAAGAGTTCCTGGCTAGCGAGGCGAAAGGTGGAAAACTCCAGCTTCAATTAAAACCAGCCTCGCGCCCAGTGCTATTTCATGGCCATTGCCATCAAAAATCATTTGCTGCTGTTACACCAGCAATGGAGCTGCTGAAGTTAATTCCTAATGCAGAGCCTAAACTTATTGAGTCATCTTGTTGCGGTATGGCGGGCAGCTTTGGTTATGAAGCTGAGCATATCGAAGTATCAAAGCAGATGGCAGAAGTCAGTCTCTTACCTGCGATACGTAAAGCGCCTGATAGCTGGGTAGTTGCAGATGGGACTAGTTGCCGCCATCAGATTGCCGATGGCACGAAAAGAGATGCAGTCCACATTGCCAAAATTTTGGCTGCCCATCTCTAAATCCATTTACCAAGTTAGTGGACTAATTGACTTAGCGCATTACGCCGTAAGCAAGCATCAAGAGCGTTCCAGTCAATAAGGCTGGAACGAGACGGCGTGTTGGTTTAGAAACCATCACGCCAAGACTAAGAACACAAATCAGAATTCGAATCCATACAGGAACAGTAGCTAAGAGACCAATCGGCATCAAAACCATTCTGACCACGAGAGCTGCGACCATTGCATAGGTTACAGCTGCAAGCCAGCGGAAGATTTCACTCTCTTGGTTAATTTTTTTGGCGAGTAACACACCAATTGCGCGGCAAAAGTATGTCCCAAGCGTAGCGCCGGCCAAGGCAATCCACAAACCCCAGCCTTGAAGAGCGGTATTCATTAACCGATTACCCCCGCCTTCTTACGTAATACTTTTCGATCAAACAGGTAGGCAGCCGTTCCCGCCACTAATCCGGTGGTGAGCAAGCTCGTATCTCGGTCTAAGATAAAGAAAAAAGGTCCTAGTACAAATCCCAAACCAATCGCAATACGATTAATCCAAACTTTTACCTCAGTAAACGTCAGCAAAAAGAATAAGGGATTAATAAAAACGAGACCAAGCGTAATTGCTGGCGGCACCATGCCCGCCAAGAAGTATCCCAAAATAGTGCCAGGCACTGAAATCAGCCAGCAGAGTAAACCAAGGCCCATGAAATAACTCAAGCGATGCTTTGCTTCAATAGTCTGAAACTCCCGCATTGAAATCGCCCACGCCGTCATTGCCAATAAATGGACCGAAGCATAGAGACTATGATTGCGATCTTTTTCATGGAACTGCGGAAAGAGTGTCACCGTCATAGTGATAAAACGGGTGGAAGTTAAGGTCACTGCTAACGCTATGGCAAGGACAGAAGATCCTGTGATTGCCATTTCGAGCAAAACAACTTGGCCAGGCAAAGCAAACATCAGGAAACTCGTGGCGCCTGTAAACCAGACATCCATGCCATTGGTTTTACCCATCGCCCCAAAACCAACCATGCCTGCAAATAAGACCATCGCGGGAGCCCCTGCGGCATCCCGAATGCCAGTCCAGAAAGCATCACTACGACTCTTAAAGCGCTGAGCTGCCGAACCCTCTAGCGCGATTTCGCTAGGGTCAATATAGGGTTGATTGGCTGGTGACATTCAACGATTGTAAGTGAGATAAGTGGAAGATTTGCAAAGTAGACTTAGGAGTCTAGCGCCCATTCAATATGCTCTACCACCATCTCATCGGATGTAGGTAAGGCATTACGTAAAACCTCTCGCAGTTCGTCTTTATCCACCTCAGAGACGGCCTCATCAGCTAGGGCGTTACCCATCGCTACTGCCAAATTTCTGCGCCAGCGCTGATAGCCAATACGGCGAATGGCACTGCCCTCATGGCGTTTCTCAAATTCATCCTCAGTCCAAGACCAAAGCTGCAAAAGGCTAGCTCTGCCCAGGCCATGACGCTCAGCAAAATCTGGCAAGGCAGTTCGTTGTGCAAATTTATTCCATGGGCAAATAAGTTGGCAGTCATCGCAGCCGTAGACGCGGTTGCCGATCGCCCTTCGAAACTCCACTGGAATAGCATCTGGGTTTTCAATCGTCAAATAAGAAATACAACGTCGTGCATCCAATTGGTATGGCGCCGTAATGGCTTGGGTTGGACATATGTCAATACAAGATTGACAAGTACCACAATGCGACTCTTCTTCTTGGTCAATTGGCAGTGGGACATCAACCAGGATTTCACCCAAAAAGAAAGTTGATCCCGATTCACGATTGAGTAGCAATGTATGTTTACCTCGCCAGCCTAAGCCTGCCTTACGAGCTAACTCGACCTCCATCAATGGCGCTGAATCTGTAAAGACGCGATAACCAAATGATCCAATTTGCTTTTCAATCAGTAGCGCAAACTCTTGCAAACGATTGCGCATGACCTTGTGATAATCACGCCCACGGGCATACATGGATACCACTGCATGAGTTGGCTCTGCTAATCGTTGCCACTCCTGATCAAAATCAATTACAGGGGAGAGGTAATTCATGGTCACACAAATTACCCTGACAGTTCCCGGAACTAGCAAGCCGGGATCCGAGCGCAATTGAGCATGCCTAGCCATGTACTCCATTTGGCCATGCCGACCCTCTGCCAACCACTGATTTAGACGCTCACTAGCATCGCCTAAATGGGTATCCGTAATGCGCAAACCATCGAAGCCCAATTGACGAGACTGCTCATCCAGCCATTCGCGAAGATTGATCTGGTCAGCAGAGTTCGGCATTTGGAAAGAAGTCATTAGGAATACAGTATGTCGCTTAATAATTGAATAAACTAGGCAAATGGCTCAGAATTCATTTACACAACATTGTAGGCAAGAAGCAGATACAGCCGCTTTGGCGCAAAAACTTGCCCTCAGCCTCAGTCATCTTTTTCAAGCAAATCCATCTACTCACCTCAATATCTCCCTAGAGGGTGACCTTGGGGCTGGTAAGACTGCCTTTGCACGTCACCTGATACAAGCCCTAGGATATGAAGGTCGAGTGAAAAGCCCCACCTACACCCTATGCGAGCCCTACCCTATTCACATTAAGGATGGCAATCAATCTAATGCTGCAAGCATTACAGCCCATCACTTTGATCTCTATCGCATGAGAGATCCTCTCGAGTGGCAAGAGGCAGGTTTTGCAGAACACTTTGATGAGCCTGGATTTTGCTTAGTAGAGTGGCCAGAAAAAGCAGAGGGCACCCTACCCGCTTTTGATGTAGCAATTCATCTCATGGCTGGTGGCGATGAACACTCCAGAGATATTAGTCTCCAAGCGAATTCCAGCCAGGGAATATCTGTTCTAGAAAAAATGCATGCGCAATAGGAATGAGTAATTTGCCCATCAACCCCTCCAGAAGAACGCACCTCAAAACCTCCGCAAAGATGTTGGGTTTTATCCTCTTCTTCAGCGAGGCCGAGATTGCTTGGGGCGCCAAGATCTTAGGCGTGCGTATATGGCCTGCAGAAGATTACACACGCATCACCCTCGAGTCCGATAAAGCATTGCCAATTACGCAACAATTACTCACCAATCCCGATCGCTTGGTAGTCGACGTTCAAGGCATGGAATTGAATTCCACTCTGAAGGACTTGGTTGCTAAAGTCAAACCCAATGATCCCTACATTTCACAAATCCGCGTGGGGCAATTTCAACCTGGTATGGTGCGCTTGGTCTTCGACCTGAAGGAGCCCGTTAAACCCCAGCTTTTCACGCTAGATCCAATTGCCGAATACCAATACCGCATGGTGCTCGATCTCTATCCATCAACACCACCAGACCCCTTGATGGAGTTAGTGAAAAGCAGCGCTCGCAAAGAAAGCGCGTTAGAAAAATCGAATGAAGAAATCGATTTGATTGCACAGTTTGCAAGCAAGAAAGAGAAAGATGCTCCGAGGGCGCCAGTAGCCCAAGCGATTCCAGATGTAAAGCAGTCTACTACCCCAGCAAAACACAAGCGCCTCATTACCATCGCAATCGATGCAGGGCACGGTGGCGAAGATCCAGGTGCCATTGGCGCCATGGGATCCAAGGAGAAACACGTTGTTCTCTCTATCGCTAAACGCTTACGTGACAAGATTGAGAACGATCCTTATATGCGTCCATTTTTGACTCGAGATGGCGACTACTTCGTTCCACTGCATACGCGAGTACAAAAAGCACGGCGCGTGGAGGCAGATTTATTTGTCTCCATTCATGCGGATGCATTTATCGAACCAAGAGCAAAAGGCGCATCAGTTTTTGCCTTATCCCAAATGGGCGCCAGCAGTACTACAGCACGCTGGATGGCTAATAAAGAAAATGCTTCCGATCTTATCGGCGGCATCAATATCAAGACGCAAGACAAACAGCTTGCTAATTTATTGCTAGATATGTCGACCACCGCCCAGATCAAAGACTCGCTTCAAGTGGGTACGTCGATACTGAAGCAAATTAGCGGGTTTGCACCCCTACATAAAGCCAAAGTTGAGCAAGCTAGTTTTGCCGTTCTCAGGGCACCAGATATTCCATCCATCTTGGTAGAAACCGCCTTTATCAGCAATCCACAGGAAGAAGCTCGTCTCAATGATGATGCCTACCAGGATCGCATTGCGGAGGCGATTTTGAGAGGAATTAAGGATTATTTCTCAAAAAATCCACCGGTTGCCAGAAGGGCAAACGCGTAGCACTCTTGTAACTACAAGGCGTAGAGGCAAAACCCAGCAAACCGAGGGAGACAAACCAAGTTCTTGCTATAATTTCTGTCTTACTGGGTCGGTAGCTCAGTCGGTAGAGCAGCGGACTTTTAATCCGTTGGTCGCGAGTTCGAATCTCGCCCGACCCACCAAGCTGTATGGACAAGCGCACAATAGTGCGCTTTTCTTTTTGCTACACACCGCTTACACACCTATTGCCCATTTTTGCTCGCCCCTGTAAGCTAAAGGCTTAGCGAGCGATAAATGACCACGCAGAAGCCCACCACACATACCCTCGTCCCAAGACAACTGGTCGTTTACAGGCGTGAGCGTAGTGCTATCTGGCAATGCCGTTTTAATGTAGATGGGCGCTGGCAAAGGACAAGTACAGGTGAGCGTGACTTAGAAACAGCAAAGGCGAAGGCGCACGACATCTTAGTTGAAGCCAATGTTCGCAAGAAACTAAACACAGCACCAATCACAAGACGCTTTAAGGATATTGCGAATGCCGTCGTACGCAAACTTAAGGATGAGATGAAGACAGGCAAAGCAAAGCCTATCTACAAAGACTACATAACAGCAATAGATACCTACTTAATTCCAGTACTGGGCAAGTACGCTGTAAACAACATTACATACGAAGCGTTGGAAGAGTTAGATAGAAGACGAACTAAGCGTATGGGCAAAGCGCCCACTCGTAGCACGCAACTAACTCACAATGCCGCACTCAAGCTGATATTTGACGAAGCTGTTTACAAAGGCTTTATGGTTGAATTGAATAGACCAAAGCTGATAGCTAAAGGCAAGGCAAGTGAGAGGCGTATTGAGTTTGGCTTAGATGAGACTCGCGCACTCAAGAGCAACTTTGATGAATGGATAGAGGCTGGCAAAGCAGATAGCAAGGACTTAAGGAAATTGCTTAAGGACTATGTAATGGTGCTACTGGACACAGGCGCACGCCCTGGCAAGGAGTTATTGGACTTACGCTGGACGCAAATAGAAATCAAAAAATATCCATCAGTCAAAAAGACTGGCGTCATTGAGCCACCTAACGAATACAACGATACTGGCGAAGAAATCACCATCCTTAACCTAAACAGGACCGCCGTAATAAATATCCAATCTGGGAAAACAGGCTCACGCTTAGCGATAGGCAGATTACCAACCGTTAAGGCACTAGAAGACATAGCGCAACGAAATTACGGAAAAGCATTAAGTAAACTACTTAAGGAGCAATGTAAGGACTACATATTCACTTACAAAGAGTTTGTAAGTGATAGGCAACAAAAGTCTAATCGCAAAGCCAAGTTAGCGCGCCCTACCAGCTTCTCTAAGTTATTTGACACTTACCTTAAAGAACACAATCTACAAACTGACCCTGTAAGCAACAAGAAACGAGTGCTGTACAGCCTGCGCCATACCTATGCCACCCTTGCGCTTACTAATGACAACGTTCCTATCCATACGTTAGCCAAGCAGATGGGTACAAGCACAACAATGATTGAAAAGCATTACAGCCATCTTGATTCCGTTAAAGCAGTCCATCAATTGCGAGGCGATGAGAGCAGACAGCTAATAGATATGGAGCTTGATAAGGAAGTCAAAAAACGCTACAGCTACAAACAACCTACAAAGAAAAAGGAAACAGGCTAAGACTGGAGAGCTTTGCTCAACTGCTGTTGCCCTTGCGTAATCTTTTCTCTTGCCTTAGTAGCCTTAATCGTTTTATTTAGATTATCTTTTTGTCGCTTTAAGGCATCTAAACGAGCATTTTCAGGGGGTACGGGGGGTATGTTTTTTACCTCAACCTCTTTTATCAACATACCCCTTTTCTTTCCGCGCAGTAATTTTTAGTTATTTCACAAAAGCAGCCTTGGTAGCATTGCTTGCTTCTGTAATAGCATCATCTAATTCGCCGTTTAATACAGCAACCTTAATTGACTTAAGTGTATTTATTAGCTCATCACCTGTAGCAAGCTCAATAGCATTAGCCCCTTTTTTATTTAATGGCAGAGTTTTAGCCCCATATTTAATTGCTAAATTGATTTTTCCAGCATCATTTACCCAGAACCATTCTTTTACTCGCTTCGCAACTTCTACAGTCATACGCTCGCCTGTTTGCTTATTTGTAAAGGTCTTTAATTTTTTAGGCGCATAAATTTGACCTTGCTTTTTTGCTTCGCACAACTCTAATTGCTGATGAATTTTGTTTGCGAGTTTATTTCTACGCTGAACAACTGGCGATACTGTAGTGTATTTTTTACTGACAACTAACTTAAGATTGTTTAATGCGCTCATTTAATTCTCCTTTTAAGTAATAAGCAGACTTAAGTTATTGCCTGATTCGCAAATTGAGCAACCTGAATTTACTTACACCTTCCCAAGTAAATCTATTTTTATCGCACATACAAAATTTAATATTAGGTATTAGTAGGTGCTAATTGCGTCAAAACCTTCTTCTCTCGTCACTGCGCATAGTGTTCCTGTCAAAGCGCCGTCAAAAAGCACTCAAAAACACGCTACAAGCACGCAAAACAGGGCATTACATAGCTGTAGCGCAACTTAGCAAAAAATAGCTTAAATTGCCCAAAAAATAGGCAGTCGTAAGTATCTGATTTTATTTAATAAATCTAATAAATTCGCATAAATTTACTGATTTATTAGGTATTACATAAATACAGGTATGAACTTAGCGCAAATCCGTCAAAAAACAGCTTATTTGGAACAGCCAAAAAATCATCTACCTACAGCAGGCAGAGTGTTTGCTGCTCATATGTTTAAGGGCACGGTGGCAGTGACATTGAGCTTAAAGCAGTCATTTGAGGTGGTGACAGATAAAGGGACTTACTACAAGAGATTAGACAAGGATGACTGTAAATGGATAGCTGAGAGATTTAAGAAAAAGTTAAATCAAGCAGTTTATGGAAATGCTGCGAAAAGGTTTAATAAGTCGCTTAGATTTTTGCCATCTGTTGAAGGTGGTGCTGGAGGTATGAACTTACATTTACATATGGTGATTGGTGAGTTACCAGCACACATTAAATTAAATGAAATAGAGGCGCTAATTATTAAAGCAAAAAATAAAGTGGCTGAGATAAACAAAGAATACCAAGTGGAAATATGCGATAGCGGTTGGGCTGAGTATGCGGTTAAGACCATTACTCAAAAAAGCACGGACTCTGTCTTATGGGATTTAGCGTAATACAGCATTACTGACTTAAGTTGTCTTTTGCTGGTTGACGATTAAAGCTGAAAGAGTCTTTAATTAGCGTAGCTTTGTCTAAACAAACATAACTTAAAGAAACCAAATGAATACTTACAAAGTGACTTACACAGCATACGAGAAGAATAGCTGTATGGTAGCAAGCGAAGGAGTAGTGGAGATAAACACAAACAGTGCTTATCAAGCAGAACAAGCTGTAAAGGCAATGTTTAACAACTTAGATGTAGTTATTAGATACACAAATAACTACTAAGCCTTAAATCAACTTAGCAAGCTGATGCTTTGGTGACTTAAGGCTCTAATCTATGTTTAATCCAAAGAGCTACTGATACCAGTCCAACCATAATTGGCACCTCGACTAACGGACCAATAACTGCGGCAAATGCGGCGCCTGAGTTGATACCAAATACCGCAATAGCTACAGCAATAGCCAACTCAAAGTTATTGCTGGAAGCTGTAAAGGACAGCGTACAGCAACGCTTGTAGTCAATGCCCATCTTGACGGTGATAAAGAAGGTCAACAAAAACATTACCAAGAAGAATATCAACAAAGGTATCGCAATAGTCACGACATCCATTGGCAACTGTAGGATTAGCTTACCTTTTAAGCTAAACATCACCACAATGGTAAAGAGTAATGCTATCAAAGTAATCTTCCCAATTTTTGGGATAAAGACATTTTGATACCAGTCTTTACTTACCAACTTAAGCATTACAAAGCGAGTTAGAAAGCCTGCTACGCAAGGAACGCCAAGGTAGATGGCTACAGTCTTAGCAATCTCACCAATAGTAATATTGACTACTGAACCAGTAAAGCCAAAATAAGGAGGCAGTACTGTTAGGAAAAAGTAGGCATAAACACTAAAGAACAGAACTTGAAATACAGCATTAAATGCGACTAAACCTGCGGCATATTCTGTTGAACCCTTAGCAATATCATTCCAGACGATAACCATCGCAATACAAGGCGCAATTCCAATCAGAATAAGTCCTGCCATGTATTCAGGTTGATTGGGTACAAAAGTGATTGCCAACAAAAACATCAATGTTGGCGCAACAATCCAGTTAAGTAAAAACGCAATTCCAAATATTCTTTTATCTCTAAAAACATCTGGTAATTCTTCGTACTTTACTTTGGCAAACGGCGGATACATCATCAGTATCAAGCCAATCGCAATAGGAATATTGGTAGCACCAGACTGGAATGAGTTGATAAATCCCTCAATGCTGGGAATGAAATATCCCAAGCCAATACCAAATGCCATTGCGGCAAAAATCCAAACAGTAAGGTATCTATCCAAAAACGATAGTTTTTGCGTAATTTGACTCATGATTTTGTATGAATTTCTTTTAAGCTAAGTGAGTCTAATTTATCCAAGGGCATCGAAGCCAAAATATCTAAGCGACGCTTAAGACCATTCTTAACTTCGTTAAATGCTCTGCGCTTCTCTAAATCAGTTCCCTGTACTTGCGATGGGTCAGGAAAGCCCCAATGCGCTGTAGCTGGATTGCCATGCCAATATGGGCACTGTTCTCCTGCGGCGTTATCACATACAGTCACGATGAAATCCATCTTAGGAGCATCAGGTGAGCCATACTCGTCCCAAGACTTAGAGCGCAACTTACTCTCGTCATAGCCAAGCTCTATCGCAATTTCTCTGGCAATTGGGTTTACAGATGTTCCAGGAGTAGAGCCTGCTGAATAGCCTACGAATAAGCCGCTGGGGTGCGTAGATGCCAAGGCTTCACCAAGTACAGAGCGAGCAGAGTTATGGGTACACAAAAAGAGAATGTTGTATTGCTTCATAAACTTTCCTTAACAGCAAGATTTTTTAAATGGGTTGCTTGATGGAACACAGCAACCGCTTTGAGCTTCTTTATTGGCTACAGGCTCTGGAACGCAACAACCAGCCGTCTGTTCGTCATTGAATACAGGAATTGAGTCAAGCGTATGAAAAGTTTCCCACGGGATATTTGCTGGGTCATTTATCCAATACTTGTCAGACCGCGCATAACAGCAAGCAGTTCCTACCTGCTCTAGCACATCGCCTTCTATGGTGTCCAAGCGAGATTTCATCTCACCCAACTCAGCATCGTTATCCACCTGTATGCCTAAGTGATTTAAGCCAACAGGCGCTCCACGAGCAGAAATAGCAAAATTGACTTTAGGGTCTTCTAATTGCCATTTAGCATAGTCACTCTTTACCACTGTTGGTTCACAACCAAACATCTTGGCGTAGAAAGGGATGGATGATTGAATGTCAGCAACGCCAACATGGACATGTAATCTTTTCATTTACAGCTCACTTTCTTTTTCTTTGTCACTTGGCATGATTTGCCACCGCAGCAGTTATCCAATAGGAAGTCACTTAGCGCATTTACCAAATCCGTATTAGGGCGATAAATTAGATTCCTACTTTGTCTCTCCACAACCAATAAATCAGCATTGACCAATTCCTTTAAGTGAAAGCTCAAAGTCGCATTGGCAATACCTAACTTCTCAATAATTTGAGTTGGAGTTAAGCCCACATCCCCTTTTTGAACAATGAGACGGAACACATTGAGGCGCGATTCCTGCCCTAATGCCAAAAAAGCCTTAATAGCATCGTTATTTTTCATATTTCTATGATAATCGAAATAAATGACAGAAATATTACATTTGCCTAAATCCAGCATTCTTAAAGCCGTCGCTAAATAGCTACACATAAGGAAACAACGAAAACATTAGTTATGTATTTGCTGTACAGGAAGCATAACCAGTTGAAATCATTAAGGAAAATAATTTGGCGCTTACAGACGAGAAAACGGTAGGAATTTTAGACATAAGAAAACACAATTTAGACATAGCAAAACTTTATTTAGATGGGAAATACGCTATGGCTAAACAAGCAAAAACACTAAACGAACAAGAACTGCGCAAGGTATTAGATTACATATCTACACGAAAGCACGCCGCACGCAATAGAGCTTTACTAATGACCACCTTTTTGTCAGGTATGCGTGTTGGCGAAGTTGCGTCACTTAGATTTAATGATGTAGTAGATGGCGAAGGCAATGTACGCAACGAAATACGACTAACGCCAGCAATGACTAAGGGTCAATTTGCGCGAGTTGTATTTGTAAATGAGAGATTGCGTAAGGAACTGGACAAGTACATACGCTTCTACTGCCCCGTAGATAAGACAATGAAGTTCTTCTTCAGTCAAAAAAAGGATAGCGATGGCTTTAATGCCAATACACTAACCCAACACTTCCACTTCCTTTACAAACGTGCTGGTATTGATGGCGCGAGTTCGCATTCAGGTCGCCGTAGCTTTATTACCAACCTTGCCAGCAAAGGCGTTAGCGTACGAGTGCTAATGAGCTTGGCTGGACATCGCAGTATTAGCACTACGCAGGCTTACATAGACATCAATGACAATATGTTGCGAAGTGCTGTAGAGCTTGCTTAAACAGCATTAGCCTTCTCTTCATCAACCTTACGCACCTGTTGAATTAAGTGCTTTAGATTAGGGTTAGGCACAATTGATGGCGAAGCTCTAAACATAACAGCTAAATCCAACACCCTTCGTCTCCACCAATCAGTTCTACTCGCCTCATACCAAGTTTTGTAATCTAATTCGTCACGCATTGGAGGGATTTTGTATTTGCTTAAAGCCGTTTGATTGGTAATTAGTCCTTTTGCGAGCAACTCAAAGTATCCAGCATAGTGATGATGAGGACGAGACTGTAGACCATAAGACTTAGCAATGCTGTTATTCATATTGAAAGTTTGTAGATTTGGCGCCAAAAAGAAAAGGATGCGTGATGCCAAGCTCAGCCTATTGTCTTTTGGATTCACCACAAACCCTTTGCTTAAGGCTTCCAAACATTTAACAGCATCTTTGTAAGAGCTTACTCGCGTTGGATTCTTTTGCGCTTTTAGAAATATTGGATAAACATCAGAGTAAATCGCATTGATTCCTTTTCGAAAATCCATTCCAGAGATACCCCTAAACAGCATCTTTATTCCGCAAGCCAAGATTAGCTCTCGCACATCAGCCAAGAAGATATCTGGGTTAGGCTTCTTTTTGGTTTGATGATATTCGTAGAAGTACGGGGCAAATTTGCTCATTAAATTTGCGTCACTTACAGTTTGTATGGAGCCTGTCTCGTAATTGATTCCATACCATATTGCTACGGCACATAAATTTGCTAAATCTAATTCCTTTTTAGTAAATTTAGGTATGGGAGTGCGCGGAATCGTGGGTGCTGGCATTGTTGACATCCAATATCACTTATGATGTTTAATACTGTAATAGTCTTAAATTAGTGTCAATAAGTTATTTGCCCAATAAATGATTAATCCGTTTCCCATCTTTAAGTCTATTTTTAATCACCTACTGATACCCAAGAAGGTGCCAATTGATATTGGAGATATCCATAGCTTCATAGATAACGAGAAATATCCAGAAGAGCTATTCGAATTTGGGCTGCCAAGAATCTACAGACTACCAATAGCGCAAAAAGAAGGATGGGAGATTGTTGTAGGCAGAGACAAATACAAAAAGCCAATTCATTACTATGACAAAAACTATGAGCTAATACTTGTATGTAGAAGAAAAAATGGCTAACTGTAAGGGACAATTACTACACACTTTGATACACACCTGTATTTGACTATTGATTTTACAAGGTTTAATTAGTGTATTTTTTCTTTTAATCCGTTGGTCGCGAGTTCGAATCTCGCCCGACCCACCAGTAATACCAAAAGCCACCTTCGGGTGGCTTTTTCATTTCTGTTTCTCAGCTCTTCCTACGCATCAATCCACGTGGGATGTTTATCCATTACCGAGATAAATAAATCTGACTCTAGGTGCTGCTTTAACCATAATTTGAGTGCCTCAAACGGCAACTCTTCAAAACTTGGGGGATTGACTGCAGCGAACTGCCTGATAAATGGAAAGATAGCCACATCCACCCAGGACATTTGATTGCTTAGCAAATATTGATTCGATTTGAGGGCGTTTTCCATTGGATTAAGCATGAGGTCCATAGCACCATTCAGTACATCCTCAGGGTTTAGGTCCGGGAATCGGTTAGGATATTTGTACTGATCTAATAGCTTTTTAAATGGGCCATCATTTTTCTCAATCCATATTTGAGAGACATCCTCGTCAACCGCTCCCAAGCCATCTGGATCTGACTTTGCTAATGCCCAACGCATAATATCCAGACTCTGATCAAAGACTATTCCATCAACAATGAAGACCGGAACAGTACCTTTAGGAGATAAGAGTAACATGGATTGCGGCTTATTTCTTAAGTCGATTTCTCTGTGCTCGTATTCAATACCCGCATATTTCAAGGCCATACGAGCCCTCATGGCATAAGGGCATCTTCGATAGGAGTAGAGAATAGGGGTCATATTCTGAGCTAGGAACTCATTCAATTGGTGGTGACTTTTAATTCAGGAAAAAGTAAAATGAGATTACTCTAAGTAGATAGGTATCGGATAAAACTATGACCCCAATTGAAAAAGAACGCTATATAGAATGTATTCAAAGGGCCAAAATTCTTAGTAATGCTAGCGAACTTTACCTGAAAGCCGCCCAAGTCATCGAAGCTGGTGCTTCTGAAGATGAGCGCTATCGTCACATTAAATCCGCTAAAGACCTCATTGAAGATGCTTTCCCTGAAGTATTTGAAGTGCGCCATCCTGCACCAAAGTACGTTATCAAGGAAGAGCGTGACTATAAAGTTCTCAAGATGCTTGGATTGGCTGCCCTGATCCTCGGAGTTTGCTACTCCTTTGTTGTCTTTGGACCCACCGGTGATCTCAGTAAAACTTGGACCGCAGACGATGTTGCAAAATCGACCGCATATCCAAAACAACGAAACTAAAGTTCCACACCAAGGGGCGCCCAATTACCTGTTAATGCGAGCCTGCTTCAAGCAGCTTTTGGGCGTCTCGGGCTGCCACCATGCCCTCATCAGTAGGCACAACCCAAACCTCAACTGAGCTATCGTCCGCACTAATTCTGACAATCTGATCTTTGCTTGCATTCTGATTGCGCTCTTGATCCAGTCTGATGCCTAACCAAGATAGTTTTTCAATCATGTCCTGGCGCAGCTGTGCATCATGCTCTCCTATGCCACCGCTAAAACCGATGACGTCTAGGCCTTCGAGACAAGCAATCAATGCACCAGCTTCACGCACTACTCGGTAGGTAAATAATTCAATTGCGGTTTTCGCTGATGGCTCTGGACTAGCTCTGAGCTTACGCATATCAGCAGAGATGCCAGACACACCAAGTAAACCACTTTTCTTGTACAGCAACCGCTCTAACTGATCATGAGAATAGCCTTTCTCAAGGAGGTACAGAATCACACCGGCATCTAATGCGCCAGCCCTAGTCCCCATCATCAAACCATCCAGGGCAGAAAATCCCATAGTAGTTGCTATGCTTTTACCAGCCTTGACTGCGCACAAGCTTGCTCCATTGCCGAGGTGAGCCATGAGCACCCTCCCTTTTGCACGACTAGAGCAATCCAACAAGGATCCCATAATGTATTGATATGAAAGCCCATGGAATCCATACCGCTTAACACCTAGATCAGTAATTTCTTTTGGCAGTGCAAAGGCAGATGCCGTCTCAGAAATTGTCTGATGAAATGCAGTATCAAAACACAGCACTTGTGGAATATCCGGGAACGCCTTTGCAAATGCCCGGACACCTTCAAGATTGTGAGGTTGATGTAAGGGTGCAAGGGAGTTCAACTGTGATAAATCGTTGAGGATTGCATCGGTAGCGATAACACTATCAGCATATAACAAGCCGCCATGCACGATACGATGCGCAATAGCATTAATCTTTGGAATCTTAGGCAAAGAAATAATGAGCTCTTTTAATTGCTCCAACGCGGATGAAAATGGATCTGCTAGCGAAGTTACTAATGGCATTGTTTCAGATGCACCACCATAGCCATAATGCAGAATTGGCAAACCATTAGGTTCTAAACCCTCAAAGTTACCCACCAAGATCGAAGGCTTTACGACACCCTCTTCAACCGGGTAAACAGCAAACTTTAAGGTCGATGAGCCTGCATTTACGGAAAGAATTGCCATTTCAGCGCCTTGTATTACTCAGAAGTAATTAGTCTTTTTGGCGATGAGCATGAGCCACCAATAAACCCAGCAAAGCAGATGCCACCCTAGTTCTTGGGCTATCAGCTCGGCTTGTTAATGCCACTGGAATTTGGGCACCCAAGACCAAACCTGCTCCACTGGCCCCAGCAAAATACTCAAGCTGTTTTGCCAGCATATTCCCAGACTCTAAATCAGGCACATTCAAAATATCGGCATCGCCTGCTACAGGAGAATCGATTCCTTTAATTTGCGCTGCATGCAATGAGATTGCATTATCAAATGCTAATGGGCCATCCAAGACGCCGCCCTTAATTTGCCCGCGTTGAGCCATCTTACAAAGTGCTGCTGCCTCAATCGTAGAAGGAATATCGGGATTCACGGTTTCCACCGCAGACAAGATTGCCACTTTAGGATTTGGCACACCCATAATGACGCTAAAGTCAATTGCATTTTGAATGATGTCGACCTTTTCCATTAGCGTCGGGTGAATATTAAGCGCAGCATCAGTCACCAATAATGGTTTGCTGTACATGGGAATGTCAAAACGAAACACGTGCGACATTCTTCTGCCCGTTCTGAGTTGAGGACGAGCCAATATGGCATGTAGTAGCTCATCTGTATGCAAGCTACCCTTCATCATCATTTCAACCTTATGATCCACCGCTAACTCGGCCGCTTTATCTGCAGCCGCATGACTATGGGGAACGTCGATGAGCTCGTACGGAGCTATATCAATAGATGAAGCAAGCGCAATCGCTTGAATTTTCTTGGCTGGGCCAATCAAAATGGGTTTGATAAGTCCCGCTACTGCGGAATCAACAGCACCCATCAAGGACTCCGCGTCGCATGGGTGAACTACTGCACAAAATACTGGCTCAAGATGATGGGCCCTTTCTAATAAAGCATGAAACCGAGCCTCAGGATCAAACACCTGAATATGAGGCGCACTTAATCTAGGGCGGGATATCTTTTGTGTTGGAGCAATAATGCGAGCCGTGCCATGCAAGACTTTTTCACCGTTTTGGTTGTGCACCACGCAGTCAAGCTCAACACGTTTTTTCTCATCATCTTTAGAACTCACTGTAGCGACTACAACCAAGGTATCGCCAATGCGAACAGGTCGTGAAAAATGCAAATCCTGCTGCAAGTAAATGGTTCCGGGACCGGGAAACTTAGTACCAAGTAAAGCAGAAATTAATGCCCCGCCCCACATACCGTGTGCAATAACACCATGAAACATCGTGTCATTGGCGTATTCAGGATCGAGATGCGCTGGATTTGTATCGCCCGAGACGGCGGCAAATGCCTGGATATCCTCAAGCGTTAAAGTACGTAATAAGCGCGCACTTTGACCAATGCTGAGTTCGTCATACGTAATGTTCTCAATCAGCACATTCTCTTCTGTATCGGCATTCATTGCATTTCCTTTAAGCGACAGCATGACAACCACCATCCACATAGATGGTTTGACCAGTCATTCCGGATGCTCCATCTGAGCATAAAAATGTGGATAAGCTAGCAATTTCTTCCAGGCGAACCGGTCTTCCTAGTGGAGATTTTTTAGCTGCAGTGCGCAAGAGCTCATCAAAGTGATCGATGCCCGAAGCTGCGCGCGTCAATATAGGGCCAGGAGAAACTGCATGAACTCGAATTTTTTTATCACCCAATTCAACAGCCATGTATCGAACTAAAGATTCTAGTGCCGCCTTTACTGGACCCATGAGGCCGTAATGGGGAACTGCTTCATCAGCACCCAAATAACTCATCGTTAATAGAGTCCCGCCTGAAGGCATATGGGGAGCACATAACTTTGCAAGCGTGGCAAAGGAGTGGCAGGAAACTTCCATGGCTCTAGAAAATCCAATACTAGAACTATCAATCACACGCCCATGAAGATCCTCTAAAGGCGCCCATGCAATAGAGTGAATGACAAAATCTAAATGACCTAACTTGTTGACAGCGCTATTAACTAGAACCTCTAATGCACCCGGATCCTCAACATTACAAACTTCTAACTGAATGTTCTCAGCATTGGTGACAGGCTCAACATATCCCTTTGCCTTTTCATTTTGGCAGGTAACAATCACTTCAGCACCCATCTGCTTGGCCATGAGTGCACAACCCCAAGCGATGCTCTGATCGTTTGCCACCCCAAGAATGAGGCCTTTTTTTCCACTTAAACTCAACATGTGATTCATTCTTCTATCTATACCTAACCATAATATGAAGCTAAGGCCTATCTAGAGGCCTTCTATGAGCATTCTCGCATTTCAGCTACCTTGGATTATAAGTGGCAAATAAGTCGTCAATATGTCCAAATCCGGGGTTCATTTAAGCGCTCTAGATATAATGAAAACCTAGATTCTTTTCAATATAACTATCAGGAAAATCCTAGTTAATAGTTTCAATTAACTACTTCAATTACATGAGTCAAATGGATAAGCCCTATCTGGATAATGAGTTTGAAACTGTAGTCCATCAACTCAATCAAGAAATCGATCGACTCGCATTTGCTCTCAAGCTTGATCTTTCCAATCATGCATTCCTGCACCAATTTCTGATTCAAGAGATTGATCAAGAGCACGATCATTTTCATAAGCGCGAAACGCTGAAGGGCCTAATCACCCTCAGAGGAAAAATCAGCATTGAGCTGACGGCATCCGGTCAACCTGATTTACCCAGCCCAGTTGACGAAGCCATCTATCAATTTTTACGAGTCAATCAATCTAATTAGATTTTTTTATCAAAATCCAAATCTGACGCTCTAACTCAGTTGAGCGATTAGGATCATTCAGCATCAACTCAATATCTTGAAACTGTTTGCTCAGTGAAAATATCTTCAGGTGACTCACCTGCTGCCGATATTTTTCCAACACAATCTCTGGATCCATATCATCAGGGAGAGCGCCAGTTGCATTAATCAACTCACTTTTTACCTTATCGGTAATTCGATCTACGTCTTCTAAAGATAAATGCAATCTTTCTGCTTCAGCCTCTAATGCAAGGCGATCACCTGGGGACAATTTGCCCTTAGCGATGGCGTCTCTAAATTCATTTTCAAATGCTTCGCGATCAATCCGGAGTTGATCCGTAAATGCTGAAGCCATTAAACCGGCTGGAATAGCAAAGATTCCGATCCCAATGAGGCTAATGACGACAGTCATTGCTTTGCCCATGGGGGTAATGGGCGTTAAGTCTCCATACCCTACGCTTGCCAGAGTAATTACAGCCCAATACATCGCATCGGGGATGGTGTCGAACTTGTCAGGTTGAGCAGCATGCTCAAACTCAAAACCTAAGCTGGCCGTCAAGATGACTAGCAAAATCATCATGAAGGCTGCCGCAAACAATACGCGGCGCTCCCGATAAATCGCTTTGTACATCGTATTGAGCGTACCGGTGTAGCGCGTTAGCTTCAGGAGTCGTGAAAGCCTAAACACCCGCAGGAAGCGTAAATCAAAGGCCTCATGGAATATCAGACCAATGAAGAAAGGCAGTACCGCCACCAAATCAATCAAGGCACCAATCGTAAACATGTACTTCAATCTACCCACGACAGGGCGTTGATACTTCTCTAGCTCACAACAAGAATAGACTCGGCCAATGTACTCTAGAGAAAAAATGATGACAGTGACAATCTCAATTGAATAGAATTCCCAACGAAATGGCGCATGTATCCAGGGGACGGTTTCTAAAATAATGGAAACTACCGACAGCAAGACAGATAACACAATCACATGATCAATGATGTGATGTAGCTCACCGGAGGTAGGTGTTGGATTGAGAAGTGAATATACTTTTTGGCGAAAAGTCCTACCCTTATTTCTCAAAATAAAGGTATGAATGGCATGGAAAAGGTATGCCGGGAGATTGAGCTTCTTTACAGTACTTTTATTGATAACCATGGTTTTACTTAAATTCAATTACAGATTTTTCAAAAGATTGATGCTTTTGCAAAAATCAATTAGGTCTCCAACGCTTCAATAGCAGCCTGCGCCTCAGCAAATTTCATCTCTAAAGCAAGGCGTTTGAAAGCTGGCTGATTCGAGTAAGTCTTGGACAAAAAATAGATTAACTCTCGGTCGGTTTTTCCATACCGATGCTCTTTAAGCAATTCTCTTAGAGCCCAAATTAAATGCAGCGAATTGCGCTCGCTATCTCTGAGCGCACTATCACCCTCATCTGCCGGCTCAGCCAAGGCATCTAAAGTCAGACCTTGTGCAAAGGATAGGAGTCCAGCAGGAATAGGCCACTTCTGAACATGATGCGCCCAATACAGAAAGCGCTTGAAATCAACCCGGGTATTTTGAGCTGAAAAATTCTGAATCCAAGCATGCTCAGTCAAGAGATCGAGTTTTACTTTAAATTCGGGATAGGCATCACCAAAATTAGCTCGCTCGAAGTGAAGCTCTCCAGCCGCATCCCTCACAGGAAATTTTATTTTCTTAGGATTGATTCCCTGAATCAGGGCAGCAGCTTGCCATGTATAAACATAGGGTCTAGAGACCCAATAATCCCAATCAATATCAACCATAGATACCTTACAAAAGTGAGCATAACCCTAAGAGGGTTTGCCAAGAATTATCCTTAGTTTATATAAGATTCTGTTACATTTAGTAAATATAAACTAGCCAATTTCATCCACATGAAAATCATCCGAATTTTGCCCTGCCTACTCATGCTAATAGCGTCCCAGAGCGCCCACTCCAGCATGACTGTTTCGAGCTTTGAGGCCAAATCTAAAACTCAGACAGTGGACTCTTATGTTCTGGGGCTTGCCAGCGGTCTTAATGCTGCAAATAGCGCATTAGTAGCGAATAAAAGTACGCCTTTGTTCTGCCTGCCACCTTTTTTAAAGCTCAGCACAGCGAACTACAAAGAAATCATCGCTCTGGGCATCAAAGATACAACTACCAATAAGCCAGAGAGGCAATCTCTGGAAATCGAACCAATACTATTAAAAAAGCTGATTGAGCTGTATCCCTGTGGATATAACTAAGCTCTGAACCGCTGATAGTGTTGCTGCGCCAAGCTCAAGGATGCAAATACAAGTCTAATTAATCAAACTTGAATCGCTTCCCAGGCCCCATTTAACTTAGCGTGGAATGGCTCATGGTATTGATAAAACTCAATGTCACCGAACCGGTTATTGTCCTCAAGTATTTGATTAGATAATTCAGCAATACTAGATGGTTGCCAGCTGAAGTCTGGCTGCTCTACCCAGGCTCGAATACCCGGCTCTCGCTTGATGAAATGATCCATGGAGCCAACCATTTTGGTGATGTCCTCACCATAGGTGACTATCGCCCTTAAATAGTTTGTAGAGTCAGCAAGCGCAAGCTGAATAACAATGTACGGCAAGGCAAATGCCAAAGCCTTATGCTTTCTGACATTACGAAAATACACTTGTTTGGTGATATCCCATTGCTTATCAGTGCTATCAAGGGAATAGTCAAAAATCCAATTTTTACTGTAAAAGAAAATGCACTGACGACCTACAATTTCTTTAGTAATCGTCTTGATGTGAGTTTGCTCTCTCAGTAATCGCAACTGCTCGAAAGGCTGCAGCTTAACTACAGGAACAGCATTGAGGTCAGACGATGAACTCATTCTTGCTTTCTAAACGGCTCAAGCACTAATTCAGCGTTATCGCCCAAGTCTCTATTAATGCGGTAAATCGTATTTTGATCGTAGATGAAAAAATACTTCCGCAAAAAAGGATCGGCCAAAACAATTTTCTTAAAATTACCCTCACTCAGAGCTTTTACCATCTCCAAGGTTTTTTGCTGATCACCCTTTACAGCTGTGTTAGCTGCTGGCTCCTGAATGCGAGCCAATAGTTCTGCCTTCGAAGTCGAGCCCTCGTAGAAAGCAGGACAGCACTGAATTACCCCCTTGGGTCGGACACCAGCCCAAGTGAAGTCATCATTGCCATATTTAAAGCTTGAGGCAGTAATCGCCAACTTTTGCTTATTACCTAGCGCATTCCATGTGCCGATCCACAATTCGTTAATCGGGGTAACAGTAGATTTTGGAGCTATCTCAGCAGCTTGCTCGGCTGGGGGGCTAGGATTTGTTGGGATGCTATTGGTCACTACTTGATCGGTATTGGATGAAGGGGTGGATTCAACAATCACCACGACCTCCTCTTTCACGCTATGAGTATTTGCGTAATACAAGCCACCCAAAACAACTGTAAATAATGGCAAACCGAGAAGAAAAATTAAGCGATGGTGCTTCTCAAGTGGAGGCGTCACTATCTGAGAAGAGAAAGAACTAATTCGGCTTATGTCGTTAATGCTGGTATTAATCGAATCCGTAGAGCTGATGCTGGGCTGCGAATCCACTGGCGCATGAATGGCGACTGAGGGTTGATTTCGAACAGAGCGTTCATTAACGCACTCTAGCTCGTGAGCAAAAAGAAGTGCTTCCGCCACACTCGGAAACAATCTTTGACCGCAGGTTAGTTGATCTAAAACTGCATTTTTCTCAATCCCATATTTATTTACTAAATACAGTTTGTAGGCATCATGGCTAATATCTTTAGGGCCAGAATACATCGACTGGATGAGCGCTTTTTGCGGACTATATAAAACACCAAACACAATGAATAAGAGCCCAATAAACCATTTCAATTGGACTAGGAGCTGTAATTGATCTTGCAAAAATTGGCTTGGGCTAGATCCACTGGAAAAAGTATTTCCAGATACGATAGAAGCAGCAATTAAAAGTACGCCGCAGATGAGTGCGCTTAGCTTCAGAATGATTTCAAGTGATCGGGATTTTTGTGAAGCTTCAAACATCTACGTTCCTTCTGTAACTCTGGAGAGCTTTCAACCTTCTCATGAAAATCAGAAGGCAAAACTTATTTTATCTATGCCCGTTAAGATGAGCGAGTTGGTGCAGCAGTTCTTACCCCATCATCAGTTGGCTTTTCAGCAGCTTCTGTTGCCTCTGCAGGAGAGTCTGATTCCCCCGTCGCCTCGGCTGCTTTTGCAGCTTCCTCAGCCTCAATCGATTTTGCTTCTTTCTCCAGGACTACCTTTACAAAGGTATCTGTTGAGCCAAAGTTGTCTACCCAACGAAAGCCCTCAAGAAATTGCTCTTTTGGCAAAAACCGGAGATTGGAATCGCTGAGGTTTTTATATTCAACGAAGCTGACCCCTAAAGCATTGGGAGGATAAAGCTGCTTGACGGCAACCTTCATACCATTTGCATCCTCAAAAATATCATTGCGCTTCGGATCGGTCATAGCGTTTTTTTACTTATATAAATAAAGGTTGCGGAGGCTTATTCGGATCGACGCAAAAAAGCCGGGATAAAGCGACTACCCTTCACCGCCTCAGGACTTGCATCAACAGGTGCCGCCTGGGGAGTATCAGTTGATGGTTTTGCTGCATATCCACCGTATATACCCAACTCATGCGCACGAGCTCGGTAGTCATCCAAGACGCTGACCTTCTTGACGATTTCTCGGTTTACCGATGTACCAGACAATGAGAGTGTTTTTTTAATGACGATACGCTCTTCAATCTTTTTAGCGATGAACTTACCAAAATCACAAAAGTTCTCCGCCACTTTTTGATCAGGGCAGACGCAAAGAAAATCCTCATAAACGTAGGCATCTAAGTCTGGCGTCTGTTGAACTGGTGGCGTGATATGGCAGTTCATTAAAAAATCTAAATTGGTAAATGAACCTGATGAGGCATAAGCAGGATCAACCTTGCTTGGGGTCACCAAAATAAATTGCTTATTAGCTGCCAAACGCGCCATACGTTTTTGCGCGTATTCCAAAATGAAAATTTCTGTACTAGCCATTTCAAACTTAGCGCTGGAGCTTGGTACGAGCACGATATCAAAATCCAACATGAACTCATCAGACAAGGTGGGGTGCCATGTCAGATCAGAAATACTCACCTGCACTCCTGAGGAGTATTTTCTGACTGCAGCTCGTGAGCTCAGCAAAGCTATTCCAGAGTTTTCGTAATTGATCTCAGCGCAGTGAACCCGAATGCCCACATCCGGCGCCTTCTTTGTCCAACGAGAAGAGGAGGCCTGCCTGTCAAAATCAATTAAGGAAACCTCGATACCCTGCTGCATCGCGAGAAAAGCAGCTAGATTAGCCGCAATCGTGCTTTTGCCTACGCCACCCTTTTGGTTGGTGACTAGTATCTTAATAGCCTCATGACTTTGCATATTCATTTTTTACGCTATTTAATATTTAAGGATTTTCTAAATCCATATTAGGCAGATTTTTAACATCTGCAATCTTGGATAGTTTGCCACTCAATCTAGCGCCATGCTCAATACCAATTTGGGCATACACAATGTCGCCATGTACATCAGCGCCGCTATGCAACTCAACGCGCTCAGAAGCGTGCACATTACCCTCTACGCGCCCCGCAACCAACACACGTACACCAAAAATATTGCCTTGCACTAAACCTGTTTTACCTAACGCTATACACACATCGGCGCCATGCTTTGTCTCAACATCACCAATGATGGTGCCATCAATCCGCAAACTTTTTGTTGCAACAATCTTGCCAAAAATTTCTAAATCGGGGCCGATGATGGATCCAAAAGTTTCCCTTGATGGATCCAGCAGTCGGATTGCATGACTTTGTTTAAAGGCCATGACACATCACTAGTTCTTGAGGAACTTTCCAGACACCTTGCCGCCGCGCTGTATATGGATGTATTTGTAACTAATCGTGCCATCAACATGCGCGAGTGGTCCAACGTTCAAATCTTCGCAGTTCACCTCACCCTTCAACTGCCCCTTAATCACCAGTTGATCAGAATTTAACTCGCCATCAACTTTACCGCTAGCGTCAATCAACACGGACTTTGCAGTAATTTTTCCACGCACAGTACCGGCAATATTCAGAACGCCATCTGAAGTAATCGTACCTTCAAAAGTAAAGCCTTCACTAATGATGGATGGCTTAGAAATGCCAGGGCGACTTGGCGCTTCGTTACGCGCAACTTCATAAGCTGATGTTGAAACCGCTACCGACTCTTCAACAGCAGCAGCTTCCGAATAACTTTCAACTTGCTCATCAGCAATTTTGTCTTCATTACTATCGGGTGTTGAATTTTTAGAAAAAATAGACATCGTGATTTAGCTCAAAAAGATTAGGAATGTGGATTTAGATTATGAAGGTCGCCATGTAAATGGCCACCTTTTTCAATTTCAATTTCGGAGTAATGAATTGATCCGGTTGCTTTTCCTGTAGAACGAATAATCAGGCTGCGTGTTGAGGAGACAAACTCATTTGCTTCACCACGAATATCAATGGTTTCTCCAGAGAGTTTTCCATGTACGACACCGGTTGCTTCAATGAGAATTTGTTTGGCAGTCAACTCACCTTCTACCACTCCAGAAATGGAAGCGATATCAGGAACCTCAAAGTTACCCTTGAGAACCACGCCCTCGCCAACGAATAAACAACCCTGTTGATTTACTTCAGCCATACTTAGCACTCCTTAGCGCGCATTATCATAAATAAAGATTCAGGCAATTCTATCAGTTGATTACTGGTTTTTGGGCTTTAAAATGCACTATTTGCTAATAAATTCATTATTTCCAACTCGAACACATCAATGCCAGAAATCCTCAGAAAATCATTATTTATTTGCTTAACGGTTTTTTTATTAAATCCACTTAATCAGTCTTGGGGAAAGTGGGTTTTTATATCGAATGACAATGTCGGCAATGCCTACTATTACGAAGACACCAAGACCGTTGTCAATACTGCCGCCAGCGAAGTTAGCACCTGGCAGCTCATCAGCTATAGCGAAGCTTTGACAGCCCCCAATGGCTCCCCCACCCAGTCTATTGTTCAAGATATGTCGTATTTCTGTAAAACTGGCTATGAGAGCTACAAACAGTTCTATATTGGCTATTACTCTGGTTCAGGCGGCTCGGGGGTCAGTGTCGAACAGCTGGATACCTCCGATTCCCCATGGGACAGGGTCATTCCGGACACCATGAGCTATGTGCTCTATCAGTTTTTCTGTAAGTCACTTAGCCCATCTAACTAAGCTTTAAGTAAAGCCGGGGATCTACTGCTTTACTTCTGATCCCTGCTCAGACTTGCCAGAATCACTGGTAGGGGGCTTACCAAAGTAACTCATTGGGAAGGTGGACTCAGAGCCGTATGGGCCTTTAATCCAGATTTGGTCGTTATAACGCACGTAACAACTGCGACTTACGGACCCCAGTGAATTCACCGAATAGGAAAAGTACCAATTAGGCTCTACCCGCCCATTTTCGGCAGTACATGGCTCCGAGGTAATGTACAAAACATCACCGTGCGCCGGCATTTGACCAATAATGGCAGCAACCCCCTGACCTGCAACGGTAGCAAGGGCGCAAAATATCAAAAACTTGAGCTTAAGAATCTGCTTCAGAGGGCGTTTTAAAGTGATCACAGGCCTGTATTTGCGGTTAAAATTCGGTGTCGTTGAAGAATTATAAGTCCAAAAATTAAACACACTGGACATTTAGTCCAAATAAATCAAATACTTATACAAGGTAAATGCAACTATTTTGGGTATCAGGCTCTACTGGGGCCATAAAGCAGATCAATATCACCAAGGAGCGCTTAGTTCGTTTGGCGATGATTGTTTGCGGCTCATTTTTGTTGCTTGGCATTCTGATTTTTTCAACCGGCATCCATATTGCTTTAGAAGTGAATCCTGATTTCGCCAGAGAGGTCAGTGGCGTTGTCACTGTTAAGGAGCGGATGGCTTTGGATCAGCGTTACACCAAGCAACTAAAAAGTATTCAGGATCAACTAGCTAAAGCGTCTATGCACTTTAATGAATTAAAGTCCATTAAAGACCGCTACCTAGCTATTTCAACTCCCTACACCGTTAAGAATAAATTTGTCGAGCCATCGAACTTAGGTGGTCCGCTAAAACCCTTGAGCTTTAAATTTGAGCCAACCAAGTCGCTAGCAGAAAACTTAGAGGAGTCCGTCAGCAAAGCTACTGAAATGGCGGAGATATTTACCAAACTTGAGCCTGAGTGGGAAAAGCAATACCAATGGCTGCGCACCCTACCGATTGGGCCTCCAATTGATGCAAGATTGGGTATGACCAGTAACTTCGGTGTTCGTGTCGACCCTTTCACCAAACAACTGGCACAGCATTCCGGAATTGATTTCGTAACGCCTTCTGGCACACCGATTGTTGCCGCTGGAGATGGCGTGGTACTTAAAGCTGGATTAGATCCTGCTTATGGGAAATTTATTGAGATAGCCCACGGTGAAGGCTTCATTTCGAAATATGCCCACAACAGCAAACTTCTCGTTCAAGCTGGCCAGAAAATTACCCGCGGACAGCTCATTGCTGAATCTGGATCCACAGGTCGCTCAACAGGCCCTCACCTGCACTATGAGATCCATCAGAACAAAAACTACCTAAATCCCGCAAAAGTTTTAGTGTACGCACCACCAAGTGCTTACTGGTAGTTCATTCAAATACACCAATGCTTGATGCCTAGCAATCAAGTCGGTTATAGTAATTCCAACGGTGTTTATTTAATCTTCGCTTCTTTTAGAAAGCTATAGCCATGCGCTTACCTTCAGTCAAATTATGGATTATTTGCGCGCTCACAGTTCTTGTATCTGCGTGCGGAAAAAATGAAGAGCAAGTGAAGACTGAGGTTTGGCTTCCTGATACCAAGGTCGTGAAACTTCCCATGGAAGAGTACGCAACCATCCCATTCAATACGACTCGAGAAGAGGCTAAAGATAAGTTTGGCTGTACTGCCTACGAACTATCCTTTAGTTGCAAAATTAAAATAGACGACAAAGAAGAGGCGATCTGGCTAATCTATAACGAAGCTGGCCGTCTAGTGCTGATGAAAAAAGAATTGGGCTACTTTAAGAAGGATGTAGCTGACACTATCATTGAGCGCTTCACAATCAAATACGGTCTTGACTACACTCCATCAGAAGGCCAGGAGAGCGCCTTTGCTGCCGGTATTCGTAAATCTAAAACGTATATTTTTGGTGGTGGGCAAGTGGCTTTTCAGATTGGGCGTAGCTTAAATAACCGCAATGAGTTGATGTTGATTTACTACTTCCCAGAAGATGTCGGAACTACGTTTGCCAAGAGTGTAATGAATTAAAGGAGCGCTTTTCCTGGTTTAAGCACTTCGGGTACAAAGCTGACTTCAGGCATCTCGCCCTCCACCCCTCCGGACTCCTTAACCTCATAGGCCCAAGCCAAGATTTTGGCAATTGCCTCAAATAAAGACATGGGTATTGCTTCACCAATTTCTAGCTGACTGTACAAGTAACGAGCTAGCGGTGGAATTTGTGCAATAGGCACATCATGCTCGCGTGCCACCTCCTGAATTCTCAAGGCAATTTGATCGGCGCCTTTTGCAATCACAATCGGTGCAGCCATTTTTTCAATGTCGTAGCGAAGTGCTACAGAGTAATGCTCTGGGTTAGCCAAGACAACGTCTGCGCGTTCGATGGCAGCCATCATGCGAGATGAAGCAATCTGTCTCTGCCGTTGACGTAAACGTTGCTTGATCTCGGGAGAACCTTCTGACTCCTTCATCTCCTGCTTCATTTCTTCTGGACTCATCCGGATTTGCTTGCGGAAGTTGAACCACTGCATCCAGCCATCCCCTATAGCAATCAGCAATAGCGGGACCATGAGCAGCATGAATCCATTAAGAATGAAATAGGATGTATGCAATAGAGCAGAGTCAAAATCTTGACTAACAATCGAGCGAATGTAGACAAACAGTCCAACTAAGTAAGTAATACCAATACCCAAAACAAGCGCAGTCTTTAAGATATTTTTAATTAACTCGGTGAGAGCATTTAAAGAAACCATTCTGCCAAGGCCGGCGATAAAGTCGAGCCTACCCATATCAAATTTCGGAGCAAAATAAGCGCGGAAATTTACTAAGGAAAGTGGTGCCAATATGCCCACCAACCACACAGGCAAGAAAACCAATGACAGCAAACCGAGTACTACGAGCAAGGGGCCATTAAACCACTCTTGAATATGGTCGAGTAACTTAACGGGCTCGGCAAAAACAAAACTGGATTTAGTCATCAGCACGAGTTGCTGAAGCAAAAGCGGGCCGGCAGCCATTAAAAAAATAATGAAAACGGTCAGCAGTGCAAAGGTTGCAATATCCCTTGATTGCGGTAGTTGGCCTTGTTCTCGAGCGCGTAATATTCTCCGCTCACTCGGTTCTAACTCTCTTTCCTGGGAACTATCACCAGATTCAGCCACCACACACTCCGTCTAGGCACTCGTTGAAGTTTGAGGATAAACGATTTAGCCTCGCGCCCGAGAAGCTTATGGCAAGGTCTTTTTGATTTCCTGGATCATTTGATCTGCGCTGACCAGCTCTTCTGGCGAGAGTCTAGCTTTAATAGCCTTCATTTCTGCGGCTGCAGCAGGGTTTCCACCCTTATTGGATAGCGTCATCCAGACATAGGCTTTGACTAGATCAACGGGGACTTGCTTTCCTGATTCATAAAAATGGGCTAGGTTGTACTGACCAACAGGACTGCCGGCCTTGGCCGCTTTTTGGAACCACAGAAAGGCCATTTCCTGACCATTTTCCAAGCTGGCACTAGCCTGATAGCGAACCCCTAACTCCAGCATCGCTTGAATGTTGCCTTGCTCGGCTGCACGATTCATCCAGACCCACCCCTGCTCTATGTTTTTGGGTGTGCCGATACCCTGCAAATACATTTGGGATAAATCATATTGGGCTTGGTTATCCCCCGCTTGAGATAAACGCTCAAAAATCTGAAATGCTTTGGTGTACTCACCAGCTTCATAAGCAGAACGGGCCCGCTGGTAATCAGAGCAAGCCAGTAGAAAGACGCTCACTAAAAGCAACAATGGCAAACGAGTGATCGAATGCCATTGAATATTGCCCATCTCTAAGCCCTAGATCTTTCTGTCGCTTACTTCTTGGCAGGCGGCAGCTTATCTTTGGTAGGGGTCGCTTTTGGATCCTCAGCATCTTCTGGATCCTCATCGGGATTGCCGTCAGCAGCTTTATTGATGTTTAAGGCTGGTAACTGAGGCTCTACACGATAGCTCGCTCCCAAGTCTCCGCCAATCATGCGAGCATAAGAAGCGAAATAACGACGCGCTAAATCAGGATAGTAAGGGGAGCTAGCTAAATATCCCTTACTGCGAATACATGCTGCATTATTCATACTGCCTTCGCAGCTAGCGATTGCAGATAATCTGCCGACCTCAAACTGTTCACCCAGAATAAAAACGAAGATTAGTAAAGCCAATGGGAAAACAAACCATAAGAGCATTTTTTTAAGCAATCTCATGAGTAGTTCAATTTTTTCGTTCATGACCGTTGGTCTCCGTTAAATACCAATTTAATGTTCTTGTGATTTTTTAGATGGCGATTTTTGCACAACATCATTGGGCAATTTTCTCCAGCTTGCAATAGGCTCTTCATTATGCAACTTGGCATAGACTTGAACAATACGGGAGTCCGCAGGGTTTGCATTTTCCTTCATGGCGGTATACATTTTGGCGCCATCCACCTTATTGCCCTGATCTAAAAATCCAATTGCAGCAGAATAATAGTAATTAGTTGCCTTATCTTTACGTGGCGAACCCAAAATAGTTGAGCTATAAATATCACCCATATAACGACAAGCGAAGGGGTTCATTGCCTTAGCGGGAACGCTCAAGTATTTTTCCGCAATCAGAAACTGCTCTTTGGCATAACGTCGGTATACCGTTGCCGTCAAAATAAAGTCTGGATGGGTAATGATTTCTGCCTGGGCATCGTAATATCTTCCACGCTCATAGGCAATTAAACCTCGATAGTAATTCGCCTGAATATCACCCTCTGCAGCTAGAGCATCCAGCTTATTTAAAATATTTAAAGCCTCTTTGCTATGGCGAAGAACCTCATCCTCAGGCTCAATACACTTTGGATCACGCACACAAGCAATCGCCACTACCGTTTTATCGTGAGCGCGTTTGTAACGTCTGTATAGCTTTCTAGCTTCACTTGCAGGGCCTACAAAGGGCTCAGAGCCTGCATTTGCTTGAGCTGACTTTTGGGGTTTTGAAGGGGCATCAACAGCAGGGGTCTTGGCATCCGATGCGTATACACAATTGCCAATCGAGGCCACAAGGAGGAGGGCTAGGCCATAAGCTCTAAACAAGGCCTTACCTCGCCGTCTTATCCGAAGATGGGGTTAGCTTAGAAGGTATCTCCATTGCAGGGGATTTTGGAGCATTATCTTTCGACAAGAATTGGGCTGGAGCACGCAGGTTTGGTGGAATCTCTTGAGCTCCCTTTGGTAAGGTGTCAGGCACCTTCTCAACTGGCCTTACAACGGGCTTATCTTCCTGCTTAGGCTTCTTATTTAACACCGTGATCGAAATACGGCGGTTCAATGGATCACTTAAGTCTTCAGGATTCAAGGGTACTGTGTTAGCAAAACCAATCACTTGAGCTACATGAACAGGGTCCAAACCACCAGCAATCAACTCTCGACGGGCAACGTTGGCGCGCTCAGTTGAAAGCTCCCAGTTTGTGTAGCCTGTTTCACCATTGCCATATTTAGCAGCGTCGGTGTGACCTTCAATACGAATTGGGTTAGGAGTTTCTTTTAATGATTTACCAATGATGCGCAATAATCTTCGTGCGGAGACGCTTGGCACAGAGCCACCACTACTAAACAAAGGTTTACCTTTTTCATCCACTACCTGAATACGCAAGCCTTCGGCATTAATATCCATAAAGACCTGACCTTTTGAATTTTTTAACTCAGGATCAGCTTCAATTTTCTTCTGGATATCTTCTTTGACTAGCTCATTTTTAGTCTTATCTTTACGAGCATTTTCTACGTCAGTAACTGAAGAATCGCTAATACGGCGCTGTTCAGTATCAGCATCTGCGCGGGACTCCTCGCCTACTGTTTTTGAGATATTGTCGCCACCACCTTTGATGATGCGAGTGGCATCGCCGGAACCTTGGCCACCAGATAGCGATACTCTTAATGGGTTTTGAAAATAAGAGGAAATACCAGCGAGATCTCCTGCTGTTGTGGAGCCTAGCACCCACATCAACAAGAAGAAGGCCATCATGGCCGTTACGAAGTCAGCGTATGCAATTTTCCAGGCGCCACCGTGATGTCCGTGTCCACCCTTCTTAACGCGCTTAATGACAATAATCGGCGCGTCGTTCTTAGCCATACTGCTTATTTCCCTTTAACTGCTTTGGTACCCTCATCAAGCTCAGCAAATGTTGGACGCTGGTAGCTAAAGAGTACTTTACGGCCAAACTCCACAGCTGCTGCAGGAGGGAAATTATTCAAGCTAGCAATCAAGATTGCCTTAACAGCCATATAAGCACGAGTATCTGCTTCTGCATTTTGCTCAAGCACTTTAGCTACTGGAGAAACAATCGCGTATGCCAACAAAATACCTAAGAAGGTACCAACCAACGCTGCACCAATCAACTTACCAAGTTCAGCTGGTGGCAAACCAATGGAGCCCATGGTGTGCACAACACCCATAACCGCCGCCACAATACCGAACGCTGGCAAACCGTCACCAACGTTGGTTACTGACGCTACCGGAATATGCGTTTCTTGATGGTGAACATCTAGCTCTTGCTCCATCAAGCTTTCAATTTGGATCACATCTAAAGATCCGCCTAGCATCATGCGTAGGTAATCAGTAATAAAGTCCACCAAGTGGTGGTCTTTCATGATCAGAGGATATTTTTCAAATAGCGGGCTAGCTTCTGGCTCTTCAATATCACCTTCAAGAGACATCAAACCGTCGCGCTTAATTTTCTGAAGGATTTCAAACATAAGGCACAGTAAATCTAAGTGCATTTGTTTGATATTGGTCTTACCCTTAAAAGCTCCGCCCAGCGCTGCAAAAGTCTTCTTCAGGTTAATCATGCTGTTGGAAGCAATCATCGTCCCTACAGCAGCACCCACAATAGTCAGAACCTCAGTCGGCTGCCATAAAACCATAATATGACCGCCATGCAAAGCATAGCCTCCTAGGGCACAAGCTAGCGCAATAATCCACCCTATAGGTATATTCATACTTCTATTTACTCAGTTTTATAGTTTTGAAAATAAGTTACTTTGTTGCAGTCTAGCAAACATTGCCTGGGCAGCGTTTAACAAGGTTTGGGCTCTAGTATAAGACGCTGTGGCTGCTGCCATGTCAGTATCTAAAAGTGCGGACTGAGCGGCCGCCATTTGAACCCCAAATGCCGACATGGCTGATTTGGCATTATCGACCTGGGCAGCTATCCCACCGCTACGCTGCTCGGCCATGGTCAACTGATCAAACGAGGTATTTAGGCCCGCTGACACCTGATCTGCTGTTTGAGTCGTGAAACCTGTATTTTGGGCTTTTTCGTCCAAATAAGTGACAAATTTCTGAATATTGAGGTACATCTGGCTATTTTCAGGGTGGGCTAAATCCCCGTCCGACCCAAATGCATCGGTAAATTTAACCCCAGACTCAACCATGACATTAGGCTCAATCTGGACTTGATTCACGGTATCCCCAAAAATCGGGTTGCCAGTTCCGTCTTTTGCCGTCATTTGCTGCTTCATGGCAATCAAAATCTGCTCAGCCTGGACTTTTAAGGCCTTGTAATTGGTTGGATTTAAAGCGCCACTCTGTGATTGAACATGTAGCTGCTTTAAGCTATTCATTTCATTCACCAAGCTATCCATTTGCGTTTGGGCATTGGCATGAGAGCTAGCTACAAAATTTTGATTAGCCTTGAACATATCTAGGCGTGAAATATCAAAATCCAAGCGCACACCCCTGGAAACTGCGTAAGCATTATCAGAGGCTTGGGCATACTGCTTACCAGTGGTCACCTTCCGGTTCCATGACATAGCATCCGCTAAAGCGTTATCCATGCCCTGCACACCAGAATCTAAAACTTGATTTGAACTAAATCGAACTGTCATTACCTATCTCCTTAGTTCATGATGGATAAAAGGGTTGAGAACATTTGATTGCCTGCCTGCAGCACTTTCGTTGAGGCGGTGTATAGCTGCTGGTATTTCAATAAATTAGCAGCCTCTTCATCCAAGTTCACACCAGATACAGAGTCTCTTTGAGCCTTTAAATTGGCAAGCACCACTGTATCTGCTTTTTGACCATTCTTCCAAGTTGCAACTTGAACGCCAACTTCATTTACTAAATTGGAGATCGAGCTACCAAATACAACGCTCATCTGCTGAGTAGCATTCGCTTTCTCAGAAGTAATCAGTGGTGTGTTGCCATTGTAATAACTAGCAAAATTAGTAGGCGCTAGAGAGATAAAGTTAGCAGCACTAAAACCATAATTCACCAAAGGATTGCTCATGCCGCTGACCTTCACTTTCAGGCCATCTAAAGCTGCAGCAATGGCGGCTTGTGAGTCCTCGGCATTTACTAAAGTAATTGTGTTGGTATTGAGGTTTGATGCAATCGTGTTAGCGGTTTCAGCTGCTGAACCAGCTACCTTAAATGATATGCCCATCTGATCAAAGTTTAAGGTTTGACCAGCGACTGAGCCAGCAGAAACGGTAATAGTTTGACTACCGCCATTGCTACTAGTCAAAGTAACCTCATCCCCACTTGAGCTAAATGTGTAAGTACCAGATTGGACATTATTTTCCACTGCCATATTGGAAATTGTCTGTGCCCCAAGTGCAGCCCCATCTTTAATAACACTACTAGAGCTGACCGCGCTCAAGGCTGAACTAGAGTTTTCTAGCTGCAATGTGATGCCCAATTGATTGAAATCAACTGTCTGAAGGCCACCTGAAACACTGGTGATCAAAGAAACCGTTTGATTCTTACCGGAACTATTGGAAATGTTGAGCTGGTTTGTACCTACCTTGGTTAACGTGTAATCACCAGCCAAAGTATTGGTTCCTGCCGTTAAGGAACTAATACTCGTATATGCGCCAACACTAGTTCCAACTTTTACTGCACTGTTGGAAGATATGGCATTACCTAGACTGCTATAGAGATCTAATAAATCATTTTCGCTTTCAATCGTTGGCAAATTTCCAGATAGATCATTGGTCGCCAAACTTGAATAGGTTTTATCTGCAACTTTAAATCCAAAGATTGCCAAATTAGTAGCCAAGCCTGAACTTGTTTGAGCCGCACTATTGGCGACCTTAACCAATCCCATGGCAATCGTATCGAGACGTTTTTGCACTGTAGGTACAAAGTTATTACTGAGCTCGAGCAAGGCGCCAGCCTGACCACCATCTAAAGTTTGAACAGTGGTAAGTACGCCTTTAGTTGGCCCATTTTGCAAATTAAAAGTTAAGGCAACATGCTCTTGGTCCGCATTAATAGTGACCTTATTTGCTATAGCCCTTTCAACCAGTGGCATGCCAGCTACTAACTGTGTTGCTGTGCCATCAGAATTGATTAAGCTTTGACCACCAACTAACTGCTGCAATTGGCTTAATAAGCGATCGCGCTCATCTAATAGATCCGCTGAAGGTGCACTAACGCCAGGGCTATTGCCATCAACAATTTTTTGGTTAATCCCCGCTAGTGCCGGCAAAATGGTATTTACTTGAGCAACCGTATCAGTCAGCGCAGTTCGCGCGTCACTCTGAATCTGATTCACTAAAGTGCTCATACCCGTCATGCGCTGAGCCACCTCTTTTGCAGTGCCTGTAATAGCACCGGCCATCGCTTTATTCGTTGGGTCTGCTGCGTAAGCACCCATCGCATTAAAGAAATTACTAATAGCGGTATTTAGGCCTGTTGATTTATCAGCAACCAAACTGTCCACTGAATTCGTATACTGAACCAATGTATCTGAATAGCTTGATTTAGATTGCTGAATTAAAAGTTGCGAACCAATGAGGGATGAGTAGTGACGTGTAAAACCCTCAACTGCAAAGCTCGACCCATTGAGCATCAATGAATTTGGCGCTAATGAATCCATGATGACATTGGCATTACGGCGTGAGTAACCCTCAACGCTGGTACCAGCTACGTTTTGTGAAGTCGTCAAAATTCCCGCTTGAGCAATATTCAAGCCAGCCATTGCTGAATCGGTTAAGGAATAGATTCCCATATTGAGCCTTTACTTATTTAGGTGCGCCAAGAAAGCCATCTGGCCTCTGGAGTGACTTGAGAGTTTCTGCGGAGACTGGCGTTTCTCTTGGTGCATTTAATGGTTTAACGGCTATTTCGCCGTTTCCGATTAGCTTTCCAGCATTAGCCTGCTGAATGAGTTGCTCAGCCATTTTGGTGCCAAAACCCATTCCCTGACCCTTAGACAGCATGTCAGCCATGTGATCGTCCATGATCTCGAGATAGGACTTTGAGGCGCTACTTTGCTCTTCAGCCCCTCGCAAATTCGTATTGCGCACGGTGCTTAGCATTTGACGTATTAATGTACGCTCAAAACCTTGAGCTGCTTTTTTGAGCTTTTCCTCATTAGTGGCCATTGCTGGTGTGGAATTGCCATTGGCAATAATCCTCGCACTACCCTGATCGATCGATGGCGTGATGGCGTTAATAGCGCTCATTAGATGACCTCTAACTCCGCCCTCAGGGCACCTGCAGACTTCAATGATTGCAAGATGGAAATCAGATCCTGAGGCGTTGCACCAAGCATATTGAGTGCTTTTACAACCTGATCCAAGGATGCTCCTGGTGGCACAGAAATCAAGCTATTTTCTTTTCCACTATCGCTAATCGTCGCAGTATCTTGCGAGGCAACTGCCGTCTGCCCACGACTAAATGGTAATGGCTGACTAATTGTTGGGCTCTGTTGTACTTTTACGGTCAGGTTGCCATGGGCTACAGCTGATGGCGATAACTGGACCGCTTGATTCATCACCACTGATCCAGAGCGTGAATTCAAAATCACTCTAGCAGGACCACTTACCATTTGCACATCTAAATCTTGTAGAGCGGCCATAAATGCTGTTCTGCGCAATGGCTCCACAGGAACGCGGACATTCAATGATCTTGCATCTACTGGCAGCGCAGTACCTAAACCAAATCTTCTGCCAATGGCCTCGGTAGTTTTTTGCATTAAAGCAAAGTCAGCGCGATGTAAGTCGATTTGTAAGAATTCATCTGCAAGCAGTGAAGGTACGGCTTTTTCAATCAAACCGCCCGATGGGATGCGACCTGCGTTCAAGTGGTTTACTGATGTTGCAGCTCCGCCAGTGGCAGCTCTTGCACCACCAATCACAATATTTCCCTGACCTTGAGCATAAACCTGACCATCTGCAGCTTTTAACGGGGTCATTACCAAAGTACCGCCCTTAAGGCTGGTTGCATTACCTAGGGATGAAACTGTCACATCAATTTGCTGACCTGGACGTGCCAGCGCTGGAAAATCTGCAGTCACCATGACAGCAGCAGTATTACGTAGCTGAGTTTGACCACCGCCCTGAGGAATGGTTACGCCCAAAACACCAATCATTTGCAAGACGCTCTGTAATGTAAATGGGGTCTGTGTTGTTTGGTCACCAGTACCATCCAAACCAACAACCAAACCGTAACCTACTAATTGGTTCGAACGTTGGCCAGCAATATCAGCAAAATCTTTAATGCGATCCGCAAAGCAGTTAGTAGACATAGCTCCAATGCATAGCAATGCTAGCGCTTGCTTTTTAAGATTGCTCAGGGTCATTGTTCTTTTCATCATCAGAATGGCGCGAGTTTTAACATCAACCTTGTAAACCAACCAGTACCTTGAGTATCATCAGTTGCACCACGTCCACGGTATTCAATACGCGCATCAGCAACTTGCTGTGAAGACACTTGATTAAAGACCAATGTATTGGGGTTTACTACACCGCCAAAACGGATAATTTCTTCTTCGTTACTCACGGCAACTTGCTTCTCACCAGCAACGACTAAGTTACCGTTAGACAAAATCTCAACAACAGTAACCGTAATGGTGCCCGCGAATGTATTACTCGCTGCACTAGCACCTGTGCCCTCGCTCTTGAGATCTCCAGAACCTCCAAAGTTAGCGATGTTGGCAACGCTGGTATAGGGTCCAAATGGAGTTGTTCCAGTATTACCAAACTGTGAGCTCGCATTTGCTTTACGTGCAGCTGACATTCCAGAATTCTTCGCAGCACTGGTTGTCTCATTCAATACAACAGTTAATGTGTCACCCACATTGCGAGCACGACGGTCTTCAAATAGAGGGCGATGACTCACCGCATTGACATAAGGCCCACCAGAGTTTGCTGGATAAAGGCTGCCCATATTAGCTGATGTTTCTTGAATGGGTCTTGGCCTTGCAGAAGATGGTGTTGTCAGTAGTGATGGACGATCAGCACTTGCGCAACCACCCAAAATAATGGCACTCAATACTGAAATTGAAAGTCCGCGATAGGCTCTAAATAATTTCATCATTACTGACCCATATTACTTACGCGTTGCAAAATCTGATCAGATGCCGTTACTGCACGTGTATTAATTTCATAGGCACGTTGCGCTGCAATCAAATTGACCAATTCTTCAGCAACGTTTACGTTAGATTGCTCGATGTAGTATTGGTTTGTTGTACCCATACCATTTGATCCAGCAATATTATTTTGTGCAGTTCCTGATGCAGGCGTAGGAATAAAGTTACCACCGCCCAGAGCCTGTAAACCGGCTGGATTAATGAAGTTAGCCATAGTCAACTGACCGGCTTGAATTGCATTGGTATTACCCTGCAATGTGTACTGAACTAAACCAGCTTGGTTAATTGTGATTGATGTTGCATTGGCCGGTATCACTCCGCCACCCGCAACCACGTTACCCTGCATCGTCACAATCTGACCGGTTGCGCTCTTACTAAACTGACCATTTCGGGTGTAAGCCAATGTGCCATCTGCTAACTGGATTTGAAAGAATCCATTGCCCTGAATAGCTACATCCAACTGGTTACCAGTTTGGATTAATCCACCTTGAATATTGTTTCGCTCTGTTGAGGTAACCGCAGCACCAGCACCGATCTGTAAACCAGTTGGTAAGAGATTTTGTGCATTGGATGCAGAACCTGCAGAACGCAATGTGGTGTAGAGCAAATCCTGAAACATCGGCTGCACACGCTTAAAAGCGGTAGTCGATGAGTTTGCTAAGTTATTGGTAATAACGTCCAGGTTGAACTGCTGAGAGTCCATACCTGTTTTTGCTATCCATAAGGAACGTAACATTGTTTTTTCTCTTGTTATTTAATGTTGATTAAGCTCTAGAAAGCGATAGCAAGGTTGTTGCCGATCTTGCGTTTTGATCTGCGAAAGTAATTGAACGACTATTTAAATCAAACATACGACTCTGATCAATCATTTGCACCATTGCCAAAGTCGGATTGTTATTACTCATTTCGAATGCGCCTTGCACAACCCTGACTAGCGGATCTGCTGCAGCCTGTTGACCGGGAAGATCAAATAAGCCGTCAGCTGCTCGAACCAGGTCATTAGTGTTTGGATTAACTAGCTTGAGTTTTCCCGCTTGATTTAAGAACTGGGTTCCAGGTAACTGGGTATACACAGCACCATCTTCAGCAATTTGAACAGTTGCTCCAATCGGAATCGTGATAGTTCCACCAGCACCGACCACTGGTATGTCTTTACCAATCATCAACATACCCTGCTCATTGACCATGAACTTACCAGCCCTGGTGTAGGCTTCTTGGCCATCTGGGCGACGAACAGTGAACATACCATCACCTTTAATTGCCACATCCAAAGCGTTGCCGGTTGTTTGTAACTGGCCTTGTGTGAAATTACTACTGGGCGTTGTCTCAACCGAAAACACGCGCGTATCAGCACCATTGCCTGTAAAGGGCACGCCGTCACCCTTTAGCGGCACCGCGCGAAATGCACTAATCACCTCACGAAAACCTGGCGTTAATGAATTTGCCAAATTATTCGAAGTCACTGCCAACTGCTGCGTAGATGCAGTTGCTCCGGTCATCGAGGTGTATGCGTAACGATTGATCATGTGATTGGTCGATTACCTTCTATTAACGACCGATGTTGATAGCATCATCAATCAAGGTAGCCGCCATTACTTTAGTAGCTTGTGATACAGCGGAATATTGACGCTGCAATACCATCAACTTCACCAATTCTTCTGTAAGATCAACGTTTGATTGCTCAACTGCTTTCGAGCGAATCGCACCCAAAGTTCCATCACCTGGGAAGCTCAATAATGGCTCACCTGAAGCTGAAGAAGCTTCATAAGTATTATTTCCATTTGGAATCAACCCCTCTAGGTTATTGAAGTAGGCCAGAATCAATTGACCTTTAACAACCGAGCTTCCATTGTCATACTGAGCCACCAACCGACCGCTTGAGTCAACGTTATATGAGGCTAACTGGGAAGTTGCTGATCCATCTTGAGTATTGGTATAAGTTTGCGCTGCAGATGAATAGCCGGTACTTCCATTTGCCTCAATGGTTAGCTGAATACCACCACCATTTAGGGTCTGACCATATTCTGACCCCTCGCCACGTGATGCATCAATATTAAATCGTGTTGCGAATTGTGGGTTACCAAATGAGTCCTTTGATAATGAGTCTATGTTTTTTCCAGCAATAAAGCCCATTACCCCAAGCGATTGCTGCTCAGCTACTGGTGAACCCTCAATCAATACACTCGCGTCAGCTATTCCACCAACGACAGGATCCAAAACACTAGTTAAACCAGTGACTCCAGATTTTCCAGCTGTGCAGGTAAAGACTACAGTTGCTGCTGTGGCAGTTCCCGTAGACCATTCGGCAGCGGCACCTGATGTAAACACACCACCTGTAGAAGCCCCGGTTAATGAATTATTGGTATTAACTGTTGTATATGCCTGACCCGCAGTAATGCTTGCAAATGCAGCTGCAACTTGAGCCGCTGTAGCTCCAGATGTTCCAGCAGTAAATGTTAGGCCTGCCATAGTTAATTTTTGGCCGGCTGCTAAAGCATTAAACACCATGGATGCTGATGCTGCTACACCCTCTGTTGTGGTTATAGTTGGTAATGTAGCGCGAGTACCTGTACTTACTAAATCTGAAACAGAGGTATACGCAGTACTACTTGTAAATACTACTGTAGAGCCTGTTCTCGCTCCACTGGACCACCCCGCTACAGTACCAGCTGTAAATGCACCTACAGTTAATGGTGTTGTTAGTGAATTATTTGAATTAACTGTTGCGAAACCCTCTCCAGGCGTAATGCTGGCAAAAGCTGCAGCAAGTTGCGCTGAAGTCGTTCCCGTTCCAGAGGTAAATGTTAGGCCAGCCATGGTGAATGTTTCACCAGTCGTCAGTGCTGGGAACACTACTGAATTCGATTCTGTAACCGCTGCGGCGCCGGCAGTCCTTGAAGGAGGAGTTGGTGTCGTGATACTTGCATCTGGGGTAACAGGATTTCCATCCACCGTTGCAAATACTTCGAATCGATCTACGTTGACGGTGTACTCTGCTTTAACTAAGCTTGTTCCGGCTACGGTCTGAGTAAGAGTGAGATTCGTGCCATCCCTTAAACGTAAGTTATATACCGTACCCACGGTATTTGCCGCACCACTCATTGGAGTTAGTGTTGCCTCATAAATTGACTCAGTACTCGCGGCACCAGTTCCCAAGGCAACTGCTGTAGAAGAAATTTTATTAAATTGCTCGCCAGGCGGCCTATTGTATGAATCAACAGATGCAATGTCTGGATCAATGGTCTGAGTAGGGCTGAAGTTAAATGTGCTACCTGCTGCAGTTCCAACTTCATCAGCGCTAATAGTTAAGTCCTGAGAGCTTACTTTTTTATAGAACATAGATAAAGTATGCGCAAAGCCTTTATCGTCATAGATTGTCTGTGATGTCGCTTGGCTGTAAGTTGTCGGATCAGTTGGTGAAAACACGTTACCAGTTTTTGGATCAACACGATTATCTAGATTTAATTCCAGATTTGAATTTCTGGTTGGCTGCTGCGCCAAAGGAGTGCGATCAAGAATCAATACTGATTTAGCGCTTGAGATAATTGTTCCAGATGAATCTGCAGGATATCCAACGAGATACATGCCATTTTCATTGACGATGCGGTTTTGATTGTCAACTGCAAACTGGCCGTTACGTGAATACTGGAATTTAGTTGGGTTTTCTGTTGGCACTGTTCCATCAACAGTTTTTGCCATCATGAACATACCAGGGCCAGTAATGGCCATATCCAAAGGATTTTGGGAATTCACAACTGTTCCGTAACTACCAGTACGGCGGATGGCCATACGATATGCACCCATACCAGCACGGTCTACAGATTGCGGATCCTGCGCTCTGAAAAATTGATCAGAGAATACGTACTCGCCAGACTTATATCCAACGGTCTGTGCGTTTGAGATGTTATTACTGGTAACGTCAATTGCCTCGGAGGCTGACTTTAATCCTGATAATCCGATTCCGTATCCCATTTTTCTTCCTTTTATCTCTGCTTTACTTTGTTTATCTTGCTTACTTTTGTTTGTTGTCTACTATTTATTTTTTCTTGCGTTTTTCTTAGCTGATCCACTGCTGTACTTCGGAAGAATTAATTGTTCTTCCATCCAATAAATTCAAAATTGCGTCACCATTAGCACCCTTAGTTACAGAAGCAACTGCTGATGCAACATATGCCGTTGGATTCTCACTCGCGTCGGCTGAATTTGTTCCAGCCAAGCTGAGGTAGTACATTCCAGCCTCGACTGTGTTGCCGTCAGCATCCTGACCATTCCAAATAAAGTTACTCATACCAGCATTGATGTTGCCTAAATCAACGCTATTAACAACGTTACCGGCAGCGTCAGTAATAGTTGCAACAACCGACTTCAATGGATTTTCTGCATTAGCACCCAACATAACTTGGTTGGTGCCATCAAAAGCAATACCGTTACCAGCGACCGCTGGGCTATGGCCAATCAACGCAGCTTGGTTCATGAAATTCACGCTTTGCATTTGTGCAAGCATGGCTGTCATGGAAGTATTCATATTGCCCATGCTGCTCACCATGTTGAGCTGCGACATTTGCGCAGTCATGGTGGATGCATCCATTGGGGACATTGGATCTTGATTCTGAATCTGTGCAATCAATAACTTAAGAAAGTTCTGAGTTTGCTCAGCGGCAGTGCCACCTGTTGAAGATGTAGCTGCAGCATCAGCCGGCTTATTAGCCGTAGTTGGATCATAAGTACGAATGCCGCTCATTGGATTAGTGATTGCCATAGTTTCCTCTTATGCTTTACGCATGCTCTCTTTTAATTACTTACCTAAATCAAGGGTCTTCAACATCAACTGCCTAGATACGTTCATTGCTTCCACATTCATTTGATATGAACGTGATGCAGAAATCATGTTCACCATTTCTTCTACTGGATTGACGTTGGGCATCTCTACATAACCAGCAGCATTTGCCTTTGGATGGCCGGGGCGATATTCCATTCTTAATGGAGCATCGCTTTCTAATACCTTACTTACCTCAACCCCCGATCCAGGAGACCCTGGCTTCGTGATCGCTGTAAATTCCACCTGTCTAGCGCGATATGGGCGTCCATCAGGTCCAGAGACGCTTTCAGCATTCGCAATATTCGATGCAGTCACATTCAAGCGCATTGCCTGAGCTGTGAGGCCAGTCGAGCCGATATTAAATGCGCCTAATAAACTCATGAAGGTTGACCTGTAATAGCAGACATACGACCACGAATAGTGCTACCCAACATATTCAGTGCTGACTCAGTAAATACTGAATTCTTTGTAAATTCTGTAAGCTCAACGTCAGCATCAACCGTATTGCCATCCATCGACGGCTGATTTGGGATGCGATAGAGCAAGCGCGGATCTTCTTGCGGCACCTTGCCAGGAATGTGAGCTGAATGCGTTGTTGCCATTCCAATAGCGCTAGAGGATGTTTTGCCATCTAACTGCGCCTTCAATACGTCAGCAAAGCGGATATCTCTGGCTTTATAGCCAGGAGTATCGGAGTTTGCCAAATTGTTCCCAAGCACTTGCTGGCGATAGGTACGCAGTTTTAGTGCGTTTTCGCCGAAAGTTAAAGGGTCGTATTTCGGTACAGCGTTCATTTACTCTCCACCCGTTAAGGGAATACAAATCCTGAGGGGAAAATCCTCACATATGAATATGCAAGGACCGTGCCAGTTTTATATGGAGATTAAAATTAGTAAATGCTAACTTTTTAAGCCAACTACTTTATCGCCGACTTGATGGACAAAGATCACTCTGAAATGAAGAAAACCCCAAAAACTGGGGTTTTTTCTAAAAAGCGGCAAAAATTGCCGACTTATCGCTAAACTTAGCGATCCTATTGGCAGCTTTTGCCAATAAGCCAAGATTTAGTTGGCTTTTGTCTCTTTAACCAAGCGATCACCCTTTGGCTGCAATGGACGGGCATTCATCGGATAAATTCGATCGAAGTTTTTGACCTGCTCTTCGCTAACGTAAATTGGGTTTTTCATCACAAACCACAATACATTCTCGCTGCAAGGTGGTGTTGTGAGCGAACCCATGTAGGTGAAATAGCTCTTATCAGCTGGCAGAATCTGGTTCACATCAATGATGACTCCTGGGGCTTCTGACTTGCCTTTGATAAGTGGAACGTTATTCCAAAGAGTCTGAATTAGCCCATTACCCTTCACTTCTTCACTACCCCACCAGGACTTTCTATTGGCTGCCGGTGGTTTTGTAGTCATCAATACACCGACCACTGCCAAGCTGCCATCGTAGTGCTGGTGCACTAAATGGGCCACCATATCGGTACGCTCGCCATTAACCGCCTCTTCACTAGGCTTATGAAAGTGAAATTGAACCAATCTATATTGACGGCCATCGGCAATTAAATTGCTACCCTCTCCATAGTTCACCTGGACTGTATGGCCGTTATCTACGATAGAAAGCTGGGAGGGTCTGTATAGAAACTCTAAGGGGGTGAGCTCTGCTTTAACAGCCCTATCGACATTGATATTGATAGGTGATTGGGTTTTGCCTTTTAAACAAGCCAAATTATCTTTACTTAAGTTACCCCAGTTTTCTGGACCTCCAGGGCCGTCAACGTAAGACCAATGCACGTCATGATGGTCCACTTCAACTACTTTAGCGGCTGCCTTAGTCGCCTTTGGTTTACTTTCAGACTTTGCTTCAACAGCAGCCGTGCCGCTAGGAAGGTCGCCTGTGCGAATCACGATATCCCCAGAGCCTTTATTAATCTTATTAAGTAATACCTTGCTCATGTCATCGTCACCAGCTCCCGATGTTGTGTTTGCGGCTGAAGCTTTTGGCTTATCAGCACTTGCCGTAGGGGCAGGAGCATGTGAATCATTTGCAAAACCGCCATTACTCATCAAAGATGTCAGCAAAATAGCGAGCAAAGAGAGAGAAAGTTTAGTATTTTTATTCATGGTATCGATTACGGATATTTTAGTTATGATGTTTATATTGTTTTATAAATCAAAGCTTTGTGGAACCCTGCGGTGGTGTTTTGGGTGCTGGACGCTTAGGAGTCGTCTTTTTCACTGGTGCAACTGGGGGAGCATTCGATGCATCAGCCAGACTGCCTCCTGGAAGAACATCAATCATTGGCGACCTACTTCTGGAAAACATCCACTCACATTTCATCAGTCCAGCAGCATCCTGGTGGTTCTCTAGTGGGGTAGATTGCCTCAACGCCACTTCAAGCGCCGCATCTGTAGGGGGTGGGGTTAAATCATTGCTAGTTGCCCACTTCAGAAAACGTTGGTACCAACCCAACTTTGGCATTTTTCCAGGATCAGCATAAAAGTTCGCGCTACAGATTTGAAGGCGACGCTCAATTTCACTGGCAGGTAAGTAATAGCCTTCAATTAGCAGAGATGCCACCTTGCTATTGCAACGAGCCCAAGCAGCCAATTCAATCTTGGAACCAGTGGTGGAGCTAGTCGGTTTTTCCAATAAGAGCGAATCTACCTCGCACTGCATTCTTTGTCCGCGAATCTGCAATTTTTTGCAAACCTCAGGACCATTTTCAGCATAGGGATCACGCTTTGTTGAGGAGGGGAAAGGAAACTTCGCCTCACAATCATCCGGGCCGACTTGGGCTTGGTCTAGAGAATTCTGAGAAATAGTAGCCTTATCTTGTGTAGATAGGGTTTGATTGGTACCGCTTTCTGGCGTAGCTGGGCCACCAGGCCATGATTGCGCAAAGCTAGTGGAACCAAGGATCAATAGCGACAAGGTCAGCGCAGACTGGATTAAAAATTTATCTTGCATTTGGTATCTCCACGCCTTGGCGAATAAGTTGCAGTGGGTTTTCAAGGGAGCGCTCCAAAACAATTTGTAAATCAGGAAGAATCATAAATATAACTAAGAATGCCAAAGGGATACTGACGGCAAAGCCCACCGAGAATAAGTTCATCTGCGGACTGGTTCTACCTAAAAATGCCTGCGTTAAATTAAACATCATATACACGAGCAGTATAGGCATGGACAAAATTAATCCCAAACGAAATGAGGCAGCAATTAACTCTAGCACCCCCTTGGATGACCATGCATCAGGCCAAACTCCAACCGGGATTGTTTTAAAGCTACTCAAAATGATTTCAATCAGGACCAGATGAATGTTGAGGGAAAAAGCCAAAGCGATCGCAGTTAATCCCAAGAATTGACCCACTAAACCAGAATCTAAAGCCGGATCTCGAAATGCAGTGGAAGCAAAACTAAAGCCTGCCTGAAAGGATAAAACTTCAGCAGCAATATCAATCACCATGAAACCTACGCGAATCACAAAGCCCATAAATGCCCCGATACATAACTCGATCACTGAGGCAAGGAAAGTAATGCTGCCCGGATTAGGAATTAACTCGGAAGAAATCACGGGCATCATATAGGCAGCAAACGAGAGTGCCACCAATAAACGAAACTGCATTGGGAGTGCTCGAAAGGCAAATAGTGGCGTGGTGAGGAAAAGACCAAACACTCGCATTGAAGCAAACATAAAGATTGCCATGTACTGCTCAATCTGAAGACCTGAAATGGTCAACATAAATTAGTTCACCAAACCAGGGATACGAGCAAAGAGCTCTTTAATGTAATCAGTGAATAAGACTAAGGTGACCGGTCCAATCAACATGATGACCACACCGAAGACAATCAATTTAGGAACAAAGGCAACGGTCGATTCATTAACAGAAGTAGCGGCTTGCAAAATACCAATTACTAAACCCACTACTAGCAAGGCCATCAATATCGGACCCGCCAATACCGCAGCCATTCTCAAGGCTTGGTACACCAAATCGATAATGACTCCGCTTTCCATGAGAACTAATTAATGTAACTTTGTACAAGCGAGGTAGACAGAAGCGCCCACCCGTCAGCCAAGGCAAACACAATTAACTTTAGTGGCAATGAAAACATCATGGGCGAAACCATCACCATACCAAGCGAGGTCAAAATACTGGCGACAGCGAAGTCAATCACCAAGAATGGTAAGTAAATCACGAAGCCAATGAGAAAGCCTGTCTTGATTTCGGAGATGGCGAACGCTGGAATTAAAACAGTAAACGGCACATCCTCGCGAGTAGCAATTTCTTGACCATACATTTTTGCAAAGAGGTTGAGATCATCTCGACGGGTTTGCTTGAGCATGAATTCTTTTAAGGGTTTAGCGCCCACCTCTACCGCCTGAGGAAAGCCCATCTTGCCAGCAGCATAGGGCTGGTAAGCACTCTTATAAATGGAGTCCAAGACGGGATTCATGATGAACAGCGTCAAGAAAAATGAAAGACCGATCAACACAATATTGGGCGGCATGGTTGTCAAACCCAGAGCCTGACGCAATAGGGAAAAGACAATCAAGATGCGCGTGAAGCTGGTCATCAGAACCAAAGCAGCCGGCAAAAAGCTTAAGGCCGTTAGTGCAATGATGGTTTCTACTGGCACTGCATACATGGTGCCGCCGCCACCCGCCTTAGCAGTCACTAAAGGCAAAGATTGACTCCAGGCAACTAATGGAAACAGCCCAATCAGGGCTGTAATTCCAAATGAGTACCAGAATATTTTGCGTTTCATCCTAATTTTCTTTTCACAAACTGGCGCAAATTATTTGCAAAATCTGTGCTCGCCGCTTGCGGCTTCAAATTAGCAACATCCTCGGGATCAAGCTCAGTCAGGAGAGTAATTTGACTGGGAGTGTGCCCCACAACCAAGATACGATTTAAGACATTAAGGACAATTACTCGTTCGCGAGGGCCCAATGCTTGTTGAGCCAAGATCATCACATGTGGGTTGCTAGCGCGCATCGCAGAGTCACGTTTTACTAAAAATGCAACAACCCAAATCAGAGCAGCTGCAAGTGCAAGCCAGATAAATGAAAAGAGCAACATACCTCCGACTGAGGAGCCCATGTCAATTAACGATTAATTTTACGCAGACGCTCTGCTGGAGTAACGATATCAGTCAAGCGAATACCATAACGGTCGTTCACAATCACTACTTCGCCCTGAGCAACCAAGCATCCATTAACAACGACTTCAAGTGGCTCACCAGCCAGAATATCCAATTCAATCACAGAGCCATAGGTCAAGTTCAGCAGATTGCGAATTTGCATTTTGGCGCGACCCAACTCAACAGTGACTTGAACTGGCACATCCATTACCAAGTCAATTTCGTTGAAGTCTGGGTTCGTTCTAGCACCTTCCTCTAGATTATTAAAGGTGGCTTTTCTCAATGAACCAGATACATCTGCACTAGTCATCGATTTTGCTAAATCGTTATCGTTTTCAGCCATGGTGATTCCCTATTCTCTGCTTTCTTTGTGCATCATTGACCATCAGGCACTAAACCATCAGCCACTGCGCTAATTGTATCGCTTGCGTCTGGACTTTCCGGCGCAACAACATGACTTTGGGCGGCTTCTGGCAGTTGCTCATAAAGCTCCCCTTTTTCAGCACTGCGCATCATACTTGGTCCAAGGCGCGCACTCTCTAGAGGGCTCTTCAAGAATTCCGCAGGATGTTGAATCGTGCCGACCTTTACCGAATAGCGACCATCTTTCGTACCATATTGCCCTTTAATCACCGGCAAACCATCTACATAAACGGTCACAGGATCATTAATCTCAATCGGAATAATGTCCCCAACCGAGAGTGAGGTGATTTCACGGAGCAACATTTGCTTGCGAGCTAGTACTGCTACAGCAGTAACTGGCGCCTCATGAACTTGATCATTTAACAAATCAGTCCAATGCTGGTCAGGCTCGGTCGCAAAGCCCTGCATATTGTTGTACAGAATACTTTTAACCGGCTCTAAGACCCAGAATGGAATACACAAATCGATATCGCCTGGTCGGCCATTAATCTCAATAGTGAATTTGGAATGCAGCACCATTTCACCTGGAGAGGTGATCTTGGCAAAACCAAAGTTTGTTTCCTGCCTCATGAAGTCAAACTTAATCTCATAGACAGATTTCCACGCTTTCTCGTACTCACTGAGAAAGGCGTCAACTAAGCGGCGAATAATGCGCAATTCTGTGGCGGTGTATTCACGCAAGTTGAGGCGTGGAGCTAGACGTCCTTCGCCACCAAACATATTGTCAATCGCGATATACACGACACCTGGATCGACAATCCAGCAACCCACACCACGAAGCGGGCGGATACCAACGATATTAATATTAGTACGCTCTGGAAACTCATCTACGAATTTTTGATAACTCTTGACCACCGGAAGATGCATCTGCACTTCAATCGGCGCACGAATCATGTTGAAGAGTGTGAGTCGGACTGCACGACTAAAACGTTCGTGAATCAACTCCAAAGTCGGCATGCGGCGCCGAGCAATGATCTTCGATTTATCAAACATTGCACGCTGATCTTCAGCGTCAATGTTCATTTCGACATTGATTTCCTCTGCCGCCATGTTTTCCTAAGTGGACTTTCTAAAGTGGTCGATTACTGCATCACAAAAGAACTGAACAACACAGCTTGCACTGGCAAATCCATTTCAGTGACATTCCAGAATTCAGCAGCCGCTCTTGCAGCTTCGCCGGTAATTTTTTGACCGGAAGATGTCTCTTTTGGAACTGCACCAATGCGCTCTAAATTTTGCATATCAGCAGTACCTGGCTGTTGTTGCAAAATATAAATCGCAGTTAGCTGTGGCGCAATGATGGAGTTGATCACTAAGGCAATTTCTCGCGCCATCATGACCTTGCCTTCTACCGTAGCCAACTCTTGCATTTGACGTGAGGACAGAACAGTAATGATCTTGTCCCGAATCACCGGCATGAAATTCTTAATCTTGCCCTCTGTAGCGGAATCATTTGTTCTCAGAACAATCTTTGCTTGCAAATAATGTTCGCCACCACGACCAGGAAGATTGACCACCATCTCTTCAAGCGGAATATAGATTGGAGGCGCATTTTCTTTACGCTCCATCAACTGTTTTTTCAGGATATTCTCAGGACGCTTTTCTTCTGCTTCCTGGTGCCGCTTAGCTTCAGCAGCGTGCTGCATGTACATGTATCCGCCTACAGCGCCAGCAATCACAACCACTAAACCAATAATGATAAAAAGTGTTTTTTTGCTTTTAGGCTTTTCTGTTTCTGCGGCACCGTCATCATGTGCGGGAGGGCCTGAAGCAGCTGCAGCAGGTGCTGCTGCATTCGGATCTAAAGTCGGTTCAATACGCTCTTCTTCAGCCATCGCTGTATTCCTCTTTACTCAATAATATCAAGCATACAGGTGGACTGTATCGCTATTTCCCCTATTATCACCTGATCTGACAGAACCGATGGCTAATGTTGTATTTGAGCTTTGAGAAATCGTAGACTGACTGTTGTAAAAACCTTGTCGAGAACCGCCAAAACCTTGCTCTCGAGCTTGCTGAGATTGACCACCCTGCCTTAAATCGAGCGATAAATTCAAGCCCATTTGAGCAAATTCATTTTTCAGGTTTTGGCCACCTTGATCAAGGCGTGATTTTGTAGCATCACTGGCACCCTCAACGATGAGGTGAGCACGTCCGGTTTGGTCAATTCGAAGGTCAATACGAATGGTTCCTTGCTCTGGAGGGGTCAATTCCAACATAATCCGACCGCCACCCGACTTAGCTGCGCTCATGACCTGCTCATGCAGAGGTCCTGAGGCTAGGGAAACTTCTGAGGCCTTCAACTCGATCTTCTGTTGATTGCCTACATTTTGAGCATCTAATCTAGCTAAATTGCCGTTACTTGCAGTAATTTCGCTTAAATTTAAAGTCTCTTTAAATTCTTGCTTCTCGGTATGGGACAAGCTTTGGGCTTCTACTGCGCCCTTGGCGTCCACAGCACTTGCACTCATCAATGGTGCACCGCCTTTAGCGAGCTGACCTTTATCACTTAAATTACCTGAAGTTAAGTTGGCGTCCAAAGTCTTAGACTTGGCTAGCTTGTCGCCAGCGCTTGTCAATACGTTAGGAGCCTTAGGATCAGTTACATTTTGAATCGTAGTTGCCTTGGTGGGATCAACTACACCGGCCTGCTCAACCACTACTGCAGAGGTTTGCTGTCCAGCTCCCTCTACTCCCAAAAGCTTAATCGAGCCTGTTTCAGAACCCTTATTAATGAGGTTCGTCAATTGAGTCTGAATCTCAGGAGGCAGAGTAATGCCATTTTTCTGAGCCAGGCTTTGAATAGCGCTAGCAATTTGGGCTGGAGTTTGGGTATTTTGCTGACCCAAGGACTGTTGTTGCAATGCTTGTAGCAGGGAAGCTGCTTGACCTTGCATAGCAACTTCCGCGCCCTGACCAGAAGCTTTCATTGCTTTGGAAAGTGCCTGGCTAATCAAGGCTGTTTGTTTTGCATCGAGCTGTTGCCCGTTTGCCAATCCCAATATGGATTGATTTTGTTGCGTATTAAGACTGCTCAGCAAACTCTGAATATCAGTAGCTGCATCAGTATTTGTAGCACCATTCGTCTGATTTACTTGGCTTGGGTTTTGAAAAGCAACATTGAGCAAGCCCTGTGCGGCTATTTCTGCCATTAACAGATCGACTGGATCAGTATTTTTTGCAGCCCCAGGCTGTTTAGCACCCATAGTAGGCAAATTTTGCATAGCAAAAGCGCCTGAAGTAGTAGATTGGCCAGAAGTTAGCTGGGCCTCACGACGAGAAGCTGTAGAGCGATCTAGCGCTGACAAGAAGGCTTCAAATCCTACAGGCATAGCAGAGCCGCCAGGCGTTGAGCCCGACTTGCTACCTGCGGCATTTACGCCACTGGCTGCTGCTTGCATTCGAATTTGACTTACTGTTGGCATAGCCTCTCCAAAAGGAACACTACTTACTATGCATCTTTCGTGCCAGAATTGGCAAAAGCCCTCGCGGCGTAGTTGTCTTCAAAGAGGTTCATTTCCGCCTTAGCCTTCTTCTTTCTGGCTTCCAGCTTCTTTTTATCAACTAATTTAGTCAATCCACGGGTGCGCATTCTGGCCTCTGTGGCAGTCTTAAGCGTGTCTTCCGAGGCCCTAGATAGCCCTTGAATCTGCCCATCCATCTCAATTGAGCTCTGAATCAGCTTTTCCCTGAAGGCATTGGCATCCTGTATGAATGCCACTGAAACACTTTGATTGCCACCGGCAATCATCTGCACTTCATAGTCCTTGGCATACTCAAGCACTTGATTTTTAAAGGCTTTTGTTTGATTAACCTGGCCAGCTGCCCTTTTTGCACGTGCCATCGCTTGATCCTCGCGGATTTTGGCTAGACGAAGTAGCAGCTCAATTGCAGACATAAGGGGATTAGACCACCGGCGGAGCGATCTCGAAAAGGAGTTTTTCGGTTTGATCGATCGGAATAGTTTGCTCGGCATCTTGCTGCAAAAACGCCTGAATCTTTGGCCAAGCCTGGAGCGCTGCATCTAAATCCGGGTCAGTGCCGGCAATATAAGCGCCCATGGAGACCAAATCGCGCCCTCGCATGTAGCGGCTATAAAGTTGTTTTAAGCGTCTAGCGGATAAGAGGTGCTCTTTAGATACCACTTTAGGCATCACGCGTGAAATCGATTTTTCTACATCGATTGCTGGGTAGTGGCCGCTATCTGCCAATTCTCGAGATAAGAAGAAGTGGCCGTCCAAAATTCCCCGGGCAGTATCAGCAACCGGATCATTCGTATCGTCACCCTCTAGCAGGACGGTATAAAACGCGGTAATGGATCCATCGGGATTAGCGCCATTACCAACCCGCTCAACGAGTTCAGGCATACGAGCAAACACACTAGGTGGATATCCACGTGCTACTGGCGCCTCACCTAAGCTCAGACCAATCTCTCGCAATGCCATCGCATAGCGCGTTAGAGAATCCACAATGAGAACTACGTGCTTACCTTGGTCTCTAAACCAGATCGCCACATCAGTTGCATATGAAGCGCCTTTTGAGCGCGCCAAAGGAGATGCATCTGCAGGTGCCGCAACTACAACTGCACGCTTAAATGATTCTGGGCCTAGCGTGTCTTCACAAAACTCACGCACTTCACGACCACGCTCACCCACCAAACCAATCACGATGACATCAGCCACACAGTTGCGCGCGAGCATACCTAATAAAACGCTTTTGCCAACACCAGAACCCGCAAAGATTCCAACGCGCTGTCCTCGACCAACGGTAAGCAAACCATTAACTGCTTGAATGCCAACATCTAATGGTTCATGAATAGGTGTTCGATCCAATGGATTCAAAGTTCTTTGAATGAATGGGGAGAATTGTTTTTCTCCATAACCTTTGCCATCAATCGGACGACCCAGGCCATCGACTACACGACCAAGCAGACTCTCACCAATCGGTAATGGCTCGCCAATGCTATTAGAGGTATATCCCGATCCAGAATTGAAAGGAGTATCTGCTGGGTACACCAAGGCACCCGGAGAAATTCCTTCCATCGTATCGATAGGCATCAAATAAGTAATTGCGCCGTTAAAGCCAATGCACTCTGCATCGTAGGTTTTGCCACCGAGCTCAGAAAGAATCGTTGCGCCAGTGCCAATACTCATTGGCAAACCCTCCACCTCAAGCACAATTCCAGAAACCCGTTTGAGCTTACCTTCGCGAATAGAGCGAGGTGTTTGCGCCAGATGTTGCCTGCGCATCTCTAGTTGATCTGCTATTTGAGCCGGCTGCAAGTGACTCACTCTTTTTCCACCTCACCAGAGTAAGGGGCATCTAGGTGCTGCTCTTCATCCAGATGAGAGTCTTCACCCAACTCATCATCCAGCATCTTGATGCTGCTATCTAACAAGGCTTCAGTATTTACCTTGGCGACCTCTTCAGCAGTGCCATCCATGCCTAAGGCATTTCTCACTAGAGCTAAGCGCGCTTCAAGACCTACATCAATACGCGCCCCACTTACCTCAACATAAGCATGTCCGGGTCGTACATCTGCATCAACCAAAATGGTGCATGCAAATGGCAGACCAGGATCATCAACAATTTTTTTCCAGGTCTCCACTTCTTCTGCGCGTAAACGCAGGTAAAGATTTTCACCGGGGCGTGGAAGGCGCATCAGCGCTTCTTGTACAGCTGCGACAAAGGGAGCGCGCTCCATTGAGATATTGGCAGTAAGACGTGAAGCAATTTCAAAACTCAGTTGTGTGAGGGGCTCAGCAATGGCTTCAGGCATTCCGGTAATCGCTTCAAGCAATTGACCCAAGGCATCTTGCAAACGTTTAGTTTCTTCGTCCGCTTCTACATAGCCTTGTTTATAACCTTCGCGATAACCCGATTCTTTACCTTCTTTGTAACCAGCGTCTCTGCCTTCTACAAAACCTTGGTTTGAACCTAGCTCGTAAGCTTCTTTGTAGGCGTTCTCGCGAATCTCCTCAACCTCTTCAACCGTAGGGTATTGAATAGGTGCAACCTTGGGAGGTTTTGGGGGCTTTGGAGGATCAAAGGAGGGTGGCTCCCACCTCGTCAGCAGGGAGTCCTCATCAGAGGAAGGCATCGGCTGACTTGCCCCTTTCCATGATCATGCGGCCTTCATCAGCCAAGGTACGTGCAACACGAATAACTTCTTTTTGCATCTCTTCGACTTCTTGCACTTTGACTGGTGGGCGAGTTTCCAGATCCTCGCGCACGCCATCGGCGGCACGCTTGGCCATATTCTTGAAGAGCTTTTCGCGCAACTTTGGACTTGCGCCTTTCAGAGCAACGATCAAAGTTTCTTGCGGAACTTCTAACAACAGAGTCTGCAGTGAACGATCTTCGATATCGTTGAAATCCTCGAAAACGAACATCTTCTCTTGAATTGCATCAGCCAATTCGCCATTAAAGTTACGAATCGTATTGAGCGCTTCTTTGTCCAAACCACCAGACAACATATTGAGAATTTCTGCGGTAGGCACAACACCACCAACCGTACTTCTGCGGAAGTCGGCATCTGGACCTGCGGAGCGTGACATCACTTCGTTCAATTCCTTCAAAGCGGCTGGTTGGACTTTCTCTAACAAGGCAATACGCAAGATCAATTCATTACGCAAATCATCACCAAACAGCTTAAGAACAGATGCCGCTTGTGATGGCTCTAAGAACACCATCACTGTAGCAATAATTTGCGGATGCTCATTCTTAATCATCTCGTACAGAACATCCGATTCCATGCGCTTCAAAGTCTCAATACCCGACATGTCGAGCGTGGACTCCAGGCGACCGAGTAAATCAGAAGCACCTTCAGCACCCATCGCTTTAGTCAGCATGTTTTGCATGAAGGAGTCGGTATCAAACGCCACCTGTGAATTATTCGCAGTGACATCTTTAAATTGACGCAACACTTGCAGCACGAGATCGCGACTTAATGAACGAACCACCGCCATCTTTCCTGATAGGCGCTGCACTTCAAATGGCGTCATTTGACGCAAGACGTTTGCGGCAGATTCCGCGCCCACCGCCAACAAAACCACGGCGGCGCGCGAAGCTCCATCAAGCTCTTCAAAGCTGAGATTGCCAGATTGAGTAGCGCCTTTGACGCCCTCTTTCAGGGCTTCAGCTATCGATAGTTGTTTGGGTGCAGAGGTTTCTTCGTCAGCCATGTTCTCTACTCTTTATCTCAACCAGCGTTTGCCGCAGCGGCATTAGCGGTATTCGTTTTTTCGGCATCATCGGCCAGCCACTCTTTAAATATTGAGGAGACCACCTTCGGATTTTCCTCCACAAATTCTTGTGCATATTTGAGCAACTCGTCGTACTCCTGCTTCTTCTCTTCGTCAGCACGCTTACGCTCTTCTTCGAGTTTGGTGCGCTCTTCTTCAAGGCGTGCACGCTCTTCCTCTTCGGCGATACGCTGACGCTCTTTGAGTAATTCCATTTCCATGCGACGTTTGTCGCGAGCTTTCGGATCCATTTGGGCCATCTCAGCCTTCATCTTCTCATCAAACTCTTCTTCTATACGCTGCTCTTCCAAAGCCTCGTCCATCTTCTTCGGAAAGAGTAATGGCTTCACAACGCCAAAGAAAATAATGCCTAGAGATCCCAGGATAATCGCAAACTTAAAGAACTCTTTACTGAGCTCAATCACACCCGCCTGTTTATAAAACGGCGGCTCCATATCTGCTTCGATCTTAAATGGAATATTGGCAACGCTCACGCTATCGCCACGCTTTTCATTAAAACCGACCGCATCACGGGCTAAATTATTAATCTGATCTAACTCTTTGGCGTTATAAGGAACAGGCTTGAGTGGCTTGCCATCTTTATCAACTCCAGTAGGCTGCTTGTAGTTCACCACTACACCAGCAGACACTCTTCTGACCTGGCCTTTTTCAGATTTCATTCTCTGAATCGCACGATCTAACTCGTAATTAATGGTTGCGTCTTTTTTGATGTTGCTTGCAGTCGAGCTTGAGCTTGATGGAGGTGCGTTCAGATTTTGCGGTCCAGTAGCAGCTCCGCCTGCAGCATTAATTGGCGCCTGCCCGCCACCTGGAGGCTGGTTGGTCAATGCACCAGGAACACCTGCTGCTGAAGATCCAGGCGTTGCCGCCTCGTTAGTTTGCTGACTACGAATCGAAGATTGATTTGGTGGTGAATTACGACCGAAAGTTTCTTCGGTACGCTCAAGCTCACCAAAGTCCATATCTACGGTAACTTGAGCGCGCACATTCTCTTTACCAGTGACGGGCTCCAAGATGGCTTGCACCCGCTTAGATAAAGCGCCTTCGAGTTCGGCTACGTATTTCAACTGATTACTATCAAGCCCCATTAGGCGCTGAGCATTAGGCGCCAATAGACTGCCTTCGGCATCCACAATCGTGACATTGGCTGGTCCTAGATTGGGTACGGAAGAGCCTACTAAATTGGTAATGGCAGCAACTTGCTGGGCGTCCAAGAATCGGCCTGGGTGCATGGTCACCACAACAGAGGCAGTAGGCTTTTCTTGCTCACGCATAAATGCGGTTTGCTTCGGAATGGCTAACATCACTCGAGCAGATTTAACTTGCGCTAAGGAGCTGATGCTGCGGGCTAGCTCACCCTCAAGACCACGCTGATAGTTCACCTGCTCTACAAACTGGCTGGTACCCATCTTTTGGTTTTCAAGCAGTTCAAAACCAACGTTGCCCGCCTTCGGGAGCCCTTGTCCAGCAAGGCGCAAACGGGTTTCATAGACTGAAGATTCTGGCACCAAAATGGCGGCGCCGCCTTCTGTGAACTTATAAGGAACATTCATCTGCTGCAAGGCGGCCACGATTGCAGCACCATCACGCTCATTGATGCTAGAGAAGAGCACGCGATAGTCATCTTTGCTGCGGCCAGAGACCGATACAAAGACCAATACTGAGATAAATAGGAAGAGTGCTGCGGCTACGATCAGACGCTGCTGGAGGCCTAAGGCACTAAAGCGCTGCTGGAGTTCGCCCAATTTTGAGGGGAGTTTGACCTTGCCCTTAGATGGGGCCGTCGCTGGAATAGCTGCGGAGGCGGCTTTAGAGCCAATGCTAACTACTGCTGCATCCTTCTCGCTATCCTGTATTCCGGGCTTTGCCTCTTCGCTCAATGGGTCGATTCCGTCAAATCAGGTAAAAATTCTGTAAACATAATATCACTAAATATAGAACCTTTTTGCCTTTTTTCCCTAAATATTGATATTCTATGGGATTAAAGAGGCAAAAATTGCCGCCCCAGTCATTAGAAAACCAAAGTCATTTAATCCGCATTTAGCTATAGATAAATACATTGACCAAGTCAGTTCCTACTATACCTGCTGAGAAAGATCCCACTCTAGCTGCCAAGCACCTAGAGGAGGCATTTGCCATTTTTTATGCGGAATCTCAAAAGCTCGAGACTCAGCAAGCCGCCCTACAAGAGAAGATCAATCAGCTCAGCTCTGAGCTGCAAAAGTCCAATCAGCGCTTAGGGATCTTATTAAATGCCATTCCGGCCGGCGTCATTCTTTTAGAGAACAACATTGTTCTGCTTCATAACCCAGCTGTACTCCAGTTCTTACCTAATTTAAGTACAGGCAATCATTTTGAATTACCAAATGATTGGCAAGCCTCCATAGCGCCTGGTGAATATCTGATTGGCAATGCGGAAAATCGCAACTCGCCGCAAAAGATGGTTCAGGTGATTCGCATTGATGAGGGCATTCGAAGCTTTGTTCAGATTCAAGACATTACGGCCAACATCTCTCTTCATCAAGAAACCCAGCGCGAGAATCGCCTCACCGCTATGGGCAAAATGGCCGCCGGTATTGCACACCAATTTCGCACACCGCTAGCTACTGCCCTACTGTATTCATCCCATCTTTGCGATGATGAAGTTCAGCCAGAAATGGCAAAAGAGTTTGCCTTGCGTTTGCGCAAACAATTGCTCGATCTTGAAAAACTCTCACAAGATATGTTGCGATTTATTTCTAATCGCCCCACCAAAACTGTACTTGCTTCTGCCAAGCAACTGATTGATGAAGCGCAAGCTAGCATTCAAGCATTGTTTGAAACAAAACAAGTAAAACTCAATGTTCAGTGCGATATTTCGGAAACGGTGATGTTGCTAGTGGAGCCTAAATCCATTCCGAATGCACTCGTAGCTATTCTTGAAAATGCACTGGCGGTTTCAAAGCCCAATGACGCCGTTTCACTCACCGCAAGCATTGATTCAAAGAAGCTAATCATCACCATCGAAGATCAGGGACCCGGAATTGCGAGCACGATCATTGACTCCTTGTTTGAGCCCTTCTCTACAACTAGCGCTAATGGCACCGGTCTTGGTCTATCGATTGCAAAAAATACTTTAGATGCCCACCGCGGAACAATTGCTGTTCACAACACTAAACACGGCGCCGTCTTTAAGATCACCTTACCCATCACGCAACAATAAATACTGAGAAACGAACTATTGAAATGAATGACGCTATTGATCAACGTTTCCCCGTGATTTTGGTTGAGGATGATGAAGACCTCAGAGAGGCTATCGCAGTCACGCTTCGCATGAAGAATATTGACTTTGTTACTCACCAAAGAGCTGAGACAGTAGTACCACTCCTGCGCCCAGGACTCAAGACCGTATTGGTCACAGACTACAAGCTGCCTGGCATGACTGGCTTAGATCTCCTGAAGATCGCACAAACAGAATGTCCTGATTTGCCGGTGGTGATCATGACCGCTTTTGCTGATACTAAGCTTGCAGTAGAAGCTTTAAAAGCAGGCGCAAGAGACTTTCTCATTAAGCCGTTTGTACCGCAACAGCTAATCGAAATTATTTCTCGCTATCACCCACCAGAAACCAATCTAGTAAGTACGCCCGAAGAATCTGCTCCAGTAGAAGCTACGCCAAAAACTAAAGAAGTTGGCTCACAGATTCGACCTGCGGAGCACAACGTGATTGCAGTAGACCCACAGAGCATTGCTACCTTCACGAGATGTGAACGAGTGGCCGCAACCGATACGAGCGTTTTAGTGACAGGCGAATCTGGTGCAGGTAAAGAAGTGATTGCGCATCACATTCATAAAACATCCAAGCGCGCAAAAGGACCTTACGTAGCCATTAACTGCGCGGCTATTCCAGAGACCTTGTTGGAATCGATTTTGTTTGGTCATGAAAAAGGTTCATTTACTGGTGCCACCAAATCACAAGCGGGTAAGTTTGAGCAAGCCCATAAAGGCACCCTCTTCTTAGATGAAATTGGTGAGATGCCAGCACCACTACAAGCCAAACTCTTGCGCGTATTGCAAGACAAAATGATTGAGCGTATTGGCTCAACTGACTCCATCCAGGCAGATGTCCGCATCATTGCGGCTACCAACCTCAATCTTCAAGAGCAAGTCAAAGCAGGTAAGTTCAGGGAGGATTTGTACTTCCGCCTAAACGTGTTCCCAATTCATGTTCTGGAATTGCGCAATCGCCCTCTAGACATCATTCCACTGGCGGAGTTCTTTCTCAAACGCTATAGCGTAAATATTGGCCGTGACACCCTCACCTTGAGTGTGGCAGCTAGAGCACTTTTACAAAAGTACCCTTGGCCTGGCAATGTCCGTGAACTAGAGAACATCATTCAAAGGGCGGTTTTATTGGCAGATGGGGATCAAATCTATGCGGAAGACTTAGAACTGGACGACTCCCAACTGACCCACACTGCCACAGTCGATCACTCCCTAAAAGAAGCAATAAATCGTACTCCAGAGGGCAAAATGCCCCAAAATGGCACAGAAATTGCATTACCTAAGGGTGAATTAAGTCAGGATATTGAGTCAGTGGAGCGTGAGCACATCCTCAAGGTTTTGGCAGAAGTAAATGGAAATAGAACGAAAGCCGTAGAAGTATTAGGCATCTCAGCAAGGGCATTACGCTACAAGCTGAAAGCCTATAAAGAAGCAGGCTTTCTTAATGAATAAGTATTTTGAGTGATTTTGATAGATAATTAGGCGCATGAGCACAACAACCAGCGTAGATTCGATGATTACCCGGATGCAGGCATTAGCCGCTGCAGCCAGTGGTAAGCCTGTCGCTACTGATAACCAAGCTGGCAATGGCGTTGATTTCTCCGCAGTTCTCAAAAATGCGATTGAAAACGTCAATACCGCGCAAAATAGTGCTCAAGCTAAAGCCCAGTCCTTTGCAACTGGTGCATCGGATACCTCATTGGAAGATGTGATCGTCTCCCTCCAAAAAGCCAATCTTTCCTTACAAGGCATGATTGCAGTTCGCAACAGATTAGTGGATGCTTACAAAGAAGTGACGAACTTACAGGTTTAAGTAACCAGGCCCCAGATAAGCAAAAGCCCAGTTGAACTGGGCTTTTTTTATTACCAAGATCTCTTATCGAGAATCTATCGGAATATTGTTTGGATTGGGTACGCTTTTGCCATCCACCTCATAAGCCCAAGCTAGCACCTCAGCTACAGCGGCATAAAGTTTTGGCGGCACCAACTCATTGAGTTTGAGCTGCATTAAAAACTCGACTAACTCTGGCTCTGTTTTGGTCGGAATGCCGAATTCTTTTGCCCTGGCCAAAATAGCTTCCGCCACAAAGCCCTCACCCTGTCCGGTAATGCGTGGTGCGGCACTATTAACTTCATATGCAAGGGCAACCGCTTTGCGAATCTTTTTCTCATCCATTGGAAGACCCGCCACCCTTTAAGCTGACTTTTGCATCAGGATCCACTTGAGAACGCATTTGCTCTAGCAAATCTGAAAAAGCATTTGTCAGGGTACTTTGCGCTTCAGGAGCACCCTCTACTGCAACGTGCACACTCTCACCGAATTGAGTTCCCACCACTTTAAATGGGCCTAAATTGGGCAGAGTTACTTCCATCGTGATTCGGCTACCTTTTTGTAATTGCCCAGGCTGATCTGGATCTGCTTCCCATGCATCCTCGCGATATAAGCGCCCCTGTACGTTTGGCATCAATTGCCCTTGCCAAAGAATATCTCCGCGCAAAAGCAATTTGACTGAATCTCGTACTGCTGGTGAATCTGTTGATAGTTGCCCAACTAAATTTGCAGTTTCAGTCTCAACACTATTGCTAGTCGCTAATGGCGCCCCATCATCTTCGCTAGCGGGAAACAACAATCTCTTTAATTGATCCGCTGCAAATATTCCCGAGCTCTGCAAATTTTGATACAGCGTGTTCATAGCCAATTTAGGATCTGCGACACTAACCAACGGAGTTTGAGCACTGGCTGCAGGCCAGGAGACAACAGCGCTTTGTGTTGCCGCACTCTTAGCATCTGTAGTCACAGATTGCCCAAGTTCAGGCACATCGACTGCCAAGATATCCGAGAGCATTTGGCCTAAAGCAGCCCCACCCAAGGTATCCATACGTGCCAGACTCTGGGATAGCAAGTTCGTTACTCGAGCTTGAGATGGGTTACCTGCAGCTTCTGCCAGATCAGCCGTCATGGACGAAAGTTCCAACAAGACTGCCTGATCAACACTGGGTTCAGATGCAACAGCAGCGCCCGCTCTAGCAGCAGCATTTTGCAATGCATCGTGCATAGCGGCGCCAGCAGATGAATCTCCAACTGGCAAAGGCATCCTTAATGCCACTCGAGGATCAATTGCGCCAAGACTCTCAACAACTGCGGGGGCGGATGGAGGCGTAATTAAATCATTGCGATGAAAATCAACTACTGGACTTATAGGCAGGTTTGGAGGGATTGGAATTGCCATAATCCGGACTCGCTAGCGCCTCAATTGGTAACTTGTCTTTGCAAATTTGGATTACTAAGACTACTCTCATCAGCAGATAAATTACTAAAAATCTCTTTTGGAGTCAATTGAAGCCAGGCTTCATACAAAGGAGTAAGAACTTCAATCACTGCCTGAATTTTCTCTGGTGATTTACTCGCTCTCGCGCTAATAATTTCACGCAATGACCATTCGTAAACAGCGCCCAAGCTTTGTGAAATTTCACCGCCCTCTTCAAAGTCTAAGCACGCAAGTAATCCTTGCTGAATGAGGTCGTGCGCCTTAGTGAATGATTCCACAGCATATTCACCGCGCTCCATTGCGTATTTACCAATCTTGAGATGATCAAAAATACGCTCATAAACCATAATGATGAGACTACCGGAGTCTGAGGCAGCAACACCCGTCTGAACCTGATTACTCGCATAAGCCTTTGCAGCTCTAACTCCCATGATCAGGCCTTTTAATTTTTTGAATTGTTATTAGTCAGCGCATCTAGGGCACTGGTCAATGAATTGCTGGTAGAGCTGAGCTGAAAGAGTAAAGCATTTAATGCTGAGTACTGCGAAATATAATTGTTTTGAATCGTGGCTAAACGTTCTTGCAATTGATCTTGACGTTTTTGCAGATCTGCAACTGAATTCGATTGCGCCTGGATTTGCTGACTAAGCGCGCCACTAAAACTAGTTTCTGAGGTCACAAATGTCATCAGCGAATTAGTGTCACTGACATAGCCAACCTTTACGCCTTTGGCTAAAGTTGCCTGTAAACCATTCGAACTAGCCTGCGCATGAGTAATGGAGTTAAATTTGATTGTGCCGTCCAATTGCAAATCCATACCCAGGGATGCCAAGCTCATGCTCGACTTTTTGCCTGTTACCGGATCTACGTCGCCGTAAGAAAATCCAGTAGCGAAGCGAGACTTAATATCACCTATAAACGCCAACATTGTTGGGTTATTGCCAAATGTGCCGGGCGTTGTTGAATTAGCGCTATTGGCTGTCAAGGATCGGTATTGAGTCACCAAATCGTTATAGGCCGATACTAAATCTTGAATCACTTTTTCCGAGTTGTTCGCACCAGCAGAAACGGAGATCGTTTTTGTACTACCAGCACTGGTTGTGCTGACTAAATTAATGGTTAATCCAGAAACTGCGTCATTGATAGCATTGCTAGATCTCTCAAAGGCAATCCCATTAACGGTAAATTTCGCATTTTGAGCTACTACTGTTGCATCCGGATTTAATGTGCCGGTATTTAACCCTGTATAGGTCACAGCATTGTCTGCACCAGGCAAGGTTCCTTCAATAGTTAAAGCCCACTGATCACTAGCGGTTGTCTGGACAACATTGGCCTTAACATCCACGCCAAGAGCATTTATCCAAGACTTCAAGTCAGATACCGTTGGACTTGAAGCAAGCACGGGAACTGTTCTGGCGCTGAGCACTCCATCAACTGTTACCGCTCCCTTTGTACTATATTTTGTACCACCTACGGTGATTTCAAACCCATTTCCATCATCAACGCTAATGGCAGCTGTAGATGATGAAAAATCCGATACACCATACTTTGAGGGTTGCGCTAATTGCTCAACACTGATTTTGTAACTTCCAGCAACAGAACCGTTTGCTGCTGTCGCAGTAACCACACTCGAGTCGCTTGTTGCAGCAACCGAATTATTGTAGGAATTGGGATCCTCAAAAACCTTCAAGGCATCTTTGAATGTGGACACTTTTGCTTTAACGGCGCCCAAATCACTGATCACCACCTGCTGTTCAGTAATTTTTGATTTAATGGCATCTAATGGCTTATTTTCAGCTGTCATCAACTGAGAAACAATGCCAGCCACGTCAATAGAAGCGGTGCCGGTAGAGGATGAGGAGCTAGTAGATGAAACGGCCATGATGCAAGCTTAATCCCAGTTCAGATAATAAAAATAAGCAAAATACTTACATCAATATATGCAATATGTATGCCAGATTTCTCCAGCATACATATCTTTTGACAAAACTACGCTCTTTGACTAACGAGTACGTTATTTAAACGCTGAAAATCTCGGGAAATCTTTAACAACTCTTCAGAAGGCAATTGGCGCACTAATTCACCAGTATTGGGGTTTACAACCCGAACAACATGGTAGCCAGTTGTTTCATCCACAGAAAAACTTAAATTTCGACCCATTGATTGAACAAAATTTTGCAAATCAGCGGCTGCCTTGGCCACCACATCACGTGATGGCTGACTTGTACTTTCAATACTAGACGGCTTAATAACTGTTGCGGCAACTTTTGCCACAACCTCGGCATCAGATGAACCATGCTTAATCTGCGGAACAAAGTGGCTTTCTGGCATAACCGTAGAACTAGCTACGGCACTTCCTGCGTTAACTGTGCTCATATTAATTTTCCCCTCAAGGACTAAAACCTAAGGTGGGTTAGCACCTTAGGTTTTATTGGTTACTTTAAATTTACTTCAGCAATGACAAGATGACGTTTGGCATTTGATTTGCTTGCGCCAACATCGCTGTTGCAGCCTGCTGCATGATTTGACCCTTAGTCAATTTAGCAGTTTCAGAAGCGAAGTCTGTGTCAATGATTGCGGAACGTGAATTCTGCAAATTCGTGCTTTGAGCTGTTAAGTTAGTCGAGATGTAGCTCAATCGATTCATTTGTGAACCAAATGTTGCGCGCTGCGTAGAAATATAATCAAGTGCAGTGTCAACAGCGGCAGCGGCATTTTTAAACGCTGTTTGCCATGTATCAATCGAATCATTTAAACCCAACGCACCTAAATTACCAGCACCAGACTGACTGATTCGGCTTCCAAGGGCGATCATTTCGCTTGATGAACCAGCAGTATAACCAGTTGTTCCAGTTTGGATGTTCAATGTATTGATCTGAATAAACGCGTCAGAATTTGCACCACTTTGGAATTTCAATGCGCTATCAGCACCTTGAGTTACAACTATCTGACCGGCGGTGCCGTTCGAGTTGCTATTCATATGCGCTAACTGATAGCCAATTTGATCGGCATTCTGATGCTGGAAGCTCTTCACATCCATTGATACGCCAAAGGAGCTAAAGTTAATAGATTCAACTGCGTTAGCAGCATTATCCGATAAGTTAACTGACTCTGTAGTTGTTACGCCATTAATTGTTCCAGACAAGGTCAATGCATTATGCGTAGTTAGGTTTGTTAATGTATCAACCTTAATTCCAGTAATCGCGCTTGCGCTAGTACCATCCCATGCAGCTGCAATAGTAAGTGTTGCATCACCAGCAAATCCAGTACCACCAGAAGTAATAGTGATCGATGCAATATCAGATGCTGTTGTACCAGTAGTTACTGTTACTGTAGCTGAATGTCCAGCACCATCAGTAACCGTTACACCAGTATAGGCATGACTTGCCGATACTGCTGCAGTGGTTAGCTTGTCTGTCATTCCAGTTGTGTCTAAGCTATATAGGGCACCCGCATCTTTTGTGTAGCTCAATGTATATGTACCTGGAGCAGTACCAGATAAGTTCACATTAGTAACAGTTCCTGACTTACCGCCAACGATCAAACTACCGGCCACAGTTGAGCCTACTACAGTTGCTGTACCGCCCGCCTTAGTAATAATGGAGGAGGCTAACTGCGCCCCAGTTTCAGTCTTACCAGCATCAACAGTTTGATTTACATGAATGGAAACACCAAAGTTACTAAAGTTAATCTCTTGTGCTTGGGTTTGAGTTACACCATTTACTACGTTACCTGAAGTGTCGCTAAGAGCGATAGTCTGGGATGTAGTTTTACCATCAATAGTACCCGCCAAAGTCAAATTAGCGCCATTACTAGTTAATGTATATGACCCAGGAGTGCTCTGAAGCTTGCTTGAATCAAGTGTCAGGGTGAATGTAGAAGCAGTAGTACCAGTATAGGCAGCGTCGCCCAAAGTTTTTGTGGCTGCAGATCCGTTTAGAGCGTCATAGTAAGCCAAGTTGGTTGAAACTGTATACATCGGTGCAATTGCAGTATTTGATACTGTGTTGCCAGATTTAATATCAGAATTTACCAAGTCAACACTTGCGCCACTAGTTAACAAATTAATACCATTAAATTGGGTGCGTTGTGCAGTTGCATTGATCTCATTATTGAGATCTTTCATTTCTTGAACAATGTTTAACTTTTGGCTAGTGGACAAGGAACCATCATAACCTTGTGTCGCTAATTGCTTTAAGCGAAGAATCATATCTTGTACTGTTGACAAAGATGAATCAGCTACTTGCAATAAGTTAGTCGCATCGCTCAAATTGCGAATTGATTGATTTGTGCCATTAATTTGGCTTTGCATATTTTGTGAAATTGTCAAACCTGCGGCATCATCTTTTGCACTATTAATACGCAAGCCAGATGACAAGCGTTGGACAGAGGTTGCCAAATTGTTTTGGGCGTTAGAAAGGCTGTTTTGAGCAAACAAAGAGGCCAGGTTGGTGTTAATAACGGTAGACATTGAAAATCTCCTAATAATCGGTTGAGGGACAAGCCAACATGGTTTTGTTTTCCCCTGTAATTCTGATTACGGACATGTGAACCCATGTGTTTAGGACAAGTTCATTCTTTTTTTGTTATCTACCCCTAGGAATTTTATAAGTCATTGTTTTTATTGAATATTTTTAAATTCCCCAGACCTAAATCAATACAAGATGATTACTACAATTCGATAGGACCAGCAACATAGGAGTGCAATTCGGAATAGGTAATTATGGGGTGCTGAAAGGGCAAATTCTTACCGGCAACCAATCAATACAGGCCCAAACACCCATCAAATGCATCAATGCAGAATTTTGAACATGGGCTTAGGCATGAAAAACTGCGGTTATTAGAAAATTGTGTTCCTAACTGTATTATTTCTATAAAACCATATTGAGCGGCATTATCAATGCAAATTCACTAACCAAAGAAAAGAGTCTTATGTCTATTGACGATCTAAGCCCTAGTGTTGAGTCCCTTGCATCCTTTTGGGAAAACGCGGGACTTGATTACATAATTCCAAATACTGGCTCAGAATTTCCGGAGGGGTTTGATTTGCTAGGCGTACTTCGCCAGCTTATCCCCTCTGAAATGAGTGTTGTGGAGATTGGCTGTGGGTATGGAAGGCTTTGCTCAACCTTTGCCCCAGACAAATATCAAGGCTTCGACATTAACCCAAAGGCGATTGCACACGGAAAAAGCCGATTCCCCAACTACAACCTCAATTTAATAAAACCATGGGAATCATTGCCCAAGTCGGACTTAACATTGGCATATTGCACCGCTTTCCACATTCCCGATAATGAGCTTGGACGTTTTTTAAAACTACTCTCTAGTTCATCAGATGCAGTGCTTATTGCTGAACTGATGGACAGGCGCTGGCGGCGTGAAGGCAATCCGCCTATTTTTAACCGCGAACCTGAGGAGTATGTTACGGGCATGCTGGCGGAAAATTTCTTTTTGACGAACATCTTAAAATTACCCTACCAGCGATATGATTGCGAGCCTTGGAATATTAATCGCGATATCCGCCTAACGTTTCATCTTTATAAACGTTTTAAGTAGTTATTCAAAGAAATATTCAACCTCAATAAACACGCTTACACTGAAACTTACATGAAAATTCTAAATATTGATCGTCATCATTTTTATGGCATCACTAGCCTCGTATTTCAGATGCTCAATATTGAGCCTATAGCCATGGAGCTTGGCGTTTATAATGGTAAGAACGCACGGTTGATATACGACAAACTTTCCCCCAACTTTATGTATTTAATTGATGGATGGTCGGCATCACTCCTGCGCAAATCTTATTACCCTTTTGAACCAGTACCAAAATGGGTTGACATGCTTCAGGCTGATTTATACAAGCGCTATTATGGTGGCGATCCAGAAAGTCAGCAGACATTTGACTCCCTGTACCAACAAACTCTTGCCAACTTTGAAGGCTTGAATAATGTAAAAGTAATCAGGGCGGATTCGCTTGCTGCTCACGAGGAATTAAAAGGCCACCTAGGGGCCAAATGCATCGACTATATGTACATTGATGGGAATCATCAATATGAGTATGTTTTTAACGATCTGATGATTTATTCCGATTTTTGCTCTGAAAATGCAATTATTCAAATGAATGATTGCTGCTTCTCAGATGCTGGTCACAGACAGAATCTCGGTGTTTTAGAGGCTTGCGCAAAATTTACTAAGGCCACTAAATGGAGGCCTCTAGCAATTAATCAAAGAAATTGGTCTGACTTGCTGATGGCTAAAGTAGATAGTCCTATTTATAAGGCAATGGATCTATTCCTTGCCGAAATTGATGCTCCATTTATTGAAGTTCCCGATTGTATGCTTGGAGCCTCAAGGATTCTTAATAATAAAAATGGTGTTGTTAGCATGAGTTTTATATAAGCATTCAAAATACTCTTACCATCAAATGCAGCCCCAGAAAATTACACTTAACTCAACTATTTAAAAAAGAATGCCCATTTCATAGCCAGTCTTGCGGACAAACGATTACTGTAGCTACTTGACAATAGATGACAGATCATCTGGCAAGATGAATTAGTGCTACCAGAAGCTTTAAGCACTCTGTCATAAACACCTTGAATTCTGCGGCCAAGTCTTTATTGCTAAAATTAATTAATGTCTCGCCGCCCAACTATTCCCTCCAGAAAATTGCATTCTCTCAATAGAGCAATGCCGCATCAAGAAAAATCTGCAGATTTAATAAACGAAAGCTTAGCGTTAATCCATTCCTGTCATTATGACGAGGCGCGTATTAGGTTAGAGTCAATTTTAAAAACACAACCAAACTATTTTGATGCGCTACATATCTTGGGGGTGCTATTTTTAATGACTCATCAATTTACAAAAGCTTTTGATGTTTTATCCAAGGCATTAAAAATTAATCCCAATTTTGCAGATGCACACTCTAATTTGGGTAATGCATTAAAAGAACTGGGGCGCCTAGATGAAGCTTTACTAAGTTATGACAAGGCCATTAGCATCAATCCTAATTTTGTGGGTGCCTATTCTAATCGTGGAGTCACCTTACAAATTCTTACTCGCTTAGATGAGGCTTTGCTCAGCTATGAAAAGGCCATTAGCATCAATCCCAATTTTGCAGATGCACACTCTAATTTGGGTAATGCATTAAAAGAACTGGGGCGCCTAGATGAAGCTTTACTAAGTTATGACAAGGCCATTAGCATCAATCCTAATTTTGCAGATGCACACTCTAATTTGGGTAATGCATTAAAAGAACTGGGGCGCCTAGATGAAGCTTTACTAAGTTATGACAAGGCCATTAGCATCAATCCTAACAATGCAAAAGCCCACTCTAATTTGGGTAATGCATTAAAAGAACTGGGGCGCCTAGATGAAGCTTTACTAAGTTATGACAAGGCCATTAGCATCAATCCTAATTTTGCAGATGCCCATTCCAACCGGGGGGATGCACTAAGAGCGCAAGGACGCCTAGAGGAGGCTTTGCTCAATACAAATAAAGCAATCAGCATCAATCCTAATTCAGCGGGGGCTCACTGCAATCGTGGCGTAACATTACTAGCACTAGGTCGCTTAAATGAGGCTTTGACTGACTTTGACAAAGCTATCTCCATCAAGGCCAATTTTACCGATGCTTACTCGAATCGAGGTGTTACCTTACAAGCATTAGGTCGATTAAATGAAGCTTTGGCTGACTACAATAAAGCCATTAACATCTCTCCCAACTATGCTGACGCAAATTGGAATTTATCTTTAGCGCACTTATTAATGGGAAATTTCAAAGCTGGTTGGCAAGGCTATGAATGGGGCTGGAAAAATAAAGCGCGAGGCACCGCACGAACTTTTTCACAGCCACTATGGCTCGGCAAAGAACCGCTCATAGGAAAGAAAATTCTCGTGTATGCCGAACAAGGACTTGGAGACATCATTCAGTTTTGTCGATATCTTGAGTTGCTGAATAAACTTGGGGCCTACGTTATTCTGGAGGCGCCCAAAAAGATAGCCCCTTTGATCCAAGGAGCGCAAGGTTTTGATGAGTTTATTTTAAGTGGAGACCCATTACCATCATTTGACTATCAATGTCCACTGATGTCACTGCCCCTTGCATTTCATACAGAGGTCGATACCATTCCTCAGCCCATTAAATATCTTGATATTCCATTGGATGCAATTAACCATGTAAAACAGGAAATTGAATTAAAACAAGCTAAAGAAAAACTGAAAATTGGGATTAGCTGGCGCAGCCTTGCGAAGAGCTCCGGCGCAAGTCGATCGATTGAATTAGTAGACTTGATCCGAGGGATCACGCTAGATAATATTCAGTTTATCAATCTCCAATATGGAGATACATCAAATGAAATAATTGATATTAGAGATTCTTTGGGAATTAACATTATCGAATCCTCTATCAATATCTATGATGATATGTTGGGTTTGGGAGCATTGATTGAAGCCTGCGATCTTGTTATCTCGATAGATAATACAACCGTTCATCTAGCGGGCGCACTTGGAAAACCGACTTTAGTATTGTTGCCCTTTATTGCAGACTGGCGTTGGCTTTCAGGTAGGACTGATAGCCCCTGGTATCCATCTTTAAAGCTATACAGACAAAACAAAATGGGCGACTGGGGTGCAGTATTGAAAGAAATTCAAAAAGATTTGAGATTTGTATTGGGTGAATCGACTTAGTCTCATAAAAATAACCCATCAATATTCTGAAAAAATTACTTCGGTTCTGAGTCCTTAATTGCGCTCAACAGAAAAAAAGTTGTACATTAAATCAACAACATATTTAACTTCTTCCTGATTTATTCCATAGAAGATTGGCAATCTTAGCAAACGGTTACTTTCTTTGGTTGAGTAGACATCAGATCCAAAATATCTTCCATAAAGCTTTCCAGGTGCCGTAGTGTGCAGTGGCGAATAATGAAATGAGGCAGTAACCCCCCTTTCCTTAAGATATGTAATTAACCTCGATCTTTCAAGCGAGTCCCTTAACTTAATAAAAAACAAATGTGAGTTATGCAGGCAATTTTCAGGTATTTTTTGCATTTCAATTAAGCCCAATTTTTCAAGGCCAGTTAAGTCAGACTTATATTTAGACCAAGCTCGGCTTCTATCGGCATTGATTGCTTTGATGGACTCCAAATGAGCATATAAATATGCAGCATTTAGCTCACTAAGTACATATGATGCACCTATATCAACCCATTCATATTTTTCAGCCATACCGGCCAAAAACTGTGACCGATTAGTTCCTTTATCCTTGATAATTTCTGCTCTTGTGACATGATTTTGATTATTGATTACAAGAGCGCCGCCCTCGCCACAGGAATAATTCTTTGTATTATGGAAGCTAAATACAGAAAAATCACCAAAAGACCCGAGCGGCTTATTGTTATAACTTGCTGAAAGTGCCTGAGCGGCATCTTCAACGAGCGGTAAATTGAAACGTTTTGCAATTGAAGTTATTGCATCCATATTACAACCAACCCCACCATAGTGCATCACCATAATGGCTTTAGTGCGACTTGTAATTGCTGATTCTAGTTGACGCTCATCAATATTCATGGTCGAAGGGTTTACGTCAATGAATACCGGAGTTGCGCCGTGGATCACAAAAGCATTTACAGCACTAACAAAAGTGTATGAGGGCATAATCACCTCATCCCCTGGACTTAACTTTAGAAGAAGCGCTACGATTTCTAGCGCCTGGGTACAGCTGCCCGTTAATAGTACGTGGTCTGATCCAACCATCTGCTTTAGTAGCGATGTGCATAATTTTGAAAACTTTCCGTTTTCAGCTAAACCGCTTAGCGATGTAATTACCTCAGATACATAGCCTATCTCTGAACCAATAACTGTTGTTTTTGTAAAAGGTATCAACATACTTTAGAGTACCCAAGAAGTGCCGCAAGACTCCTCATGAATAATTTTCTACCTCCGCGAAGGTGAAATAAATATTTAGTCGCCAAGTCGCCATCCGTTATATTGATAACTTCACCACCCGACTCCGTCTTTACGATATCAGGGGCATAGTTATATAAATCTTCATCCAAAATTCTGAATGAAGTACCTTTGTAGTTTATTAGTATTCGCTCCCCTGCCGCAAAATCATTAGCAAACATAACCATCAAAGAATGCGGCTCCCCCCACCATTTGAGAAAATCTTTCTTCACCATGCCTGCCAAATCTCCATACTCTAGTAACTCGTCCGTCCTTTCTAAATCAAGCATTGTCTCAAGCCAGTTTTCATAAAAACTAATTACCCTTTGATCAGCTTTTATAAACCATAGCCCCCCATTTATTATTGACATTAGACTGTTATAAGGCACACCTCTTGGACTGTATCTTTGCTGGTGGAATGTAGCCGGGCTAGCAATGTCGAAATCCTGAAGAAAGACATGCTCCATGCTTTTATTAAAAAGGACATCGATATCAGTAAAAATATAATTTTTACTGATCCCGCTCGCAATATGACTGGCAATATATTCTTTTCTTACTCTTTGCAAATCAAACATTAGCCTGTCATGCTGGATATCCGAAAATCTAACTACAGAAATATTTTCTATTGAGTCATGAATGTTCGTGCTCTCGTCAGTAAAAAGCGTAATTTTTGCTGATGGCATTACTTTTTTTATTGACCATACGCACATTTCAAGCATTTCCTTGGGCGAAACATTTTCGTTAACGACCTTAAAGATGCGAAGGATATTCTCCAGTTTTTTTTGCTTATCATTTATATAAAATAAGACAACCTCTAACTCTTTATCTTTTTTCTCTGGCTTCATATATTTTCCAAGTTAACTACCTATTCAATTCTAATCTTGCCTGCCGTCCAGAATCATTCTTTAAATTTTAAATTTCGCTGCAAAGCCAATAATTCCCCAATAGCTGAGGACAATCTTCGCTCCAATGTAGTTTGATAGCGCATTAATAGATCGGATTCCACCACCGGGAGGCTAATTGCCCGGAGCATTAAAGCTTTGACCTCCTGATATTGATCTACAAGCTCTGTGGCTTCTTGATAGCTTTGATGAAGGTTGAGAAATTCCCCTAGATACTCTTTAATAACATCTATATCTGCAATGGCATCTGGATCAACCCTTGCTGGCGACTCGACTATTTTGGGCTTCTGCCCGCGTGCAATGCGTCGCTCCTCTTGGTACCTTTCCAATTCATCCATTGCCGGCTTGCCTGCCTCTTTTTCTAGGAGCGACTCGCATTCTTTACTTCGCAGATAACCTCTTAGAATCTCGTCTAATCTACCTAGATGCCTTTCACCCATTTCATCTGTCATCTTGATATCTTTGCCGATTGCTGCTAACTTTTCCATCCAGTCGCTACTGTTATTTAAGCCGACTACTGGGTAGCTATTGAGGTATTTAGTGAGGCGCGGCAAGGCCCTTGCAAATTGGTGCTTATTCTCTATGGCACCATGCATTTGATTGATTTCCTTGCAAATGGCTTCTAGCAATGGCAGGTCGAGGCGGAGCGGCAAATGAATCTCTCCACTCGTGATGAACTCTTTCGCCATTCCCATTGCCATACCGGTGGCGCCAGGAATCTTTTCTAGAATTTTTTCCGGCTGGGATTCAAGTTCTTTTGCAGCCAAAGAAAGTTTGACCTGCTCAAGGTCATATAAATAGGCTAATTTAGCTCTGCAGGTTGCAATTCGCTGGATTTGCAATCGCTCCAAAGGTGACTCTGGCTTGTAATACTCAATAAGCTCCTTTGAATAGGAATCAACCAAAGCCTTTTCGTTTGAATTACTGGGCACCATGGAAGTAAGGCCATGAGATGTGGCATTTTTAGAGGAGCGAGACTTACCTTCTATGGTTTTAGGTCCGCCAGATCGTTTGCCTTGCGTCATGTCACCCCCCTTAAAAAATTAACTCATTAAATTCATTAATAGAAATCGAGTTCGTTTCGCAAAAACTATGTTTTCCACCTGACCCCTGCCCCACTGTCGGGCGTGCCAATGAATTCAACCCCAGCTTTTTCAATAGCCGTCTTTACCGAGGTGAGAGTTTTTACATTCCCCGCAGGAATGCCATCAGAGGATTCCAAGCGAACCATAGTGGTGAAGCCAATACCAGCTGTTTTAGCCAGCTCAGCAACAGTCAAGCCCAATAATGCGCGAGCCGCCTTAATTTGACCACTTGTAATCAATCTCAATTTATCCTATAATGATATTAAATATATCAGTAACGTAATCTTATATATTTAATTGGAGATAAAAAATGCTTATTAATCAAGATTTTAGCGTAGATCGCAGTAAATACATAGGTGGCAGTGACATTGGAGCTATTTTGGGTCTGTCACGCTATAGATCTCCATTAGAGGTCTGGATGGAAAAGACCGGCAAAGAAAACAAGAAGCTAGACTCCCTACCCCTGCGCTTTGGGTCCTTTGCAGAAGAGTTTGTTGCTAGCGAATATGCCCGAGCTACTGGCTTTGAACTCATCCACGATGAGTCGATCTACATCCACCGGCAGCACTCCTTTATGAGCGCACATATGGATCGCTTTGTATTGGAAGAAGGCTCCAAATCCCCTACTCGGATTTTGGAATGTAAAACAGCTAATCCCGTTAGCTCTGGTGACTGGGGAGAAGTCGGCTCAGATGAAGTGCCCTTGGCTTATCTATGCCAGTGCATTTGGTATATGGCCATAACCAACATCAACAAGGTTGATCTGGCCGTGCTCTTTGGCAATAGCGACTTTAGGATCTATGAGATTGCGAGAGACCTCGAGTTAGAGAACACCATATTGCAAAAGGCTAATCTCTTTTGGAATGACTATGTTTTAAAAGATCTACCACCGCCAGCGCAAAGCGAAGCAGATTGCCAGGCCCTCTTTAGCAAAGGAGATCCTACTAAGTCGATAGAGGCTATAGCGCAGACTCTTGAATTAACGAAGCGACTACAAATGCTCAACAGCGAGATCGATGTGCGCGAAGAAGAGATCTCCACTATTAAGCAAAACATCATGAATCAAATGGGAGAAGCTGAATCTCTTACCTATCAAGGAAAGGTGCTGGCAACCTGGAAAGCCCCTAAGCCCTCATTTAGATTAGATAGCAAACGGTTAGAGCTAGAGCATCCCGAGATTGCGAATAACTACAAGATGCCGGTACAGAACAGCAGGCGTTTAGTTATTAAACAGATTGCTTAGCCAATTAAGGAGACCCATTATGAAAAGTATTTTGGAGAGATCCAATAAACCCAATAAGCGCTCCCAAGCTTTAAAGAGCATCTTGCAAAAGCAGGGTATAGAACATATTGCAGAAGATCCTATTGAGGGGGTGATAGAGGCGACCGGCTCAACCAACACTCCAAAGGTGGTAACTTTTGGTGCAGGATCCATTAGTCAATCGAATGGTCAAACGAATATCGCTCAATCAATAGAACTCTTTAATCAGCTGATTGCAAAAGAACTCGCTAGAGCAGCTAGTGGACTGGGCATTGATGAAGCAGAACTTCAAGCTTGGGTAGACCTGCAAATCGAAGTGCCAGCTAAGGTGATTTTGACATTACTGCGGATGATGCAAAACCTACACTTAGATCCCCTATCTGAAGAAATTGGCTGTACTCAATATGAAGATGGGCAATGGCAAGTATTGATTACGATTGAAGGATGCGCTAAGTTACTCAATCAACATCCCCAATTTAATGGCTTGCACTTTACTCAAGCAGATACCTTAATAGATGGTTTACCAGAGTGGCTTGAATGCTCGATCTATCGAAAAGATCGCGAAGTGCCGACCACCGTTAGGGAGTACTTAACTGAAGTAAAAGGTGAAAACGAGACCTGGAAAAAGATGCCTAGAAGAATGCTAAGGCATCGGGCGCTCCAGCAGTGCGTAAGGTTGGCGATAGCTTAGTTATTGGGTAAATTGATCACTGCTTAAGACCAAAACTAAGCCTTACGATTTAAAAATAAACCATCAAACTTAGGTAAGCTCTGAGCAATCTTGAGCAGCTCAGGAGAAGGCATTTGACGGATCACCTCTCCGGTGTCTGGATTGGTTACCGTTACAACGTGATAGCCAGTATTTCCGTCAACGGAGATATTGATGCTTCTTCCCATGGAGTGAACAAAACTCTCCAGCTCTTGGGCGGCTTTTTCAATTACAGCCCGGGTTGATTGAGCCATCTCTGTAACGCCAGATGGCCTAATTTGCGTGTTAATAACTTTTGATACAACCTCAGCATCACTTGGGATATTCACCTTAGGAGCACTTGAAGCAACAGGCGGAGTTGGGGCTGGCAATACGCTATTTGCGTATTGCGCTCCTGCTCCATTTGCACTGTTGATCATATTACTCATTTCAAGTCTATTTCTTATTAAATTATGCAGTAACGTTTATCAAACTTCCAACACCAGAATCATCTAGCAATGATCTTTGCAAACCCTCGAGTAAGCCGCCCAAGGTATTTGAATTACTTGGCACGCCGGCAGACTTTAGCAACTTATCAGCGCTTTGCATAACAGCAACATCTATAGATGAGCCATTACCCACTTCGCCAATCATTTGAGAAATCCCGGCATTTAACTGCTCGAGCGGATTAGCCACCTTTGCGGAGCTATTTGCCTGATTTTTAACGGCAGAAATTACTGAGGTCAAAAAGTCCACAGCAGTTTTTTTAGTTTCTTGTGCTTGAGCACCCGAATTCTCAGCCTTATTACCCAGAGGATTTGCGCCCATTTGACTCAGAGTTTTCAAAACATCTTGTACAAGCTTTGGAATAACCGAGGGTTTTGAGCTAGCCTTAGGCACGGCTGAGCCTGAGACACTATTAGACTCATCAGGGTCTTTGCCAGTAATCGGATTAATCCGATTAATTTGCAACAGGCTAGCCAATGAAGGTGGCTGAGGGCCTGAATTTGCAATAGCTGAAATAGTCATAAAACTCTCTCTTATCCAATAAGCACATAAAGCAGCGATACGAGACCAAAAAATTTGAGGTTTACTGCTAAGCCCCAAAAAAGGTCATCCTTATCGTTACCTACGGCAATAAGACAGAAAGTGTTTAGCTTTTTTGTTAAAAATTTTTATATATTTAAAATTTCTATAAAAATCAATGGCTTATATAGCTCCAATTACTAAGATCATCCGATTTAGTCTGAAGTCGATAGATTTAGAAGTTGGGAGCTAGGCCAGCCAATGATCTTAGTGAGGGTTAATTATTCGAATTCATATTGGTCAGACTATCCAAGGCGCTTCCAAGGCTGGTACTGGTGGAATTGAGTTGAAATAGCAAAGTATTGAGGCCAGAGTAGCGGGCAATGTAATTTTCTTGAACTTTACTGAGGCGATTCTGAATATCTTCCTTCTCTTTAGTCAGGCTATCGATATTGTCAGATTCAACCTGAATTTCCTGAGCAAGCGCCCCAATAGTGCTTGATTGAGCTTTAACAAAGCTCATGAGGTTATCCGTGGCACTGGTATAGCCAATTTTGACACCTTTAAGGAATTTTTCACGAAGACCTGCTGACTGGGACATCAGATAAGAAACTGCGTTGTATTTTAGAGTTCCATCAAGTTGATAATCTAAGCCAAGACTAGCAAGACTCAATGTGTATGGATCGCCATCATCATTATTTGTCCCGATGTTGTAAGTGAGTCCAGTAGCAAAACGATTCTTAATAGCTTCAATAAAAGAAAGCATTGTTGGGTTGCTAGCAAATGTACCGGGGGTACTAGAGTTAGTACTATTAGCCGTCATTGCACTGTAGCTCTTAATGAGATCGTTGTACGCATCTTTTAAATCTGTAATACTTTTTTCAGTGTTATCAGCACCTAAAATTACCTTCACGTTGGTCGTGCCAGCAGTGCCCATTAAATTAAAAGTAACCCCTGAATAAATATCACTAATAGAGTTACTTGAACGCTCATAAGCAATGCCACCGATACTCAGTTGAGCATTGCGTGCAGTTGTATATTGATTAACGGTGAGGCCTGTGCCAGAAATTGTTCTGATAACTGAGCTTGCTGTTAGATCGGTTACGTTTGTTCCAGACGCTGCAGTAGAGGTAAATAAAACCTGATCACCACCAATAACTGCCCCGGAGGAATAACCTGAAAGTGATCCGGAATAACTACCATAGCTAGACCCCGCGCCCGTTGTTGCATTGTTAGCAAGGCTCGCAAATGCACCGGATAACTCAGCAGTAGTCAGCGCCCTTCCTGCTGTAAAAGTAAGCCCACCGATAGTGATGGAATCGCCTGACTTAATGCCAGCTGGTGCAAATTTAAATTGCACACTTTCTTGAGCGGCGGCGCCTCCATTAGAGATAGCGGGAGCGCCAAATGCTGTAGTTGAAACAGTGCGACCAACAATTGCGCCTGATAGATTGGCTGCGTCTCCATTAACGGAGGCGGTAAATGTCACCTTGCTACCATTCGCCAAGCCTGATGCATAGCTAGCAATATTTGTTCCGCTAAACGTACCGCTAAGATTTGAGCTTTTAGTCGCGCCGGCTGCAATGCTTGCAAATGCTTGGGCTACTTTTTCTGCAGTTAAATCTACGTTTGCTGTATAGGTAATAGATCCACCAGCACTAGCTTCGGTAAGGGTTACAGCATCACCCGCTTTCAATGCACTGAAATTAAATGTCCAAATTTCTTTAGTGCCTGCAGTACCCGCTGTTGAAGAGTCGATTGCGAGAACGCTACTACTAGATGCAGCACGATTCACAAAGGAAGAGCTGATATTGGCAACGTCAGATCCCGCTGTACTGGATGTCAGTATTACCTGACTACCATTTACCACCGAACTAAACCCAGTAAGAGCGCCAGAAAAGTTTGCGTATCCAAGTGCATTGCCCACCGCAACTGAAGCAGGATTACCCACCTCAATCACGCCAGGTATTGGCAAACTAATTTCTCGCTTGAGATTACCCAGTACCGCCGAGCCGGCACTGGTGTTGTACTCAACAACGTAAGCGCCAATAGGATTGGCATTTAAGTCATTCCATTGAAAACCCTGAGGCTGCGAAAAGTTTGCATAATCCTCGTTACCAGAGTTGTTAGGCTCACCATTTGCCCAATTGCTATACAGATTTATCCCACGGATTTGTAAATTAGATAAGGCTCCATCGGTAACTTCGCCATTTACTTTTCCAGTAAAGCTCAAGCTTGCACTTTGGGAATTACCGGCAACGCTATAGGTAAAGTCAAAATCTGAAAAGAGCCCTAAAGTACCAGCCGCTCCTGAAGTCTTGGTGCCATCAATTGAATAAGCCGCATCGGTTACATCGATAGCAGCTCCCGAATCAAAATATGTTTTCAGATTTGTTAATACAGTTGCGATGCTTTGTGCTGCTCCAGATAAATTGGTGTACGTAACTGTATCTGTGTTGCTATCAGCTGGGTTTACTAATAGGAAGCTAATGGTTGCCCCAGCAGCAATATTCATTGCACTCGAGTTGGTACTTTCTAAATTCCAAGTTCGCACTTCTTTTGAGCTAACAGTACCTGCAGTAACTGTCGTTGTTGCACGCTTATCGGTTGGATTTGTAGCTGTATAAAATTCAATACCCGCTTCCGGTCCATCACCCCAAACCCATTTGCCCTCATTGGCAGAATCATTTGCACCAATCCATGAGGTGGTGTTGACTTTTCCGCGGATAAAGTCATTCTCTTCTTGACTGGTAATGTTTGTTAAAAATCCTGTCAAACCCATAAACGTACTAGCTGACGCTGCCGCTCTAGCAGCTGCAATCCCAATCGATCCAGAAACTACCTTGTAGTAAGAGGCATCACCGGTAACAGAATCTGATCTAGAAATAATGTCTGATGGCACGATATTGATGGAGACCTTCCCCAAACCATCCGGACTGTTTGCCTCCAATGTTGCTAATGCGGCATTGAGCTGAGCTGCCGTTCCAATAAAGGCAAGCTCCGTCACCAAGCCGTCATCCATAGCGGCTTTATTAGCATAGCCATAGACTTCAGTAAGCGCGGCCGTTGTGGCGGCACCTATGCGTAGCTTAGTACTGCCCGTAGTGGTAATGACCGCTTTCATTAAATCACCCGCGCCCAAACTTAAGTTGGTTCTTGCGGTATCCGCCCAATCTGCACCTGGCACGGAGATCCAAGCGTTGGCAATAGCCACTGGATCTGCAGCACTGGCATTCACAATCTTTGCCGCAATTTCTGATGCGGTTTCAACATTGGTTGCAGCCAATGAGGTATTGACGTTAAATGAGCCAAGAGAACCAAAGCTTAATGTCGTCACACCATTGAGTGCACCAGCAAAGAGTACTTTTGGAGGCGTTGCAGTTGCATCACTAGAGCCTGATGTCACCAGCTCAATTGAAGAAGACGCAACAGCGCTTCCGCTGACATATTTTGTCATCGTCAGTACCGCGCCTATGCTAGTTAAACGGTATACGCCTGAGTCTGTAGGCAATGACACATTACTCAAACTTACTGTAGATCCGCCGCTTATTGGGTCTGAAGTCTTGCCATTTAATATGCTGGTCTGCAATGGCGCCGTCGCCCCTGATTGCAGAGCATTAAATGAGGCGGCAGACTGAGCAGCTGTTAAATCCATCTTGGCAGTCATAGTCAAACCAGCAATCGTCACAGAATCGCCAGCCTTCATGGCAGGGAATGTAAACGTTGCAGTCTCATCGCTAATGCCTTGAGTTCTGGAAACTACGGCTGGATAAGTTGAGCTTGCAGTAACGCCAGCAATACTCAAGGTCTTTGCACCGTTACCTGATTGTGTAATTTCTAAACTTGCGCCAGTTGCGTCCGTGACGATTGCTGCTGTAAGGCCAAGCGTATTCGCAGTAGAGCGTGCATTAATCCATGTGACCAAATCACCTAAGGTGACGGCACCAGCCATTCCGCTACCAGCTATCGCTGTGACATTACTACCAGCCCCACTAGTTTTGTATGTCACGCCATCGGCGATTAACTGAAAACCATTGGCTTGATCTAGCAGAACCAAATCTGTGGATGCAGTAAACCCCCTAAGACTTGCCCCAGTCTGCAAGCCAGAAATAGAAAAATCATTACTCAGACCCTCCTGGGTACCATTGAGCACAAGACTCCAATGGCCAGCAGTCATTTGAGATAGAGATGCAGTGACATTGGTCGAGCCACTAACGCTATTGATCCAATCTTTTAGTGTTGTTGCCGTTGGATTGGCCGCCAATACCGCAATCGCATTTGCAGTAGTCACGCCAGCAACAGTCTTACTGCCATTACTGCTGTACACAGTTGTGCCTACAGTGATCTGAAAACCAGAACTGGTGGTGAAATTGACTGCATCAGTAGCGCTAGCCAAGCCAGTAATGTTATATGTACTTTTTTGAGCCACCTGCGTAACAGTTACTGCATAAGTCCCAGCTGTTGCACCTGTACCAGCGGTGGCTGTAACGATCGCGGTATTGTCTGAACTTGCAGACATATTTCCATAGGTATTTACATCCTCAAATACCGTCAAGGCATCCTCTAGCGCCGCAACCTTGCTCTTAATGATTCCCAGATCACTAATCACCACTTTTTGACTGGCGATTTTGGCGTCAATTTTGTCTAGCGGCTTATTTTCAGATGTCATCAACTGCGAGACAATGCTCGCTACATCGATCGATGCATTCGTTGCTGAACTGGTTGAAGATATCGCCACTGAAAAGCCTTTAATTTGGACAAAACCTTCACAAAAAAGGTTTCTCTTCGGGCTAAACGGATAAAAACCTGAATTACTTTAGATTTCAAGCCAAAAATGGGGTTTGATTGAGGCGGATGGAGGCGTAAAAACCGCTAAATTAGGCCCTCAATCCCACATTGTTAGTTAGTGGCAATTTTTGTCTAAAAATGCGGCAATTTTTGCCATTTTTCGTGTTTTTTCCCTTGAAATACAGTATATTTAGGGTCTATTGGGGTGCTAAACACTATATATAGGTTAGCGCCTACTGATTTAGCGTAGTTTTTTGGCAATTTTTAATCTTTTATCAGGCAATAGACCTATCGCATGAAAATCTTGGGTTTTGACACCTCAAAGTTGCCGAGCCCATCGGCACAAGGCGCCATCCCGATTTTGGTACTTTTAGTACTGATCATGATGCTGGTGCCTTTGCCAGCCATCATTCTCGATGTGCTCTTTACCTTCAATATTGCGCTGTCCATCATCGTTCTATTTACAGCGATCAATATCAAGAGTTTTAAAGATTTTGTTGCCTTTCCAACAGTTCTACTTTTAACCACCCTGCTGCGTTTATCTCTTAACGTCGCGTCCACTCGTATTGTGTTGATGGATGGTTACAAAGGAACGGATGCTGCCGGTAAGGTGATTGAGGCCTTTGGTGTTTTCCTGATTGGCGGTAACTTTGCAGTGGGTATCGTGATCTTTATTGTGATCACGATCATCAACTTCGTGGTAATCACCAAGGGTTCTGGCCGCGTAGCGGAAGTTTCTGCTCGCTTTGCTTTGGACTCCATGCCTGGTAAACAGATGGCGATTGACGCCGATCTCAATGCAGGCCTCATTCAGCAGGACGAAGCAAAATCACGACGCGCAGATGTAGCGCAAGAAGCAGACTTCTTTGGTTCCATGGACGGTGCGTCCAAGTTCGTGCGCGGCGATGCTATGGCCGGCATCATGATTTTGGTCATCAACCTCATTGGCGGTTTGATGATCGGCGTTCTCCAACATGGCATGGACTTTGGCAAAGCTCTAGCCACATTTGCATCACTGACAATTGGTGATGGCTTGGTTGCACAGATTCCAGCTTTGGTAATTTCTACTGCAGCAGGTATTTTGGTAACCCGTGTTGCAACCGAGGATGATTTTTCCGGGCAGGTCTCTAAACAGTTTGAAGCGAACAGCAATGCATTGGGAGTTGTAGCTGGTGTGCTTGGCATCTTAGGGGTCTTGCCTGGCATGCCGCACGTCATCTTCTTGGGCTTTGCAGCTCTTTTTGGTGGTCTTGCTTACCTGACACATCAGCGCATTAAGAAAGAGGCAGCAGCGGCCAAGGTTGCAGCTGCTCAGCCAGTGGTTAACGAAGAGCTGGAGTGGAAAGACGTACCGATTGTGGAGCCACTTTGCCTTGAGTTGGCGTATCGTCTCATTCCATTGGTGGACAAAGGTGATGAGAGCGATCTCATTAAACGCATTAAAGCGATTCGTCGCAAGTTCGTTACTCAAGTCGGATTCTTAATTCCTTCTGTGCATATTCGAGATAACTTACAACTCAGTGCGGAGACCTATCGTATCTTGCTTTACGGTGCTGAGATTGGACGAGGGCAATGCTTGCCAGATCGTTTGTTGGCAATTCAACAAAGTGGTACCGATAAGATTCCCGGTATTGAAGTCAAAGATCCAACCTTTGGTATGCCAGCAGTTTGGATTGAGCGCACTATGCGTGATGAAGCCATCGCGAAAGGCTATACCGTAGTTGAGCCTGCAGTTGTAATTACTACGCATTTAGATCACCTGATTCATCAGCACGCTGCCGAGCTATTAGGTCGTCAAGAAACTCAAGACTTACTTGATCACTTCAAGATGAGCTATCCAAAATTAGTTGAGGATGTTATTCCGAAGATTGTGACCGTGGCACAGCTACAGCGCATCTTGCAATTGCTTCTTGAAGAAAATGTTCCCATCAAAGATCTGCGCACGATTTTAGAAATCTCTAGTGAATATGCAGGCAAGCTCAATGATCCTTTAGAGATCTTGCCGCATATTCGTTATGCACTGCGCCGCACGATCGTTCAAGATGCTTTAGGTGATGGCAACAACTATCAAGTTTTAGGAATTCAGCCAGAATTTGAGCGCCTCATTGAGCAGTCCATTGGCGCCGGCGCAATTGCTCCAGATGGCCTAATTGAGCCTTCCTTGGCACGCATGTTCGGGGAAGAAGTTATCAAGGGCGTTCAGGAGATGGAGAACCAAAACCTGCCCCCAGTCATTGTCAGTGGTACACGGACCAGAACCACCATCTCCAGAATTGCTCGTAGGGTCTGCCCTCAGGCGGTGGTATTGGCCTTAAGTGAGCTGCCACCAACCTCCAATCTAGCCTTCTTCAAGGTTCTTTGTTCCCAAACGGGCAAAAACCCCTAAAATCACTATTAAAGAGATCTACTCCGGAGTTTAAGCATGGGCCCCCAAAAATTTATTGCAGCCAATACCGCTGACGCGTTAAAGCTGATTCGTACAGAATTGGGTTCTGACGCTATGGTGCTCTCAACTAAAGACACTGATCAAGGCGTAGAAATTATTGCCATCACTTCGCAAGATTTAGCTAACTTATCTACCCGCTCTGAATCTCTCGATTCGTTTAGTAACGAAGCTAGTCCTTTCTCAGAAAGATCCATGGCTCAATCTGGTCTGTCAGACAAGTTTGAGAATGCCATTGCCCGTCGTGCCCAAGCTCCTGCACCAAAACCGTATGGCGAAATTCCCGCAGGCAGCTTAAGACGCAATCCAGCAAGAGCTGGTCGCTCTGTAAGAGCTCCTGGTGCCGAAGCATTTTTACCAACCTCATTTAATGATGTTGAGCGTATTCATCGCAGTGATAGTAGTGTGATCAACCCGTCTAATAATGACGCGATCTTTAACGCCTCTGCTGCTGCTAATGCTAAAGCAGCTCAAGATGTTGCTGCGCTCAATGCTGCCAGAGTATCAGCTCTTAATGCCGCTCAAGCGCATCGTATTTCAGAGACATCATTACAAAAGCAAGCTGCGCCTGCTGCATCTCCTTCTCCAGCGGTCACCAACATATTTGAATCTGGCAGCTCGCCTAAAGTAGAAAAGCTCTTATCTGAAATTAGCGAAGTCAAGTTCTTACTGCAATCGCATGTAGCTGGTAATTTTTGGGGAAGTATTCAGCAAGAAAATACCCACGTTACGGAGATCGTCAAACATCTCCTCAACAGTGGTTTCTCTCCCAAGCTTTGCGCGGAGATTGCACGCAACTTACCTGAAGATTTAAGTTTGCCTGCGTTAATCAAAAATGCTCGCGAGCAAGTCAAGTGCATGATCAAGACTTCTCATGCTTTTGATATTTTTGACCGGGGTGGCGTTTTTGCATTTATTGGCCCAACTGGCGTCGGTAAAACAACAACGGTCGCCAAAATTGCTGCGCGCTGTGTTCTGCGCTATGGCCGCAACCAAGTTGCCCTACTCACCACAGATACCTATCGTATCGGCGCTCAAGAGCAACTCAAAACATTTGCCAAAATTCTAGGGCTTTCAGTAACCGCTGTTAGAGATAGTGAAGATTTAGCCGCAAAGATTAAAGATTTTTCTAATCGCAAGATTGTCCTCTTAGATACCGCCGGAGTGAGCCAACGCGATACCCTGATGGTTGAGCAATCACAATTATTAGAGCATGGCTCAAATAAGGCGAAACGCATTCTAGTGATGAGCTCCACTACGGATCTACGCACCCAGGAAGAGGTCATTAGCCTACATAATCAAGCCATGCAAAATGCCAATGGCGAGAAGCTGGATTCAGTCATCATTACTAAAATTGATGAAGCTGCTCATCTTGCGCCCGTCATTGACAGTGTGATTCGTAATGATCTGTCTGTTATGTTTGTCTCGAACGGTCAACGTGTTCCTGAAGATCTCAGTCAGCCTGATATCAACTACTTGAGTCACCGTGCGATGGCGATGCGCGCTTTCTCAGAAACGTTCTCGATTACCGACGAACAAGTACCTGCTCTTCTTTCAGACCACCTTGGTGACTGGATTCGTAAAGTCAATCAATGAGCACGACCACTTCAAGCGGCGTCGATCAAGCCGCGGGTTTACGAAATATTTTTGGCGCCGAGTTATCACGGGTTATTTGCATCGCCAGCACTCTAGATGCGGATTCAACCATTCATTTAGGTCACGGTACCGCCCACAGCATTAAACAATTGGGGCACCGCGTTCTCCTAATAGATGAAATCCCTTTGTCGGATCGCAAAACAATGTCAGGGTTTTTATACCCAGTGCGATATGACTTGGGCCAAGTATTTTCAAAGTCAGTTGATCTAGCAAGAAGTCTCAAAGCAATCGAAGAGAATTTTTGGTATGCAACCAGCGTCAAATTGCGCTCTGAGGTGAGCCGCCGTTTTGCTAAATACCCTCAGCTGGATCAACGCCTAGTCAATCATGAGATTGATATTGATTACATTATTTTCCCCACCATTGATCCAGAAGCGAACATCGTGGCTTATTACGGCAGCAACATTAAGCGCATTCTAGTTACCGCACACGATCAGGCTTCTCTCAAAAAGGCCTTACTCATGGTTCGCCAAATGGCCACCTTACAGATAGATGAGCCGCTCTCCATCCTCATCGTGGGTGGAGAAGATGAGACTGCTGGTGCCGCTGCTTTTGAAAAACTTCACAATGCGTCCCTATCTGCCCTGGAGCAGCCTTTAGATTTCATTGGCTGGATCAAAGCTCTAACTGCTGAACGCGTTGAATTAGATCAAGATGATTTAAGCTGGAACCCCGTAAGCAAAGGGGAAACACATGAGTTTGTATTGCCTATGGGATTTTTTAAAGCGATTTCTGCCAAAATCACCAGTTAAGTCGCATAAAATTAAGCATTCCCAATAAATGAGTTGTGATTGAAGCCATCCACATATTCCCAGTCAATTGATATCAATCAGGTAATTGAGGAGAACTTGCCGCTGGTTAAGCGGATTGCTCATCAGATCTGCTCACGACTGCCGCCCAATGTGGAAGTGGATGACCTTATTCAAGAAGGTCTTACCGGTCTACTAGATGCCATCACCCGGTATGAACCACAACCTAACCTCGCATTTGAGGCTTACGCAAGAACGCGTATTCGTGGGGCTATCTACGACTCCTGCCGCAAAAATGATATCTTGCCGCGCAATCAGCGCGATGAACTCGTAGGACTTGAAAAGGTCACTCGCAAACTCGAGCAAAACTTAGGCCGTCATCCGTCTGAAAAAGAAATTGCCAGTAGCGCAGAGATCACTATCGAGGCCTACCATGCCATCATGGCTAATATGGTTCACCTGATGCCTCTCGATGATTTATCGGATGACCTACTGCCATCTGATGCCGATGATTCAGATCCAATGCGGGCAGTTGCCATGAGTCAGCTTGCAGATCGGATCGCGACTATTCTTGAGGGATTGCCTGAAAATGAAAAACTGGTATTTGCGCTGCATTACCAGGAAGACCTGTCTTATCGAGAAATTGCCCAAGTCATGAATATCACCCCTGGCCGTATTAGCCAAATCCACACCCAAGGGATGATTCGAATTAGAGCCAAACTGAAAGTCTAAGCACTACTACCGCACAAGGATCGCTTCAGTTACAGACACCTGTACAGTCTGCGCATGTTTTGAATTTTTCCATACTGCGCTTCTGCAGCATCAAATTCTTTATCGTAATTTCCTCTGTTAGCATGCTGAAACATGATTAATACTCGATGGGCTTGGTCATGCTTTTGAAGGGTTGCGAGTACTAAGTAATAGCAAGCCTTTTTATGATCCTGAGGGATGTATTCCCCTTGCTCATATAAACACCCCAATGTATATGCAGCTTGGCGACTACCCTCTTCAGCCCCTTTAGCTAAATAAGCCGCGCCCTTAAAAATATCCCTGGGCACACCCTGCTCCACACCTAGTCCAAGTGCGTATATATTTCCAAGATTGCAATAGGCGTCATATACGTCCTCTTTAATTGCCTTCTCATAGTATTCAATGGCAGTCTTGTAGTCCTGCTTGATTTCCCCCATGCCGCGCTCGTGCATGAGGCCCACATTAAAGTGGGCATAGCCGTTACCCAAGCTGCTATTGGAATTTACCCAAGTAAAGAGTTTATTAATCTGCTCTGGATCAAGATGGCCATCAAAACACATCTTGGTTAAGGCAAACTGCGCCTCTTGATCTAAATCGATTGTCGCTAGGTCAAAGAAAATCTCAAACGCAGCATCGTACCTACCTTTTCTGAGATTTAAGGTGGCGATATCTAAACGAGAATTATCAAACTGCATGAAGTGCCAATCGATTGAAGTGAATTACTATTTTAGAGTACGCGGCTTGATTTCGCATGATGTAAAAAAGAAAAAACCTCAAAAGCACTACGCTTTTGAGGTTTGATTTTTTGCCTTAAATAGTTCTTATAGGCACTTATAAAGCATGCGCAAATTTTGAATCTTGCCAAATGTTTCCTCTGCAGCAGACATCTCTGCATCGTAGTCTTCTTTATGACTATGGACAAAAATATGAAGCACCCGCTTTGCCTGATCATGGCCTTGCAGCGCTGCCAGCGAGAGGTAATAAAACGCTTTTTTAAGATCCTGCGGAACAAATTCACCTTTGCCATAGAGTGAGCCCAAGGTATAAGCACACTGCCGACTACCCTCTTGAGCGCCCATGGCTAAAAACTTGATTCCATTATTGACATCTCGCGGCACTCCTTGATCCATACCCAAGCCTAGCGCCAGAATATTGCCTAAATTACAGTAGGCATCCTTCACTTCCTCTTTGATCGCTTTTTGATAGTACTCAACCGCTACCTTGTAATTCTGAACAACTTTTCCAAGACCACGTTCATGCATCAATCCCACATTAAATAGCGCGTAGCCATTGCCTAAACTGGTATGGCCATTTTGTAGTTCATAGAATTTTTCAATATGTTCTGGGGAGAGATTTCCATCAAATACCATTTTGGTCATCAGGAAGACTGCATCATCATTTTGGTCATTTACTGCGCAGTCATACAAAATATCAAAGGCAACATCAAACTTGCCTTTCTGCATATTTAATTGACCTAGTTCAATTGCACCGTAACCCATAATCTCTAACTCCTAGTAAGGCATTAATTTTATTGAATGGCTCATTATCGATGAATTTTTATTGCCCTACATTAGGGCATAAAGTTAGCACCAGGAGGCTTCCTGATACCAGTAATTAATGCGTCTATTCACTCTAGAGCTCTGAATGGCCGTCCTGGTGCTCACAAATTCATTTTCATTTAGCCTGGTTGGCTCATGGAGCTCGCAACCCACCCGAACCCGGGATTCCTCTAGAAGGCTTGGTCTAATGCTCCGAATGATGAGATCGAACTTAGCAGTCCGAGCTTGCAATCTCTCTAAGGTGCAGCCAGTCCAGATTTTGCCAACCTCTAGCTCGGTTGCGCCAAGACGAATATCAAACTGAATACCCTTATCGGAAATATCCACAATATCGGCGATCATTTCCTTGCCAACACTAAAGTAAATTAAGGCCTTAAATGCCCTATCAGGCGGTGCCGGCACCCTGAAGTCTTCTCGACGCTGGATGAGGGCTACCTCCTTAGGAATATCACATGCTAGCAAGCCGTTATCTAAGGATCGCAAGCCCTGCATTGAAAATTGTAACTTGCCCACATCTAGCCCCGCAACAAAAATGCATGGGTCCGCTAGGAAGGAATGCACTCCATTTTTTGGCGCTTCCTCTACCTTAAATTTGAAACCCGCCTTGACTTCTAAACCATCCACACTGACAGGCAGCAATTGCGATGACTTGGTATTAAAGATTGCACAGACTGGGCCTGGTGAGAAAAATTTCTCCAAATTCTTATATAGAAATCGACTGTCTAAATTGTATTTAGGATCAATCTGGCCGGGATCAGGCTGGTAAATGTTGAATGGCATCGCTGGAATTTGTAATTGCCCGTTCCCACCATGAATGCATTCTCAAATTTAAAAATGTTGATGAGAAAACTGGCACAAACTTGAAGCTTCTATAAGCCTTAATTATACAAATATCCGCAGTCTTGATATTCACCCCAGAGGGGCTAAATGGGAACAGAAAAGCCTAAACCTTGCGGGATAAAACTCCACCCACAGATCCAGGAACACCGCCATCACTGCCATAGGTGGCGCCTGGGGCTTGCTGAGCAATAAACGACTGCATAGCGGCGCTACGCTGCATTGCCAGACGTATTAAATCACCATTAATTTGATGATTGGTAGAGGTTTCATTGAGCAAACTTAATAAACGCTCTTTTTGATCCTCGGGGAACTCATTGATATCCCCTCGAAGTTTTTCCGCTCCACCGGGATAGCCATTAATTGACTCTAAGGCCGCATTAGTGAGCTCAAGAGCATTGGGCAGTCGATCCATATCGTTCGCCTCTAAGGCGGTGCGCAGATCTCTTACAGCTGTATCAATTTTCTGAAGAAAAGAATGCAGCCCATCAAATGACATTGATGGAGCTGAAACAGACATAGTTTTTTATTGAGGGGTGTTACGAAATCTAGCTAGAAGTCAGTTTAGGCGCGATTCGGTTTTTGACCGATTGCAGCTACGACATCTTTAAGCATAGCTTGAGAGATTTTTTTGTAATCAATCTCAAATTCACCAGCAGCAACCTTAGCGCGCAACTTCTCAATTAATGCTTCGTCGCTTGCTTTACTTGCTTTGGAATCATTTTGAACTTCAGCCAACTTTGCAGTCAGGCTGATATCTAAATTAACAGCTGGGCCAGAAACTACATCCGCATTGGCTTTAGCAGCAGTGTTATTTACAGCAGCCGAGTTTGAGCCTGGTGTGGCTTTACCCACTCCTGAATTTGGTGGAATCAGTGATGCATTCTCATTAATCTTCATCTCATTCTCCTATGAACTGCACTTTGCAACAATTTTACAGCTGAATTAATGCCTACGTACTACAAATTACCACATAAAGTAAGCAGTTGCTCACTCTACAGTAACCCCGATCACACCCGGCCTTAAAACCTTGCCTTGTAAGACCTGACCATCCATCAGGCGCACACGCACCATATCGCCTATCATTCCGGCAGTTTGGGCGGTTCCTTCTCCCGATACCTGAAATCCCTTACCCACTAATTGGATCAAAACAGGATCTCCTACCTTTATTACGGATGATTCCTTTAAATCGTTTAGCCCTATTGGTGCCCCCATTTGCAGCGATCGACCCAATACCTTTTCGTAGGCAGCCCGAGGGGTTCTCAAGACATCATCAGGCAAGGTGGTTAAATCCCCCTCAATCACCCGAATATCGCCATTTTCAATCTTCTGGCCAAAACCAAGGTAGCGACTAGCCACTACATAATCCCCATAAGCATGGATATTGACAGGCACATTGACCATCCAAGAGGCCTTGGCACAGCGCAATTGCAAGGTACTTCTGCCCCAGAGTCGAACTCCGGGAGGGGTCAATATCTCAACAGAACCGCCTAAACAGGCTGGAATCACCTGATTTGGCTCCATCAGCTCTACCTCAACACGCAGGCCATTCACGCTAGGGCTTTTCTGGATAAAGCGTTTGATGGATGCGTCGATATCTGGAGGTAAGGCCGCCTGAACGGAGAGTGCCGCAAGGCACTGAATGAAGAAAGCAAGTAGACCAAAGCCAAACAAGCGCATTATCTGACGTACCGATCCAAGGCAACCCAAGAATAGACAGTATTGGCGCCATCTAAAGCCACACCAGCCAACCAATGCGGCCTGTCTAATGCCGCAGGTATATTTTGGTGAATGTTCATATTCTCAACACCCAAAAACTCGTGGACATAGATCCAGTAGGTCTCTAAACCTGCCCGGATAGCAATTTTCCTGGCGGGATGGATGATTTCACCTAAAGAGTCCACTTTTGAGCTGGCAACCTTCTCCAACTGCTCTTCACCTAAATATTGGATCGCAGATACAGCGAAATACTCTCCATGACGGGAGAAATAAGCCATTGGCATTCTCAAAAGACTAGATGGGCAGGACAGGCGAACGCCCTCGTGATGCACTTCCAAAGAACCACCGATTTCAGCCATCATGCTGCCAACTGCCAACAAGTGTTCTTGAGATAAAGAAATGTGATCCAAATCGATAAAAATCATGAGCTCTTGCTGAACCGCAAAAATGCTCGGGCATGGCGGCAAAATACTCAGGATAGTTAATAACTGCTGAGCAACATCGGAGTCTGCATAAACTTCATCGATCAACAACTCATCAGTTAAGTTGTCAAAAATATGTCGCAAGGATTGTTGTCCTACGCGAATCAATTCATCTTGCTCCTTGCTTAATACAAAGTCGAGCTCAACTCCACTCCAACCATTGCCTTTGCCAGCTAAGCTACGGGCTTTTTGTAATCGATTTAAATTTGTTGATCGATCCAAAACATAGTGCTTGTCTAAAGAGCGTGAATTACTGGAGTACTCAAAAGCACTGGCGCGATCGATTGGCTGAGATAAGCCTTCGGGAATCGCAAACGCTTTAGGCCTTGGCTCTGGGACAACGACTGGCGGAGACTCTTGCCTAGGGGCAAAGAGATTCTTCAATTCACTAATCGTGCGATCTAGCGTGCGATTTAATTCCATCTCACGATCACTAGGTGCATCAGACTGGACCTGAGCTTGCGGGCTCTGAGTCTGAACTTGAGGCTCAGGAATTTTTTCAGAGGCGCGCAAACCTTCTTTGATGTCAGATGCAAATTCTTGATTTGGAAATTCATCCACATACTCATCTTCGAGGATGGGCGCCACTGGCTGAGCCATCGGTTGGGCTATCGATACCTCTTTCGGTTCACCCACCAACTCCGCAGTTTGTACGACAGACACTAGTGCAGAGATAGGCTCCTTGGAGACTGGGACACCCGCCTTGAGTTGCGCCAATTTCTGCTCGAATGCACTCTTGGCCTGATTGAGTTGCTCAACACTAACCAAGGGACTAGAACCACCAGAGGAGTGAATATGTGAGGCTTCTGCATTGACCAGAGCGACTAAATCTGGAATCAATAAAAATGCTTGAGCGCTACTAGCTGTAAAACTCTCAGATAACTCACTTGCAAATGCACTTAAAGCATCTAGACCAGCACCATCAAGAGCATTGGCTAAATCAACGCAATACATCACAGAAGACTCCAGCCTAGCTGAACCAGCACCGCCATTGGCCGGCACTGAGGAGACCAAGCCCTCAATCGCCCGATCAACGTCAATTAAAAATAGCGGTTTTTCTTCAGACATGGGATGTGCGCTTTATCTTTAGTTAACCGTATTAAGTTTTCGCTTGACGCTTGAGATCTGAGAACTCTTGACCTAAGCCATCGAACTCTTCTTCCCAGCTATCGAGATCACGTATCACTTGCTTAGCATCCATACCCAAGAGCTCGATTGCCTCTAAAGAAATTTCTGGTGCAAATTGCTCAGTAGCAGCCGCTTGCTCTAGGGCTACAGCAAGGGATCCTCTCATTTTTGAAACGGTTGCCTCAACACGATCAACCAAGAGATTGAGTTGCTCAGTTTCTACGGCGAGCTGTTTACTAGAGTGGTTATCCAAGATGGCCAAATACAATCTGACGCCCTGCTGTTTCAAAGCAAAGAATGCATCTTGCAACTGATCTAAAGGCCCCACTCTGCTAGCTCTCTCATTGGAGCCAGAATAGGCTTGCTCATCCTCACCAGAATTGGCGGGGCGTATTTGCGCCGCTTTATCTTGCAAGGTGTTAACAGAATGTCGTAGCTTGTTACTTAACTGACTGAGCAACTTGAAGCGACGCTCTATCTCGCTAATTTTTTGCTTCAAATCACCACTTAACTCAGAAATCACATTCACAACTGTTTTCAATTCTGGCGAAGCTGGATCTGCAGCCGGCTGCGGTGCGCGCTGAGCAGCAACAGGCTGAGGCTCACTCTTAGGCGTATCCATCACCTTCATACTTGGGGCATTAGCAAAGCCTAAGTCGATTGAACTTAAGAGCTGATCAGCAGCAGAAGCCACTTTGGTAGTGCGCTGCAAATCCAGGGCGTTTAAGCTGGTGTTGCGGAAGAAGACGAAGCCACCAACAGCAATACCAAATATGCCAACAATGGAGGCAATAGTCAGACCCAAAAATCCACCGGCAGTTTTAAAGTCAAAGAATCCCAAGTCTTGAGAATTTTGCTGAGCCACTACCTTCAACGCTTCATGATTAGAAGCAAAATCACGAATCGTCGTCATGCCGCTTGAATAAAGCTTAATGGCTAAGGCGCTTTCTTGAGGCAGCTTCGTATGCCAAGGAGTTTGATGAACCTTGGTCATCACTTCACCTAATTTAGAGGGTGATTTTCCAGAGGCCTTTTTACCCAACTCAATTTCAAGTAATACCTTTTGATCAATCACTGTACCTAAAGCTTTTTGCAGCTCAGAGGTGCTAGCTGCATCCGTGATATTTTTCTGCCAAGCATCATTCGCCTTCAGAAAAGCATTCAGACTTTCCGCATACTTTTTCACTGGCGAATCACTGGCAATCTTATCTAATTCCAGTACACCTTTTGGCGACAATAAGACTTCTGCTGACTTTGCAAGAATCCCAAATCCAGCCAAACTTTTTTCTTGCGCTATGACTGTGCCGATTGCTAGCTCTGTCTTCTTTGCCCCTATCAGGACATCTTGAACGCTGGCAACTTTAGATGACTTTGCTTCAGCTGGTTGAGCTTCAACCTCGTCAAGCTTTTCTTCAGTCAAATGAGCGTATTTATCAGGCTTACCAAAGACCACCTTCATAATTTTGGCATCTAACTTTTGGAAAAAGGCCAAGGCAGCGTTATCGGAGAGCGTAGCTAGCTTGCTAGAGTCCGTACTCGGTGCTTGATTTGCCGAATTCGTATTAGAAGTTTTGGCAGATCCAGAATCAGTTGCTGGGGCATCTACAGGCACCTTGACATCATCTGTAATGGATTTAAAGAGACCATCTGATTTTTTAAGATTATTAAAAAAACTAGGCTCTAGACCAAAAGCGCCACTCGTTTGGGATTGCAGCACTTTTAATGCCGGGATGAGGCGGAGTACCTCAATCTGCTCAATATCAATTGATTGCAAATACTTTCCATCAGAAACCCAGCTACGCGCTGTAATAAATGCACCAACGCTACTTACTAGCGCAATCACAAACGAAGCAATTGCTAGCCAACGCCAAGGGATCGTCGCTCGCTGAAAGATATGGTTTTTATATTTTTTGCTCATATATTTTTTCTAGCTAATGAATAAGGCCAGTCACCCGGCTCTATGAAGCCTCCACCAAAAGGTGATCGATCCCATTGTGATGCACAAATAATGAATCACTTAAAACGGATGCATGAAAAGGGCCGGAAATATTGTTCACCCTAAAACCAATACCCTTATTAAGACCATCCTTTAATACGACGATCCAGGGTGCAGCCCCTGGCTTGAGAACTTGCTGCCAATCGGCAATATTTTCTGATCGACGATTAAATCGTAATACCTGAAAGTGATTACGCAGATAAACCGGCGCACCCTCATGAACTACCACACCGCTAATTCTTAAATCCTTTAGGGATTGCTCAGCTTCAGGATATAAAAAAACGGACTGCACTGAGCTTGCTGGCAGCACATATCTTTCGCCATTGATGCGCATACCAAGCCAATATTCTGGATTCTCAAGATTGCTCATGATTTTTTACCAGTTACTCGACGCTGATACCAAAACAATCCCAATGCGATCGCAAAAATAAACAGGCTAGATACAAAGCCAACAACTGCATCGCCCATGCCCATTAAATGGGAGCTACTTCTACTCTCAATTTTTCTTCTAAGAGAAAAATACGTATCCACATTTTCTAGAAACTTTTTATGCTGCCAAGCCAATACATCCTTAGACTGAATTTTGGCAGGATTAGCACCAGAGGGATCAATCACGCTTTTTGCAATGAGATTGAGGCGCTTCGCAGTTTGCATGAGATTGTTTGCGGCCTCAGGACGCCAATCTACCGGAATACTAGTAAGCATATCGCGGCGATATTGCTCAGCTTGGCGCTTGGTTTCTTGCTCAGTTAAATACACTGCATCTGGTGGAGTTGAAAACTTGAGCCCGCAATTACTATCATTGATTGGGCCCTTACCAATCAGACGCAATACCACCGATACATTGTCTTTCTTGTGCCTTAAAAGCTTGAGCGCTACCTCGGCGGATGGTTTCTCATTTAAGGCAAGATAAAAACCCATGACTGATTCAATTTTGGCTGAGTTCACATTCAAGACAAGGTCCCCGGCTTTGATGCCAGCCGATTCGGCGGGAGAACCAGGCTCAACAGATTCAATCACTGGCGGAGTGACTGTCAAAATCGGCTTGAAACGCTTATTTTCAAACTCGGCAAAGAATTGGAATGCCCTGGTAACAGCCTCGTCTAAACCTACCGGCACGATCGCATCATCCACGAGCTTTGGGATATCAGCAGCCTTCAATCTGCGCTGGGTATTGTTGGCATTCAATCGAAAGTCAATATTTTGTGTATTAACAAAATCCTCAAGGTTTGGACTAACGACCTTCAGGTTTTTTAACTCGATAGAGGCGCTTGATAATTCACTTGCAGCACCTAGCAGCGTCATGAGCGAGACGGCGACTAAAAATCCCGAGAAAGCTAAGAACCAAAAATAAAGATTGCGCTGCGAGCGCTGGAGTCGAAATGAAAACAAGATAGTCTCTAGCCTTTCTTACGACCAGAGTCAGCTTTACTTGCGCTGAATTTACTGCCGGAATGATTTAAAACAAAACGTTGTTTAAGCATTTCCACTTCGCGATGCTCGGCCATCAACTGAACCTCAGTCTTACGCTTATCCATCAATAATCGGCAACTCGCAATATCATCAATCCAATCACCTGACTTCATCTCGATGATGGCAGTCTCCAAAATATCGCGCCCTGTTGTTTCATTTGCCTTCACGCGCACCACAAACAATCTGACATCATCTACATCACGTAAGGTCAACTCCACGTAATAAGTTCTGGCAAATCGATGGTTAATAGCGGTCAGCGTGTAAGGGTAGTTATGCAAGGTGAAATGAATGACCGTGCCATCATCTAAGGGCAAGGGATCAACCTTCAGATCCGTAATGCCGGCCTGGGCATGCCACTCTAAATCTGTTTGCTGCGCCTCAAGACTCTTTTTAGGAAATGCACGAGTCTCAAAATAAATTTGATACAAGGTCTCTGGAAGATGGCGCTCAACTGCGAGATTTTTTAAGACTTCTGCGGTTGAAGTAATACGCAAACGTTCAGCCATGAGGTCCAACTTCATGTTGGCAATTTTTTGATTAATGACCTCTTCAAGCTGATGCGTTTTTTGAAGGCTGGCCACAATGACTGGTTCAATGGGTTCAGGACCAATTCCATTCGTCTTCACATCCTCAACGACTTTGCCGTAAAAATCTTTGATAAAGAAATACAGCAACACAATGAACATCAGCGCGCTGATGATCATGATGAGTTTTCCGGTGGTGAAGTTGGCAAATAGGCTCATAGTCAATTCATTCGGATATTAGGTGATCTCTTAGAGCGAAATTATTCATGCCACGATGCCCCCAGATACCAGCGATTGAGGCGGCCTTGGACCCGAGCATTCTCAATGGCACTGCGCGTACTTTCAAATTCCTTCAAAGCCAATTTAGTAGGCTCATAAAGCTCACAGCCCGCACGAACACGATCCATTGCGGCTCCAGGACGAACGTTTTTGATCACAAGATCAATCGTAGTAGAGCGTGATTTGAGGCGCTCAAAATAGCCAGAGTGCCAATATCTTCCAACCTCAACTTCAGTTGCACCCAAGCGAAGATCAAGCAATACCCCATGATCAGAGATATCAATGACTTTAGTTAACAGTTCTTGGCCTGCGCCCAAACAGAGCACAAAATTCAAATCCTCATCGCCAGGTCCAAGCGTACGAAACTCTTTCCTGCGCTGAATCAAAATTAAATCGGCCGGCAAAGGGCATGTGAGATTGCCATCTTCAGTTAACTTGAGATTGTTCGCTAAAAATTGCATCTTGCCAGTGTCACCACACAAGACAACCAATCTTTGACCGCCGACTACACTAGTCAGACCGCCTTCAGGCTTGACTAGAGGCTGCATCACCAATAAGCCTTGCGCAATATCTAACAGCGATACCGGCAATTCCCTGGCTGATCCATCAAGTGTGTATAGACCGGCTAGCGGCTTTTTATGTAATTCGCGTTCAATTGTTTTTGCAATAGCACGTGGCTCAACATGAAACTTAGGTTCAATGCTTTTCAGTGCTTCAGGAGGGAATATATTAAATTTCATGAGATTGAATTAAGGCGCGCAAACTTGACTCTGCACAATTGCTAAAGGACTTCCCTCGGGTACTGGCTCATCATTTAACTCAAAGCCTGTATCGGTTTGCAGCATCGGTTTTCCTGTGGCCATTGGATCGGCATAATTCACGGTTGCCAAGGTAGAGTAAGTATTGCGCACGCAGTTAAAAAGAATATTGCGACGCACAGACGCTACACGCGACTGAGCATGCTCATCACTAGGCTTTCGATTGGTAATGATCCAGACTTTTTTCCAATCCGGCGGCAATGACTTAATCGAGCTCTTGTAGTACCCAATAGAGTATTGCTTACCATCGAGCACCATGACCAAATCCTCGTTTGCCTGCGCAAACGCCAAGTTCACCCCAAAAAAACTGGAGAGAACTAATACAGCGAGATTGATCGAAAAAGGCTTGCCCATGGTGAAAACCATCTAAATTGGCAATTATACGGATATCTAAGGGGTAAAAGTACCCCAACTTAGAACAAGTTGCAGTGATCAGTTATTGGGCAAAACCAACTCTGTCTAAAGGCCAGTCAATACGAAAACCCTAATTAGGACTGAGAGGACTCCACACCACCCTCTTGAGCAGGCAAGGGGATAGATTCTCCATCAATCACATGCTTTACCCAATAGCGTGCAGCAGCAATATTGGTCGTATAAAACGCAATTTTGCTACTCTTTTCTATCGTATAGAAACGCTCGCCACGAATGCGATGCTCGGTAATGACTGGATTTTCCATAATGTGAAATGTCTCTTTTATCTGCTAGTCATTTTAATACGGCTATATGGACTGCTTCGATTAGGTAATTTTCATCCCGCAATATGGAGTCTACCAAGATATAACGCTTAAGCCTTTAATTTATATAGATATTTATACAAAATTTATGGTTAGAATGGCGTTATGCACTCGGAACTGTCTTTACTGCAATTGAGGATTAGCACTATCCAATCCCAAGGGCCCCTCCGCATTACCTCGCCTGCTGGACGCCCGTAGGCAGCAATATGGCCATCTCACTGAATAACCGCCTGAGCACTCAGGTTAGCCTCACCCCGCAGCTACAGCAAGCCATCAAGCTACTGCAACTGTCTAATAATGAGCTAGAGCAAGAATTAGCCAAGGCGGCAGAAGACAATCCACTCTTGGAATTTGAGCCTAATCCTGAAATTGAGTCCAATCTCAGCCAATCAAACGAGCGTATTGAGGCCCCACAGAACAATTGGTCAAATACCAGTCAGTCAAGCCAAGATGATGAGGACTGGGTAGAACGCTATGAAAGAGTCGCCCATCAGCAAACCCTGCTGGAGCATTTAGAAGAGCAGATTCATTTACTCAATATCCCCCCTCAAGAACAGTCAATCCTTGCCTACCTAGCTGGATGTCTTGATGAAAGGGGGTATTTGATAGACGATCTCGAGTCCATTAATGCTGAAATTGGATCTCAACTCCAAGATCAAGACCTAAACTCTGCTGAACTTTTAGAAGCTGGACTGAATCGACTCAAACTACTAGACCCCCCAGGGGTTGGTGCACGCAATCTTGCGGAATGTCTTTCCTTGCAGATTGATCGCATTCTGGAGGAGCAAAAGGGCAATGCAGATGACTGGCAGCTTGCCAAGCTCATCGTCAATACCCATTTAAATAAAGTCGGATCTAAAGACTGGCTCAAAATAAAACAGGCTTGCGGCAAATCCCAGGCAGAAGTCCTCAAAGCGGTGGAGTGTATTCGTAGCCTGCAACACAATCCCGGCGCCCAATTTGAGCGTGAACACGACCAATGGGTTTTGCCTGATGTCGCCGTCAAAGCAAAAAATGGGCAATGGATCGTGGAATCCAATCCCAATGCGAAACCTCGCATTTCACTCAATAGTGAATACGCCAGAATCCTAAAAGAAAATGGCCAGAAGAAAGCTGATGGTGCTTTAAAGCAAAAGATGCTCGAGGCTAGCTGGATGGTAAAAAACATTGCGCAACGCGAGGAAACAATTCTTAAGGTTGCTCAAGAGATCGTTGCGCGCCAGCAAAAATTCTTTTCCATGGGCGCAGTTGGAATGAGACCACTAGTGCTGCGAGAAATTGCTGAAAGCCTCAACATGCATGAGTCCACAATCTCTCGCGTGACGACCCAAAAATACCTTTCATGTCCGCTGGGAATTTATGAATTCAAATACTTTTTCAGCAGTCAACTCAGCTCAGAAAAAGGTGGTGCGATTTCTTCAACAGCAGTCCAAGCCTTGATCAAGCAAATTGTAGAAAACGAGTCATCTACAAAGCCCATCTCGGATACGAATATTGCCAAACTGCTGAGTGATCAGGGCTACGTTATCGCCAGAAGAACGGTAGCGAAATACCGTGAAGCCATGCGCATACCGGCAGTGCATCTACGCAAAGCCTAATGCTCAAGCAAAAATCTGAATGCTGTTTTGCCCTGATTTTTTCGCTTGATACATTGCCTGATCAGCCTGATTGACTAAATCGGTCATTGATATTTGTTCATCGACCCTAATCGCAACGCCGATACTGGCACCTAAAAATAAGCGCATCGGATTATTCAGATCTAATTGCAGTGGCTCGCCAATAATCCCCAGCAGTCGAGTTGCCAGTTGCATCACCACATCTGGTGTGCTCACCCCCTCGAACACCACGATAAATTCATCACCACCCCAGCGCACAGCCATATCGGTAGGTCGGATCGCAGCCTGAATACGCTGACTGATTGCTACTAATACTTGGTCTCCGATTGCATGCCCATGTTGATCATTGATTACTTTAAAACCATCTAGATCAATAAAGCAGATGGCCAATGATCCTGACTTACCAGCTGAATGATAAGACTCTTGAGAGAACCCATCTAATAGACTTGAGCGAGTGAGCAAACCCGTTAACTCATCACGATTACCAGAAACAAGCTCACCGCCCTCACCTAGCAGCCCGGCCAGTAGTCGGCGTTGAACAGTCGATAAGCTGGAGTCCCGAGCTAGGTGGGCACTGACCGCCTGTCGATTCGTTGCTTGCAAAATTTGCTGTAAGTGCGCCAGAGTAATCTTCAACTGCTCAGCAGCGAATTCTGGATCGCGAGCGATCAGATCTATTTTTGAATCCAAATTGAGGTGAGCCAAGTTTTCTTGGTCCTTAGATATCTAAAGGGGGAAATTATTTACAGACAATGTTTTTAACATCGCCTTCAATGCTCCCCGAATCAATCACCAAAGGATTAGATTTATTTTTTTCAAAATAAACCTCATTGAGCGCACCCGTCTTAGCGTCAAAGTACATGTAAGAAGTACGGTAATAAAAAGAAGTGTTTTCTTTGCAATCCAATGCGCCGCTAGCACTAAATAAATTGAAAGACTTGCCATCAGGGGCCAATTGATCTTTATTGAAGTGCGCAGAGACTGTGTACCAAATATAGGGCCCCTCTGCTTTGCCCCAACCTGCTAATAAGTACAGGGTGTTCTCAGAATTCTTTCCCAGGACGATATCTTTATCGTTGGCTGATTTACTCACACCCTTAGACTCTGAAGTTTTCGCATGGCCAGTATCTGCAGGCGCTTTTGCATATGCTCCGCCTACAAAAGAAATTAACGTACATGCAAGCGTAAGATGAATGAGTGGCTTCACACGGCAGAAAAATTGACTCACTTTGCACCCTCCACGACCTGAGCGCTAGCCCACTTCTCTAATGCAGGCGGTACCGCCTGACCCTCAGCTAAACCAAAGTAACTCACTTTTCCGCCTTCCATCAAGGCAGCATAAATACGACCCTTGGTTGGATCAATGAGCAACGCTGCTTGCAACGCAGCGCATCCTAACTTTTGGCATCCAGTACCCAAGATTTGTGGTCCCACATAAACCAAGGAGGCGCTATCTTCCAAGGCAGTAATGAAATTTGCATAACTAGCACCTAACAAATACTTGAATAAAGGTTCATTGTTGGGGCGCTGAACAAAAGTTAGCGATGAGCTACCAACAAGCAAAGGAGAATAGGTAGCCACATATAGACTGCCATTAGCAAACTTCTCGCTTTGCTGAGTTTGCGATTGTTTAACAGCCTGCTGCTGATCTGACTCAGTCTTGTATTCCCAAGCTTTGAAGGCGACATAAAGCAGCACTAAAGCAATAAATGCATAAATCAAAACTTTGGCAATTTTTTTTGCTAATAGCCCAACTTGATTTAAGATCATTTGCGGTTTGATATCCATGCTGCGTGTCATATTGAGGTGGCAATGAGTTCGATTTAAGCGTCGATCTCGACCTAGCATCACTATAAAGCAAATCCGAGAGATTTCCACCAATTGGTCGACCCCAGTCAAGATTTGCAATAATCTATGCTTATTGGCTTAAACATTATTCTGGGGTATTTATGGGCAATTTGGATGACGCAATTAAAGAGCTGCAAACAATCAATGCTCACTTAGCCGAAATTAGCGCCAATCTTCAACAAAGAGATCGCAAATCCGATGAAAGCCTCAACGTCATTCGAAAAGATCTTTGGAATATCAAGAATATTGTGGCCGACGAAGGAATCCAGAATCGGATCGTTCAAAAGGGCGTAGAAAGAGCGCTCGCAAAAGGCTTTGGATATCTACTGATATCCGGACTAATGCTTTACATCATTGGTAAATTTTTTCTCTGACAACCGATTACCAGTCAGAGCGCAAAGCTGAAGAACTAGAAATTACTACTTTGTTGGATTAACAGACTCCAGCGCTATCGAGTAATCAACTGAAGAAAATAAACGCTGGAAGAAGTTTTGCTCTCCAGCATTATTAATTACCCGATACTGAATTAGATAAGTCCCCGCATTAGTTATAAGCTCTGCACTGCAATCCCTCTGAACTGCACTGTGAGATTTTTCTTGAAATTGCCCAAAAGCTAAGGTTTGCGAGTTATTTAAAAGTTGCTCATTATTTCGCAAATTATTGTTCAGCAAGATTTGAATATTCTCATCACGGCACTTTGGCAGATCCTTGAAGTAGTAGGTGTGGACTATGGCGCTGACAACTACGAGCACAATAAAAGCTAGCAATCCATACCAAGGGGCTTTGCTTCTAAAGGATGAGTCTTCTTGAGCCTCTTTGAGGTGATGAATCTCACTCGGCGGGATGTAATCTGTCATTGGGATAGCGACTACTTAGTAGCCATCCGCCTTTGTCATTGGCAACACATTATTAAGAGAATCATCACTGTCCTGCTCGTCTAGTAAATGATCTGTCGCGTCTGACAATAAGCACTTTAAATTGCCATTCACTTTAGCGTCTGGATGAACGTTAATTTGTGAGTAGGTCACATCGCCATTGACGATTGCACCTGGGTAAATTTCAACGCGGCCTTTTGCATATACTGACCCCTCAATACGGCCAATAATGATCGCGTGGGCGCTATGAATGTTGCCCTCTAGAAACCCGGATTTACCAACGACCGCGGTGTATCCGTCTTGGGATCCTTGAGATTGCTCATCTTGATGAATATCTCCCACCAGATGCCCGGAGAGGAGCATATTTCCGCGATGAGTGAAATCACCCTTAACACTAGACCCACTGCCAATCATGCTGGCATAAGTCAATTGCGTATCGGCCATCGGGCCTTTTTTTGAAAATTCGAACATTTCAATACCTCAAAAAATTAGCGCACAGGATAGCGAGCTATTGATTCACCTCGAGTAACTTCACTTGCTTAGTCCCGGCGGCAGGTAAGCGAACCCTCCACCCCTGAAAATACATTTCAACATCATCCAAATCTTGAGCTAAAACGGTGAATGGCGCAACACCTTTAAAGGCAAGGGCGGTATTTGCCTCCATTGCCATCACCAATTGCTTACCAGCGCTATCAACAAAGCAAATCGTCTGCTTAACTAAGGTTTTGAGATTCACAACATCCCCGGCCTTTGAAGGATTGGGCGATTGGAAGCTTAATATTTGTGCATTCGGCTTATAGGGGCACTGGTCTACTGCTACCTTTACCTCAGCAGGCTTACTTTCTTGACTGGGGACTGCCTCGGCCTGGGCTTCAACTTTGAGTTCTTCAACCGCATCTTTAGGCGCATCCTCAAGCGGAGTAACCGGAGTAATTGGCTTAGATTCCATTAAGCTGGCAACCTGATAAACCAAATCATATTTTGTATTTAGGCCAAACAATAGTCCAGCAACAGCCAGTCCTAATGAGAGAAAAAGTACTGGTTTGATAGGAAGATTAAAACGTCTTCCAGCATCTGGTCCAGAGACATCCCCGCCCACTTTTTCAGTTAATAACTCCTGCCACTCCAAGCGCTCAGTAATAGCAGGATCGAGTGATCCCGCACGAACTTCATCTTTTGTAGTTGAGGGGCCTGACTCTACAGGAGCAACATCCGCAACAGCGTCCAATGAATCGGGTTGAGAAGTGGCTTCTTCAGCATTCTCGGCAGCCTTGATGTCAGGGGAGCCGCCCTCGGGACTCTCAACAGCGATGGCAACTGGTCGCGGAAACAGTAAATAATCGGTTTCTGCAAGATTGAGAAAATTACCCACCCGTTTAGCTGCATTGACTTTCAAGGGGAAGCTGTAAAAAGAGCTCATTCCGCCCTCTTCTAGCTCCAAAATCATTTTGGCTGATAGGCAGCATAAATTCGCCAGCTCTAAGCGCTCAAGCTTTCTATTTTCCCTGGCCGCTTTTAGCGAAGATCCAATGACCTCTGGAAGGGGGTTGTTTTTAACTGGCGACATGCCATTTTCCTCAATTTACTTCACCGCAAAAATACAAGCAGGAGTAAAGATTGGCTAATCTTGTCTCCATATTGTTATATTTATATTGCAATACTAGCAAACTAGTTGATGTATAGGCAGTGATTCTCTTAGAAAAAATGCTTCAAAATGATGCCAAAATGATAAAATCACCCCCAATTAAGGGATAAACCCGATAAATAGAGGATTATTAGTACAAAATGCAGCTCATTTGGATCTCTGGGTCGACTTCGACCATGAAGCAAATCAAGATAACTGGTAGAACGGTCATCAAAATTGCTTTTTTATCCTTTAGCGCATTTATTCTCTTCGGCATTGGCATCCATTTCCTAGGATTTAGGGTGGCTATTCGATTTAGCCCAGAAATGACCAAGGAAATGGGCGGCGTTATCACGCGCAAGGAGATGGATGAGGTTGAGGCTCACTATCGCGAGAACCTTCAGGCCCTGCAGAAGCAAATTCCCCATATTGAAAGCAAAATTAACTCACTTAAAGAGTTAAAAGAGCAGTTTTCAGAGCTCTCCACCCCTACTACCGGGAAAAAACCAGCCCCAATGTAGGGCAAGCCAGTAGCACGGCCGCCCATAACACTCCTTAATTGCTATATGATCAACCCATATTTATTACCTCAGGAAACTTACTATGACCGATAACAATCCAAAAGGCTCCCTTTTCGTTGGCGAGGGCGTTATTGTCAAGGGCACTTTTGAAGTACCAGAAATGGCAGTTGTTGCTGGTCTAGTGGAAGGCGAACTCAACACCAAAGAAGTGCTAGTTGATACTTCTGGAATTGTGAATGGCCGCATTAACGCTGAAGTGGTTGAGATTCGCGGCGAAGTTACTCAAGGCCTTCATGTAACCAACCACCTGAATGTTCGCTCTAGCGCAAAAATTACTGGCCTCACCCAGTACGCCGAAATGAGTGTTGAAAAAGGTGCAAAACTGAGTGGTGAATTAAGAGTGATTGATGCCACTCCATCATCTTCAAGCTACTCAAGCTCCACTACACAAGACTACTCAAGCTCAAACTCTAATGATGAGTAAGTTTTAACTGCTTAAAAAAAATATCCCTTTATTGGGGTATTTTTTTATCTAGACATTGCTATTCGGTTTATCGCCAATGACATCCATCATCGATAGCATTTGGAAATATGGAGGTGGTGGATCATTAAATTCAGAATTATCAAACGCTGTAATGCGTGTCTTATCTATCGCCTTAAAAATTTCTGAATCAAATTGAATACCTCTGGGAGACTCATCTAAGCTATAGGTATCTGCATCTACCTTAGAAATCATCTTTACCACTTCAGCTTTTCCAGACTCTATGCGCACAATCCAAACATCGGTATAGCCAGTGGTATCTCGAAAGAGAGTCCAACGCCCCCAGCTCACATCATCCTGCATGTAGGAATCTTGCTCTAATACTTTCAAAACGCTACCGCTGTATTTGAACGGGGCTGACAAGGCTTCATTCATATCCGCCATAAAATAATGAATCTTGATCAGATCATCAAACTTTGGCAATCCCATTTGAGCTAGATTTTGCTCATACGTTTTCAGGGATTTTTGACACCCATCAACCCTGAGCTCAGGATCAACTTCAACGGGCTGAGCGGCTTCAGAGCTCAACTGCTCATCAAGCGCTTTTTGTGCCTGGTTGCAGATATTTGAAAAAATACTTAAAGACTCTGGACTTATACCGTAGGTATTGAACCAATGTTTTTCAATGATTAAAGAGGCTTCTGCTAACTGTGCATGCAAAAGACTGTCTTTTGGAAATCCATCCTCACATGCATATAGACGATCGACTAAGCGCCCAACACTGCCATCAGCATTGGGAACGGTTGCATGCCAGAAACTTTGAAAACTATCGTAGTTAAATCGTTCGCGATAATGATCGAAAACGCACTGGTCAAATTGCAGTTGACTCATCTGCAAAGACCCGCCTTTAATTAAGTCAAATAATCCCATGATCTACCATCCTTGTTGATGCGTTATGGGTATAAATCATACGTGTTTAAAAATTACTGACTCTTGATTTTGCTCCAATTCGCTTGAAAAATTGCTGCCGAATCAGTGGCGCCTTCAGGCTCCTCACCGTTTCTTGAGATCATCAAACCGTTTAATTTTGCGCCATGCTCAATTCCAAGCTGGCCATAAGTAATATCGCCCCGAACTTCCGCACCCTCGTGTAACTCAACGCGCTCAGTTGCATAAATATTGCCCTCTACCTTGCCTGCAACGAGAACCCTAAATGCAAAAATATCGCCCTGCACTGCGCCCGTACGACCCAAGGCAATGCTGACACTCTTTCCTTGGCGCGCCTCTATATTGCCGATCACCCGACCGTCAATACGTAGACTCTCATTAGCAACTAGCCTGCCATGAACCTCCGTAGCTGGTCCAATGATGGTCTCAAAGGACTCCATCGTTGGCTGCAAGAACTTAATGGACTGGGAATTTTTTTTGAACAAACTCATTGGGTTTCCTTTGGGCATCCAGCACCTTGGTGCCTTATCCCCCTCATCTGTTTGGGCGGGGATCTATTCTAGCTTTATTTAGGGATGTCCTCTGAAGGACGCCTGATTTGCAATGAGGGCTAAATAAGTTAGTGAATGCAAACTTATTTAGCTAGAGCCACACCCTCTAATTGCGGTGAAAGCCAGGCCCCGGAATAGCCACCATCACGTTTGGGCTACTTACAACAACTTGGTATTACGAATATATGCACCGATTTGGCGGTCAGCACTCATCGGGATCAGCTTTAGGGGATCTGGGGTATTGCCACTGATTTCAATAGTAGCTGCCGGCCCAGATTGTTCAACCTTCAGTGCAGATGGGACCGGGTGGGCTCGAGTAGAGGCTGTACTAGGGGCTATTTTGCGATCATGCAGAGTAGCGTCCCCTCTGTAGGTAGAGCTGCTTAAATAAGAGGCTTGCAGGTTTAATTTGTCCAATTGATTACTCGCAATCTATATAGGGCTTAGATAACATTATGAACCTTTTCAGGCTGGCGCCAAGAGCCTAGAAGCAAATATTGAAAAAGTAGATGCTGCTACCTTCAAGACAATTAAACAAGGCAAGCTATTAATCTAATAAATCGATGACATATATCTAAATTATTCATTATTCAAATAAACAATTAGTCTCTAGAATGGCTCTTGTTGTGAATCAACTATTTCATTTTTAACAGGAGAAACCATGTCACTTATTAACACACCAGTTCCACCATTCAAGACCCAAGCCTTCCATAACGGTAAGTTTGTCACTATTTCCGATGAGACACTCAAAGGCAAATGGTCAGTATTGATTTTTATGCCAGCAGCATTCACATTCAACTGCCCAACAGAAATTGAAGATGCGGCTGATAACTATGCAGAATTCCAAAAGATGGGTGCAGAGGTATACATCATCACTACCGACACACATTTCTCACACAAAGTATGGCATGAGACTTCACCTGCAGTAGGTAAGGCGAAATTCCCATTGGTTGGCGATCCAACACATACATTGACACGTGGTTTTGGCGTACACATTGAAGAAGAAGGTCTCGCATTGCGCGGCACATTCATCATCAATCCAGAAGGCGTTATCAAGACAGCTGAAATCCACTCAAATGAAATCGCTCGCGATATCTCTGAGACTTTACGCAAGCTCAAAGCCGCTCAGTACACAGCAGCTCACCCAGGTGAAGTATGCCCAGCTAAGTGGAAAGAAGGCGCAGCTACATTGACACCATCTTTAGATCTCGTAGGCAAGATCTAAGCAGTCAATTCAGCAGTAATTAGGAATCAATAGACTCTCTTCGGAGAGTCTATTGGGCAGGATGAGAAACAGAAACCTTGCCCAATAGACTCATCAAGACTTCATACTTAGGAACACATCATGTTAGACGCAAACATCAAGGCTCAACTCAAGGCCTATTTTGAAAAAATTGAGAGCCCGATTGTTTTAGAGGCTACTCTCGATGACAGCACTCCATCCGCTCAAATGTTGGAGTTGTTGAATGAGGTTGCCGAGCAGTCCAGCAAGATCACAGTAAAGACTTCTGGCAGCAGCAAAAATATTCCTAGTTTTACTGTCGCTAAGGTAGATGAAGTGGCGCGCATTGCATTCTCAGGTCTACCAATGGGTCATGAGATGACTTCTTTCATCCTGGCGATCTTGCAATCCAGCGGCTATCCACCGAAAGTGGAGCAAGATGTGATCGAGAGTATTAAAGGCTTGGAAGGCAAGAAACGCTTTCAGACATTTATCTCTTTGTCATGCCATAACTGCCCAGATGTCGTGCAGGCTTTAAACCTCATGGCTGCGCTCAATCCCAATATTGAACATGAAATGATTGATGGCGCTCTCTTTCAGGGCTTGGTCGATCAGTATCAGATCATGGCTGTACCTACCGTGATTCTGAATGGTGAAGTGTTTGGTCAAGGCCGTATGAGCGTTGAAGAAATTGCTGCAAAACTCGACACCAACTCCTCTGCTCGAGATGCGGAAAAATTGAACGCTAAAGCTGCGTATGATTCCTTAATCATTGGCGGCGGTCCAGCAGGCGCTTCAGCTGCGATCTACTCTGCTCGTAAAGGCATTAGAACCGGAGTGGTGGCTCAGAAGTTTGGCGGTCAGGTTGCCGATACTGTGGGTATTGAAAACTTCATCTCCGTTAAGGAGACTGAAGGACCTAAATTAGTCATGGCACTTGAGCAGCATGTAAAAGAATATGAAGTTGATGTAATGAATCTGCAAACTGCTCAGAGCCTCAGTAAGATGGGCGATGAGATTGCTATCACTCTAGAAAATGGCGCCGTGCTGAAAAGTAAGACAGTCATCCTGAGTACGGGTGCGCGCTGGCGCGAAATGAATGTACCGGGCGAGCAAGAATACCGTGGTAAAGGTGTGGCTTACTGCCCGCATTGCGATGGCCCTCTCTACAAAGGTAAGCGCGTTGCAGTGATTGGTGGGGGCAACTCTGGGGTTGAGGCTGCAATTGATTTAGCGGGTATTGTGAGTCATGTCACCTTGGTTGAATTCGATACCAAGTTGCGTGCCGATGCAGTACTCCAAAAGAAATTAAACAGCATGCCAAACGTCACCATCATTACCAATGCCTTAAGCAAAGAAGTATTGGGTGCCAATGGCAAAGTAACTACTTTGAGATATGAAGATCGTGCGAATCAGCAGATGCATGACATAGCGCTTGAGGGTATCTTTGTTCAAATTGGATTGCTACCTAATACTGATTGGCTCAAAGGTGTAATTGACTTATCCCCTCGCGGTGAAATCATCATTGATGCCAAAGGCGAAACCTCAATGCCGGGTGTATTTGCTGCTGGTGACTGTACTACTGTACCTTACAAGCAAATCATCATTGCTATGGGTGAAGGTGCTAAAGCATCACTCTCCGCTTTTGACTATTTGATTCGATCATAAGATCTTTAAAGCAGTACCTAGATGTAAAAAGCCCCGATCTCTCGGGGCTTTTCTCTTCCTACTGACGGGGATTCTGTCTTAGACGTTTTCGACTTGGGCTTGATGTGCCATTTGTAGCAATTCAGCTAAATGCTTAACCTTGCGTCCTGTCTCTTGCTCAATTTGCTCTCGACAACTAAAGCCATTGGTCAGAATAATAGTTTCCTGATCGGCAGCTCGAATAGCGGGCAGCAATACTAGCTCGCCAACGGCTTTGGATATCTCCACATGCTCTGGATTAAATCCAAATGAACCTGCCATACCGCAGCAACCACTATCGATGTAATTAGCCTTAGCACCCAAGGCGGCTAATAGAGCTACATCGCCCTTGGTACCAAATAAAGACTTCTGATGGCAATGTGAGTGAACCAAGATGTTGCAATCTAAGGGTGGTGGTGTGTAGCCCTGTTCGTGCAGAAAATCCCCAAGCAAATAGGTGCTCGATGCCAAGAGCTTCGCTCTTGGATCATTCGGGAAGAACTTTAATAGCTCATCCTTAAACACTGACATACAACCAGGCTCAAGACCCACAACGGCAATCGGTGCAGTTGGATTTGATTGGATCTCACTACCGATCGCATCCAAAATCTTTTCGAGCTTTTGTTTTGCTAGGTCTAAATAACCAAAGTCGTACAAAGGTCGTCCGCAGCATAGGGGTGTCTTCGGCAGTGTTGCTTCAAAGCCCGCATGCGCCAGGACTTCAACTGCTGCATTAGCCACCTCGGGATGAAAGTGCTCGCAGAAAGTATCCACCCAAAGAATGACTTTCTTCTGACCAACATTTGTATGCTTTGATGGGTTGAATTGCTTTCTGAAGGACTGGTTCGCAAACTTAGGCAGACTGCGTTCTTGTGCCACGCCACCAAGCCATTTGGCGACATTAGAAAGCACAGGTGTTTGCATGACTCCATTGATCAGCCAGGAGCACTTACTAGCCCATGGCGCCCAATCCCCAATACGACCCATGGTCAGAGCCTGACGAGGCCTGCTATTGGTTTCGTGATAGTGGGATAAGAACTCCGCTTTGTACGAAGCCATATCAACGTGCGCAGGACAATCGCTCTTGCAACCTTTGCATGAGAGGCAAGTATCCAAAGCTTCTTTAAGCTCTTTACTTTCCCAACCATCCTTAATTACTTCGCCTTGGAGCATTTCCCAGAAGAGTCGTGAGCGGCCACGAGTAGAAAAGCGCTCTTCTTTAGTGGCACGATAGCTTGGACACATGGTGCCAATTTTTTCACTACGGCACTTACCCATACCAACACAGCGCTCAACTGCCCTCTGAAATCCATTGCCTTCTTGGCTTAAGAAATTTAATCGCGTTTTGATATTAACTACTTTGTACTCTGGACCCATGCGTAGGTTTTCATCTACGCGATAAGGGTGGACGACCTTACCGGGATTGAGCTTGTTTTGCGGATCCCAGATCCGCTTGAACTCATGCATTGCGCCCATCAACTCTTCACCGAACATGATGGGGAGAAATTCTGCTCTGGCCTGACCATCACCATGCTCACCAGTGAGTGAGCCACCAAACTCCACTACTAAGGTCGCCGCATCCCGAATGAAGGATCTAAATTTGGCAACACCTTCTGCAGATCGCAAGTTAAAGGTGATGCGCGCATGAATACATCCATCTCCAAAGTGGCCGTAGAGTGAAGTCTCATATTCGTAAGAGTCCACTAGCGCTTGGAAAGCGCGCAGGTACTCACCTAAACGCGCTGGATCAACCGCAGCATCTTCCCAGCCTACCACTGGGTCAGGAGAGTTTGGGTCAATCGATAAGTGGGTGGCTGATGCACCATTTTCACGAATCGACCAAATACGTTTTTGCACCAGAGGATCAGGTTCAAGCCATGTCGAGGGTTTGGGGCCTTTGGTTCTTGTCTTGAAATACTGCTCCGCTTTTTCAGCCTGAGCTATAGCGCCTTCGATAGTGTCATCACCAAATTCCACAACTACCCAGGCATTTCCAGGGGGGAGCAAATCAATTTCTGCTTTAGCTAAATTACGCTCTTGTAAACCACGGATAATTTTGTAATCCAAGCCTTCGATCGCAATCGGATTAAAGGATTGGTATTCCGGTACAGCATCGCCTGCTAGATAAATATCATCAAAGCCTAAAACCAAAACCACCCGTTTTGCAGGGCTCTTTACCAAGCGCACCTTAGCAGCTAGAGTGAGCGCACAAGTACCTTCAGTACCCACCAAGGCACGTGCGACGTTAAACCCATTCTCAGGCAAGAGTTGATCTAAGTTATAGCCAGAAACGCGGCGCTTAATATTGGGAAAGCGCGCACGAATTAAATCCGCATAGCGATCACGCAAAGTCAGTAAATCTTGATAGATCTGACCCTTACGCCCGCCGGCAGCAATAATCTCTTGCAGCTCTTGATCAGAGGTTGGGCCAACCCAAAAGCGCTCACCGTCATACGTCATAATCTCGAGCGCTTCAGTGTTCTCTAGCGTCTTGCCTGCCATCACTGAATGGGCACCACAGGAATTATTGGCAACCATGCCGCCTAGGGTGCAACGGCTATGCGTGGAGGGGTCTGGTGCAAAAGTGAGTCCATGGAGTTCAGCGGCATCACGTAATGAATCACAAATCACACCTGGCTCAACAACGGCATTGCCAGCCTTTGGATCCAAGTCAAGAATATGGTTGCAGTACTTGGAGATATCAAACACCACAGCGTTATTGACTGTTTGGCCATTCATGGAAGTACCAGCACCGCGCATGAGCACCGGCGCATTATTGCGATGGCAAATTTCGATGCCCTTTACAAACTCTTCTGTATTTCTGGGGGTAACAACCCCGATTGGAATTTGTCGATAGTTGGATGCCTCCGAGGCATATACCGCTTGGTGGGCAGTATCAAAATGAACAGAGCTTCCAAGAGCCGCTGTAAGCTCAACATTAAGCTGCTCCCACTGAGAAATACCGCCCATGATTCATTCCTTATTAGATGCAATGACCCCTTTTCGGGCATTGGATATTTTATCAACTCCCAGGAATTCTCGTATGACCCCAATGTTTGACAAAACCCCTCTAGCAGGCAAGAATCAATCCCATGAATAAAGCTCCCAAGGTTCTTGCATTTGATGTATTTGGCACAGTAGTTGACTGGCATGGCTCGATTGCTGCTGAGGTCACTCGACTGGGGCTACAGGTTGATCCGGATGCTTTTGCTACAGCCTGGCGACAGGGCTACAAACCAGCTATGGCTAGAGTGCGCTCTGGTGAACTTCCGTGGACCAAAATTGACGATCTTCATCGCATGATTTTGGATAATGTTCTCAAGACCTTCAAGATCACCTCACTAACTGAAACTCAAGTGCAGGATCTGAATCTAATTTGGCACCGCCTTACCCCTTGGTCAGAAACGGTCGAAGGTTTGCACAAGTTGAAAAGTCAGTTCACGATCGTGACGCTATCCAATGGCAATCTGGGTTTATTGGCCAACATGGCAAAAAATGCTGGCTTGCCTTGGGATTTAATTCTTTCGGCTGAAGTGTTTCGTCACTACAAGCCAGATCCCGAAACCTATCTCGGGGTAGCAGATACTTTTAATGTTTTGCCTGAAGATGTGATGCTAGTTGCAGCTCATAAGGACGATCTGGTGGCCGCTCATGCCTGTGGATTACAAACTGCTTTTATTGAGCGTCCATTGGAGTTTGGGAAAAATCATCAACGAGACGATCTCCATGTGGAGCAATTTACTAACTACCACGCTAAAGACTTTATAGATCTTGCACGCCAGCTAGGCATATAAGATCTAGACTTTCATTAGACGTATTCGGCAACCTCTACCAGATTATTGTCTGGGTCACGCAAGTAGACCGAGCGAATTGGTCCGAGAGCGCCACGCCTTGGTACAGGACCAACATCAATGGCGACATTGTTTTTTTGAAGATGTGCAATAAAGTCATCCAAAGGAATGGCTGAAATCAGACAGAAGTCGCCTGAACCAATCGTAGGCACTCTGGCTTTGGTCGGTGTCTCTGTGTCTTTATCTTGCAGATTGATTTTTAATTGCCCAAAGCGTAATGAGTAACGTGGCTGACCTTCTGGCCCAGTAAAAAACTCCCTCTCAAAACCCAAGGCTTTTTCATACCACTGTGTGGTGAGTTCGATATCTGTCACAGTCAAAACAATGTGATCAATACGATCGATAATATTTTTCAAGATAGTCTCCAGGAATGTTGGCAACAATATGACGAAACGATCGAATCATCATACCGAAGAATATATAAATACGCCTAGGCTGAAGTCTTAGAGATAAAAAAGGCTTTAGGTACTTCGGTACACCAAACCACGCCATCCCCTACTTGACCTGTTTGGCAAATAGTCACGATGCGATCCATAAAGACTTGTGCAACTTCATCATTGCATACAATCTCAATCTTCACTTTGGCTGAATAGTCAGTTAACTCATCTTTGATGTTGAACTTCGCAGTTCGATTAGGGGCGCTACACCCCTCAACCTTAGTCACGGTCATGCCTGGGAAACCTGGAGTCTCCAGTAAGGCCGTTCTGAGAGCGGCTAACTTATTTGGGCGAATAACCGCCTTCACTTCCATCATGCTTCCACCTCTTTATCTTCAAACCATCTATATAAGACAGGGAGTACTAGTAATGTTAAAGCGGTTGAGGTAATTAATCCTGAAATCACCACAGCTGCCAGAGGGCGAGTCACTTCAGAGCCCGGGCCGCCTGAAAATAGCATCGGCACCAAAGCTAACATGGCGACCGAAGCGGTCATCATGACCGGCCTGAAGCGATGACCGCATCCATGCAACAAGGCATCTTCCATAGAGTAGCCATTCTCGCGCAGCTGCTTAATAAATGAAATCAGCACCACGCCATTGAGTACAGCAATACCCCAGAGGTTAATAAAGCCTACTGCAGCTGGAACCGAGAGGTACTCTCCAGCAATAAAGAGTCCAAATACACCACCAATCGAAGCAAATGGCAATACCAAAATAATCAAACCCGCCAAGCGCATCGACTTAAAGAGCATGAAGAGCAAGAAATAGATCGCCAAAATCGTTATCGGGATGATGATCATCAAACGAGCCATAGCGCGTTCCATGTTTTCAAATTGCCCACCCCACTCCAGGGTGTAGCCTTGCGGTAACTCCACCTGCTTGGCGATAAGACTTTGTGCCTCTTTTACGAATCCACCAAGATCACGACCATCTACATTGACGCCAACGACTAAACGTCGTTTACCAGACTCCCGAGAAATCTGTGCTGGGCCATCAACCAAAGAAATATCAGCTAAGTCACGCATCAAGACTTGAGCACCATCAGGTGAATGCAAGATGATATTTTCAATTGCATCAACTTTATCCCGATATGGGGCCGGATAGCGCAGAACCAAAGGAAAGCGTCTCTCCCCTTCATACACTGTACTTGCCTGCTTACCACCTATTGCTGTTTCAATCACATCATTCACATCAGAAACATTAATTCCATACCGAGCGATTGCATCGCGATTAATGTTGATATTGAGATAGTTCTGCCCGGTAGCTTGCTCAATTCGCAAGTCGTTGCTACCTTTCATCTTGGTCAGAATTTGACTGATCTGAGCGCCCAACTTTTGGAGTGTTGCCATATCATCTCCAAAAATTTTAATTGCCACTTGAGAGCGCACACCAGAAACCATTTCATCCACACGCGCTGCGATTGGCTGAGAAATAGAAAGCTCAATACCTGGCAAGGTCTTCAACTTGTCGCGAATCTGTTGTGCAATCTCTTCCTGGCTAAACTTGCGATCGCCCAAAGGCTTTAATGTCACGATAGGATCAGATTCATTAGGCTGACCTGGATCTGCAGGAGACTCACCCTTACCGAGACGAGATACCGCCATCTTCACATCCGGAATAGTCATGATGCGTTTAATCGCTTCAAACTCCAGCTTGATAGATTCATCCAGGGAAATATTGGGAGCACGAACAATCACGGGCGTAATGGAGCCCTCTTGCATTACCGGAATAAATGCTTTTCCCAGCAGAGCAAATCCAACAATGCTTGCAGCTAAGCCCATTAAAGATCTTTTGACAACCAACTTAGGATTGGTAAGACACCAATGTAACCAACGGTCATATGGCGCGCGTAAACGTGCTACGATTTTTGTGTCATCTTCGCTCCCACCCTTCAAGATATAAGAGCAAAGAACTGGGGATAGGGTGAAAGAAAGAATTAGTGAAATAGTGAGTGCAATGGCAATCGTAATAGCCATTGGTGCAAACATCTTTCCTTCCATGCCCTCCAGAGATAGGAGGGGCATGAAAACTAAAATAATGATGCCAACACCAAAGAGTACCGGCGTACCAACTTCGGTAGCTGCCTCCAAAATAATACGAATCTTTGACTCACCAGTCTTCAGCCTTTCGCCTAGCTTGGCAAAGGTATTTTCTACTACCACTACCGAGCCATCGACCATGATGCCGATTGCAATCGCCAAACCTCCAAGCGACATGAGGTTAGCAGAGATGCCATAACGGTTCATCACCAAGAATGTCAGTAGGGGCGTGAGGATTAAGGTTGCCACCACAATGAGAGAGGAGCGCACGTCACCCAGGAACAGGAAGAGCAGGATCACCACCAAGATCACACCCTCAATCAACACTTTTGCTACGTTGAACATCGCAGCATTTACCAGGTCCGTACGATCATAAAAAGGGACAATCTGCAGGCCATCAGGCAATAACTTACCCTCATTAATTTCAGCAACCTTTTGTTTAATGCGATTGACTACCTCTCGGGCATTACCACCGCGAATCATCTGAATGATGCCGGCAACACTTTCGGTATAGCCATTTTTAATGGCGGCGCCCTGCCTAACCTCGCTACCGATAGTCACTTCCGCGACATTCTTAACGTAAACCGGGATCCCCTTAACCTCTTTGAGAATAATTTTTCCGATATCTTCAGGCTTGGTAACTAATCCCACCCCCCGAATCAAGAAACGCTCTGCATAGCTAGGCAACTGCCCACCACCAGAATTAGCATTATTTCTAGCAAGAGCCTCATACACTTCGCGCAAACTGACTTGGTAATGGCGCAATCGCTCTGGATTAACAAGCACTTGATATTCACGGGCAAAACCGCCCTGCGTATTGATTTCCGCAACACCTGCGATAGACCGCAACATTGGACGAACAACCCAATCTTGAATCGTGCGGCGCTCTTCGAGTTCTTCTACCGATAACTGCCTATCCCCATCGGAGGGATGGTCTAGAGTGTATTGGTAGATCTCTCCCAGCCCTGTAGATGGTGGCGCCATTACTGGAGTAATACCCTCCGGCATTTTGGAGGCCACCTCAATCAAACGCTCGGTAACCAATTGACGAGCGAAATACAAATCTGTTTTTTCAGTAAAAACCAAGGTAATCACAGATAAGCCATTACGGTTCAGGGAACGCATTTCAGTTAACCCTGGAAGACCCGTCATTCCCAACTCAATTGGCACTGTGACAAAGCGCTCCACCTCTTCAGGTGAGCGTCCTGGTGCCTCAGAGGCAATTTGCACCTGTACGTTGGTGACATCCGGAAAAGCGTCGACCGATAAACGCTTGGTTGCCAATAGTCCAGCTACAAAAAGGACGAGCGCAATAATGGCAACTAGAAGACGTTGTTGAAGTGAAAGTCGAACAATTTTCTCAATCATGAGATCTATCCACCGCTCAACTGTCGCTTACGTTCGGCATTCAAATGAAAGGCGCCATTAACAGCAATTTCCTGACCCTCTTTAAGCCCAGAAATTACAGGGCGATATCCTTTCCCTTCTGGCCCTAATTTAACAGTGATCATGCGATAAGTATCTTCATCCTCACGAATAAAAACATGATCATGATTATCTTGGCGAATCACAGCGCTTACTGGCACCAATAGCCTCTCGGTAGGTTGACTTTCGATCATCATAGTTGCCAACATGCCGGGCTTGATCAGGCTATCTTTATTAGGCACTTCCATTCTGACAACTACCGTACGTGTTTGTGGATTCACAATCGAGTCCACGTGAGCAACTACACCTTCAACCTCAGCATTCCTGAGGGCTGGAATAATCAAGGTAATTTTTTGCCCCTTGTGAATCAAGTAGGCATTACTCTCAGGTATTTCAGATACGGCCCATAAAGTACTCAAGTCAGCCACTGTAAAGAGTGCTTCTGCAGGCTGAACAACTTGACCCTTATTAATCTTGCGCTCAACGATTTCACCGGGAATAGTGGCGATGACATTATTGGTGGATTCAATCACGCCAGATTTAGCCAGTCTATCAATACTAGGCTGATCCATACCTTGAACTCTCAGCTGATCATTAGCAGCACGAAACTCTGCCTTTGCGCTACTAGCTTCAGACTCACGTCTTTGCAACTCAGCCAAAGCAATCACATCCTCTTTAAATAAAATTCTGGCCCGATTAGCAGCTTGATCAGCTAACTGACTAGCGCTTTTGGCCTTTAGGTAAGCGAGTTGGGATTGGGTTAATTCAGTTGAAGTAATTTTAGCGAGGATATCCCCCTGCTTTACGATCTGACCAGGAACGCCCAGGATTTCAGACACCCGCCCCGTGACATTAGCACCAATGCGGGATAAAAAGAGCTCGTTGAAATCAATGCGACCAGATGCTCGCAACTCCTCCACAAATGAGCCCGAATAAAGATTGCCATCTGTAATCATTTTGCGCAAATCGGCATTAACAATAACTATATTGGGGTCTTGGACCGACTTAATGGTTGGACTACGATCAAAAACATTGAAGTAATTTAGGATGATCAAAAATAAACAAAACCAAGGAAAGTAAAAAAGCCCTTTCTGGGTCCACTGAGGACTCTTATCGTATTGCTGAGCAACGCGAGGTAAATGCGTACTAAACCACTCATGGGTCAGCGCATACCAGTCGTTCTGAGTCTTAATGACGATGGCAATCCATTTTTGAACATGAACCTTTGCCACCAATCTATAACGAGCGTAAAGCTCCTTCAATTTGTCAATTTTTGCTATGAATTCTTGTCTCATTGCTTTCCACTCTCAATTTTTTGAATCCACTCCGGAGTTGCTCTTAAACGCTGAATCTCCGTAACGACTGAAGCCAAATCAAAACGAGCCTTAATCAAATCATTCCGAGCCACCCTAAATGTTCTTTGTGCATCCAAATACTCCAGCATGCCACGCTCACCGTAACGATAAGAAACTTCAGCAATCCGACGTGCACTAGATGCCAGCTGAACCACATCTTGATCAAGAATTTTTACTTGATAACTTGTCATTTGATAGAGCTTATATGCCGTCTCTAGCTGTTGCTCAAGGCTTTGGCTTTGAGCGTTGAATTGATTCTTAGCTTTAGATGCATTGGCCTCTGCTTCCGCAATTTGCCCACCCTTAAAGTCCCAGATAGGGATGCTCACTACCAGGCCATATAGACGGTCAGTAAAGTTAGGATCGTTATATTGCTGGGCTTTAATAGACAGCCTAGGCAAGCGCGAGTTCTGTTCGAAACTAAGCTTAGATTCAGTTGCTTCGACTTCCGCCTTTGCTCGCTGTAGCTCAGGACTCTGGGCATGCAGCTCACTTAGCAAGATTGGTAGGGCTGGCAAGGTCTCGATCTTAATCGGCTGCGGTACTACCTCAAAGCTATTCGGTAAGTTATGACCAACAACCTGCCTAAGCTGACCCTTAGCCTGATCAACTCTGAGTTTGCTAGATTCTGCATTAATTTGCGCATTCAGAAATTCTGCTTGTGCTCGAATCAATTCAAAGCGAGCAGTCTCCCCTACGTCATAACGAATTTGCATGCGATCACGAATTTGCTTGGTTAAACCCAAGTCTTCTTCAGCTGCCTTTAGCTCCGCTTCACGGCGCATCAACTCATAAAAACGTTGCTGAACTCTGGAGATCATTTCAATTTCAAAAGCAACTCGGGTCGCATCTGCAGCCCGCAAGTTAGCCTCAGCAGCATTTACTCTGGGATAGCGGGTATAGGGCATATCCAATGGTTGTGTCACTGACCACGACGACACATTGCCTGTGGTTAATGGGCCTGATGCAGATCTTTGTTGACCAGTATTCAACTCAAACTCAGGATTTGGAATTGCCCGAGCGGAAGAAAGTTGCCCCTTAATTGCCTTAGATTGATCGCGCGCTGCCAGCACTTGAGGGCTTGACTCCAATGCTAGCCCAATGAGTTCATTGAGTGTAAGTGGCTTTTGAGCTTGTGCACTGACGCCGCCCGCAAAGAGGACGCAGACTACAAAGATCAATGCTGGGGCTAAGCGTTTCATTACGACAATTTTAGAGAACAAATAAGATCATTCATTATCTCGCCCTATTAAAGGGGAGATACGTGAAATTCCCCAAATAAGGGATAAAGGCACGGTTTTGAGTGGGGAAATCAAGGCTTGGGGCTGCAAATTCAAAAGATAACCATTTATAAAAATTAAAATGGTCTTGCCTTGATATTGATTCACCTATATACCGAGCCCAAGGGCCGAATTGACGATATATAGGACTCAGCTGACTGAGCAGGCTACTCCCCACATGTGTAGGACTAATTAGATCATACTTATGACAAATCGATTGTATGGGGCCCCAATTGCTCATACATAGACGTGTTTTGAAAATCGTCCATATTGCTGACTTTTATGGAATGTCTTTTGAACAAGTTTATAGATTTTCTTAAGACACATTTCCAAAGCCATCCGCTTGTCTCTTGCCGCCATGCTCACTTCGATTTGATGATGATCAAATGTCTCCAAGCAAATCTTGCAATGTTGATTACAAGTCGTCTTCGACGATGCAACTGCAGTGTATTGAATCTTAATTTTGCGCACCATCCAGAAAAGTCGCTTTAAGGAGAACTTCACCCTGTTCTCAGTAAAAGCCTTCAACTCCGGTTCTATTTCTTCTCTAGAATCTAAGATCACATTCATTGACATCTCCTTTGTTAAATACAGGATCAGAATACATAGCATTTCTATCCTAATAAAGAGGAATTAAATTGAATTTAATTCAGTATTTAACTGAATATATATAGATAAAAAAATGCCCTCGGGAAGAGGGCATAAAAGAGAACAGCAGGATTAAAACTAATCAATCACTACAGCCATCAGCGCGGTTGCTGCGCCAGCACCCAGGGCTGGAATACCCCAACGCTCCAGTACAGGTAATGTGCTGCCAGTCACCACCTCTACAGGAATATCGCTAATTTCTAGCAACCTAGCCGTAGTTGAGTTTTCAAATAAACGGCTTAGCGAGTTTTTCTTTGAAGTACCAATCACAATACGATTGCACTCAAGCCGCATCGCTTCATCACGAATAGCGCTGCCCTTGTCTCCACAGACATAGGTAAAAGTAAAGTTCAAGCCATGCTTTTCAAGATAAGCAGATGCTGAGGCTACAGCTTCAGCTGCACGCTCAGCATGCCACTCATTAATAGTTTGTTTGCTCAAAAATTTACCAATGTGACGATATAAAGTAGGCTGCACATTGCACAGATAAAAATGTGCACCGGCATCTTGCCCATAAGTTTTCACAGCATGCTTTACTGCCATGTCTGAGTTTTTTGAACCATCCACAGGAATTAATATTTTATTCATTATGTTTTCTCCAAAATTAGGGGACTGCTCTTGTAAAACCACTTTTGCCGACTCCGGAACTACAACCGAAGGAGCAATCACACCTTCAAGCGCACGCCTACTTCTAATAAAACCACTAGCTAATACACCCGACACAACAGCTACTTGAATCACGTATTCCAAAGCAGGGCCCTGGGAAGCAAGCCACTCTTGAGATAGAGGCTCAGAAATCATCATCTTTGCGGCAGTCCATGCGAGCACACCAGCACCCAAGTAAGTCACAGAAGGGTAGCGCTCAACGAGCTTGAGTATTTGTGTAGACCCCCAAATGACTACTGGAATGCTAATTAATAATCCTAGGACTACAAGCACATAACTGCCGTGTGATGCGCCCGCTACTGCGAGAACATTATCGAGACCCATGATGGCATCTGCAATCACAATAGTTTTCATTGCGCCCCAAAAGGTAGTGGAGGCTTGGCCGTGCTCATCCTTTTCTTGTTCAGGATTCAGTAGGCGATAAGCAATCCAAACCAATAGCAAGCCACCTATCAACATCAGGCCAGGGATCTTCAATAAATAGACGACCACTAAAGTCATAGCGCTTCTGACAGCAATAGCGCCTACAGCACCCCAAACGATTGCTTTTTTCTGTAGATGCGCTGGCAAGTTTCTAGCAGCCATCGCAATCACAATCGCGTTATCCCCCGCAAGCACTAAATCAATCACGATAATTGCGAGCAAAGCCGAAAAGAATTCCGGGCTAAATAGTTCCAATTTCATCTCCTCAAATAATTACCCATGGATTCCATGGATTTCCATGGGGTTAATGTAGGCCGATTTGCACTTAACTAAAAGCAGATATATATTGATAATAATTTCGTAAAAAACTGACAATTAAAATGCTCTATAACTATCGCCACCTTTACTACTTTTGGGTAGTTGCTAAAGAAGGCAGCATGTCTAAGGCCGCTGAACGCCTCAATATCGCAATCCAGACAATTAGCGCCCAAGTGCATGAATTAGAAAAATCGCTTGGATATCTCCTATTTAAGCCGGCCGGTCGCGGGATTGCGTTAACCGAGTCTGGATATGCCGCCCTTGAAATTGCCGATCAAATCTTTCTCTTAGGGGAGCGATTGCCCGAAGCAGTCAGAGAGGCTGCAAGCTCTCCTAAAATTAAAATTACAGTTGGAGTATCAGATGGTCTGCCAAAGCTGGTAACTAGACAGCTACTAGAACCTATTCTGGAAAAAAATGATGTGCAGCTCATTGCGCATGAAGGTGAATTTGAAGATCTTTTAGCAGATCTAGCCTTGCATAGATTAGATATTGTTCTTGCTGATAGGCCTGCACCAATAAACAAAAATCTACATGTTTACAGCGAAGAATTAATAAAGTCATCGATAGCCTGGTTTGGCCCTAAGAAGCTACTTAAGCAATCTAAGAAAGCATTTCCAGCCTGTCTGAATGATTTACCCATTTTGCTGCCAACCTCCCACTCGAAGGTTCGGCATTTGATAGATCAATGGTTTGCCGAAAATGGCATAAACCCCAATATTGCTGGAGAGTTTGAGGATAGCGCCCTACTAAAAACCTTTGCAGCGAGTGGCCTTGGAGTGTTTCCTGCCGGCGAAAGTATTAGAAAAGATTTGCAAGAAACCTATCACATCGAAATGATTGGTAAGTGCGAAGATATCTATGAATATTTTTATGCCATTCGCTCGGAAAAGAAAATTCAGCACCCACTAGTAGAGGCAATTATTAGGCGTTAGGCTATGGCAAATTTTTTAGACCCAGCAATTCTCTTTTTTATATTTGGTGCATTTGCTGGTGCCGTGAAATCGAATCTAGAAATCCCGCAACCAATCGCTCGATTTCTATCGCTCTACTTATTAATGGCATTAGGCCTCAAAGGAGGATTTGCCCTACATAAGTCAGGCTTTACTGTAGAGATTGCACTCTCTCTCGGTCTTGCTATATTTCTGGCCATTCTTATTCCCATCATTGGCTATCAAATTCTGAGAACTAAATTGAATGCATTTGATGCAGCAGCCGTTGCCGCTACCTATGGTTCAGTCAGTGCGGTCACATTTATTACAGCCACCCAATACTTAGATCAATTCAATATCAGTTATGGCGGCCACATGGCTGCGGCGATGGCTCTCATGGAGTCCCCGGCGGTTATTTTTGCAATCGTTTTAGCAAACAAAGCGAGGGCTACACAAATAAACCAGACTAAAAATGGGTATCAACAAACAGGCATCTCAAAGATACTGCATGAGTCATTTACCGATGGTGCACAACTTCTCTTGCTGGGGTCGATGGTCGTGGGCCTAATCAGCGGGGATGCAGGTCAGAAGCTCATGGCGCCATTTTCAATTGATCTCTTCAAGGGAATGCTCGCATTTTTCCTCCTGGACATGGGTTTAATGGCAGCCAGAAATATTAAAGACCTGCGTGGAAAACCAACTATCACCTTGCTTTATGCGATTGGCTCACCCTTTTCACATGCCCTCATCGCATTGGGACTCTGCAAGCTTGTGGGGCTGCCACTGGGGAACACCATACTTCTAATGGTTCTTGCCTCTAGCGCCTCTTACATTGCCGTACCTGCTGTTTTACGACACGCCTTGCCCGAAGTAAATCCCGGGCTCTATATGGGAATGTCGCTGGGAATCACCTTCCCATTCAATATTATTTTAGGCATTCCCCTGTATTCCATGATCGCCAAATTAGTAATATAAAAAACGCTATTTCTTTTTTGACTTGGATGAAGAACTGCTTTTTTGCACTGATGAAAACTTACTCATATTTTCAACATTTTTCTCAAAGCCAGCAAATGAGTCTGCCATTGCCGCACGAATCAATTCAAAATTCTGAAGTGCATTATTGAATGAGGCTTTGAATACAGAGGTATAGGGCTCGGTTCCTGCTGGAGCATTTTGAGTAGCTTCATTCACGAAATGGATTAAGTCATGCTGAGAGTCTTTAATCATTGTCTCGGCAATTTTGGCCAATTCTTTATTTCCGCTAGCTAAAGCTTGAAAAAGTTGGGCTTGATAATCAGCCACTTCTTTTGCAGCATCTTGCAAAACCTCAGCGTGGACATAATCAAATGCTGCCTTGGGATCCTGGGTTTTCATGAGCTCTGCAACCTTAGCTTGCAATCGAGCAGAAAGCTCTTGTGCAGCACGCTGATTTAATTGAGCAATCTCCTGGGCGCTTGTGAGTGCCGCTTGGCCAGCCGCCTGAGCTGCCTTCATACCTTTGGTCTGATTTGCAATTGCACCTAAATCAAATGGATTCTTGCTCATTTGCACTCCCCTTGTTTATTTGTGATTTTTTCAATCTACTCCCGAATGGCTGGTATGGAGATAGAGAAATACCACTAGAGGCTGGCAGAAATAGAAAAGGGCACCCACAGGCACCCTTTTTAACCCCACTAGATTAATTAGCGTACGACGATATTCGCGCCCTGACGCAATTGGGATAAGAATTCAAACTGTTTTTTCTGCATCAATCCATTACGAATGGCTGCTTTAGCCTGCTCAAAAGTAGGCGGCTTGCTAGATTTTTTATCTTCTAACTTAATCAAATACCAACCTTGCGGCATCTGAATTGGTGCTGGTGAAACTTGACCCTTGGCAAGAGTAGTCAGAGCACTAGCAATTTGTGGCAATGTCTGACCTGCTTGCACCCAGCCTACAGCCCCACCCTGCACTTTATTTGGCGCCAGAGAAACACTCCTAGCCACCTTATCAAAAGACTCGCCTTTTTTAATCCTAGCTAGGGCGGCCTGGGCGTCAGCTTCAGTAGCAACAGCGATATCACTGACCTTGTATTCCACAATCATGCCTTGCGGGCCCAAAGAAGCAATCTCGCGGTTGTACTCCGCTTGCACATCAGCATCGCTCACAGGATTTTGCGACATATAAGTCGACAACTCTAAGTCTGCTAAATAATTTTGACGAATGAGGGCTAGCTGACTATTGGCTCTATCAGAATTAGCAAGCCCATCTTTATCAGCCTGTTGCGATAAGAGTGAGATTTCAATCATTTTTCCAAGCACTGCTTTACGTAGCTCTGGTGAATCTTTTTGACCCTGAGATAAGGCCGCTTGGATACCTTGCTCAACAGCGTCATTGGAAATGATGAATCCATTAACAGAGGCGGCAGCATTGACTGGCAAAGAATTTTGGGAATATGCAGCGCTTACAAAGCCGAAGGCTATCAGAGCACTTGCAATAAAACGAATGGAATGGAATTTCATAAATAACTCTTTTCTAAAATATTGAAGCAATGTTACCAGCTAGCTAGTGTCAGAAGGTGAAGGTTGCGGGGATTGGCTCAAATGGTGCGGCTGATTCAGCGCCTTGTGCTTCGGCCTGCTCTTCACCATCTGGATTTTTGATATAGCGAGAATCAAATGGCACTTTGGGCTGCTGACTAACAGGTGGCCGCTCTACATAAACTGGGCCTGAAGGAGTCTCGATTGGCGCAATAGCTTGATTATTAAACTCCTGAATTTGCGCAGGTGTATAAGGTGAAAATGTTTGTGCGATCACAGTTGGTGAAATGGCGTAACTATAAGCAAAGATACATATCGTGATTGCTGTACACCGAATGGATATAGTCATCATGCTTTCTTTTTTATACCTAGGCGAGCAAGCCATCGGCAATTAATTTAATACTAGCAAGCAATAAGAAAAACTGGACGGTGATGTAGTACCACTTAGCCGAAATCTTTTTAGCCAAATAAAATCCTAGGTAGACGCCTACTGGCACTAAGGGCAAAAACAGTATTGAAGTGGCTAATTGATTGAAGTTCAGTAAATCAAGATAAGCGTAAGGAACTAGCTTCCCGAAATTAATCACAGTGAAAAAGATACCCAAGGTTGAGGTGTACACCATGGGGGAGACTTTCTCTCTGAGCATATAGATTGTGATGGGAGGCCCGCCTATGTGCGCCACAAAAGAAGTGAAGCCGGATACGCCCCCCATCAATCTGCCTAACCAGGGAAATGGCTTAGCTCCTTTTAGATCAATGCGCGACATCACTACACTTTGGATCAAAAAGAGCAATGTAAAGATGCCAATTGAGAGTGAAAGGATCTTCGGGGTAATGGCCGAAAAAAAGAGATAGCCCAAAAGCATTCCAAATGCAGCGGGTAATAAAACCAACTTCAGTATTCGCCAATCGGCATTCTTGAGAAATCGTCGCAAACCAACCAAATCAATTGCAATTAAGAGTGGCAATAAGATTGCTAGAGCCTCATTGATGCTGGACTGACTAGCCATCAGCGGCAAGGACAGTACTCCTAGGCCTGCACCAAATCCACTTTTAGAAATGCCCACAATAATGACGCTAATCGCAGCCAAGATAAAAAAGGCAGAGGAGTGATCATTAAAAGCCTGAACCAAGGAAATCATGAGGAAATGACCGATGACGATAGGGTGGAATAGCTATTTTAGGGCTAAATGGGTGTGGATTCGTATATATAAAGGTATCCTAAAGCCTCATGTCTTACCTACCTCTCATTCATGAAGACACCTATTTCTTTTTCCAATCAGACTGACGGCCTTGATAGCGGCGAATGCTACCTCATACGCCCTATCCAGCTAGATGATCGTGACGGAATCATTGGCTTATTTAATCATCTCTCGCCTGATAGCCGATATATGAGATTTGCCCATGCAATCTCCAAACTTCCTGATGCATTTTTGGATGATATTTTGCACTTGGACTACAAAAAGGAAATGGCTCTCGTGGCAGTCATGCCAAATCAAACAGGTATCGAGGAGATTGTAGGTATCTCACGGTACGTGACTCCACCCAATCAAAATACGTGTGAGTTCTCTCTCAGCGTCAGTGATGACCACACTACACATGGCATCGGTACGCATTTAATGCTTGACCTGATTGCATGTGCAAAAGAAAACGGATTAGAAGAAATGCTTGGCTATGTCTTAAGTAAAAACCTAAAAATGTTGCACTTAGTTTCAGAGTTAGGATTTCAGATTAGCAACCCAGATGAAGATCCCGACTTTAAAATTGTCAAACTAAAACTCTGAACACTATAGCTATGCATACATCCAATCACATTCATTCGGAGTCATCCACCCTCATCCTCATTGACTTACAGGGGCGTCTGATGCCCGCAATTGATCAAGGTGAGGCCATTCTCAATCAGTGCATCCGGATTGCCAAGATTGCTCAACTGCTCGAGATTCCGATTATTGGAACCGAGCAAAGCCCAAAAAGTCTAGGGAGCAATATTGAATCCATCAAATCGTTTTGCAGCAAAACTATTAGCAAGGAGCATTTCAATGCCTGCGCTGATGGCCTCATAGCAGCCATCTCAGATGGCCGCAGACAATGCATTCTGATGGGCTGCGAAACCCATGTTTGCCTCATGCAAACAGCACTCAAACTGATCGATGAAGGCTTTGATGTATCAGTGGTGGTGGATGGGGTTGGCTCGCGCCGTACGCTTGATAAGCAAATTGCCCTTGATCGACTGCATGCAGCCGGTGCTAGACCAATTACCGCAGAAATGCTGGGATTTGAATGGTTAAAGAGCGCTCAAAATCCAGTCTTCAAAGAAGTTCTTGCGCTCCTGAAATAATAGGGCTGGGCTAGTGAGCCTTTATTTGCTATTCTGCAGCATCACCTAAAGGATTCCTATGACGAACGACACTCAAACCCAAAACGACGAAGATTTTGACTATGGGTGCGAATGCGCCATGACTCTCTTAAATGAGCCAACAGAAGATTGCCTGAATGATCTGATTGATGAGCTTGATGAAGATGGCATGATCGCCACTGAAGTTGTTTATGGTTTATTGGCAACTATTCTGATGAGTATTACCTCAGAAGATGAAGAGGATGAGGAAGTTCAGTAAACGAACTAGCCTTTAACTTGAAGGGCGAATTGATCCATGGCGCATGCCATGGTGATATCGAGCTCAGTCAAAGACTTCATTGAATGGGTGCTCAAACGCACTGACACCTTATTCCATGAATTCGACCAATCGGGATGATGGTCTAATTCCTCGGCGAAGTTTGCACACAGCGTCATAAACTCAAAGGCACTTTTAAAGTCTTTAAACACAAAGACCCGACCTAACTCTTGAGTACCGTGGTCGACCTGCCATTCAGGCAGAATTTTTTCAAAATCAAAATCGCTTGTAACTAGTTTTGGCTTAGGCACTGGGGGTATCCACACTTTTAGATAGCATTTGTAAATCTTCTGGATACAGCCAACGCCATTCCCCCTCGGCTATATCCGCAGGCATCACATATTGCCCGATTTCAGAGCGATGAAGCTTGGCAACATGATTACCAACTGCCGCCATCATTCGCTTCACTTGATGGTAACGCCCCTCAACAATAGTCATTGCTAAAACATGTTCGCTCAACTGCTTGCATGCCGTAGCAAAACAAGGCTTTGGATCATCATCCAGCACAACCCCGTTCAGTAAATGGTCGATCTGTTTTTGGGTGATAGGTTCGGGGGTAGTGATCTCATACACTTTGCCAATGTTTTTCTTTGGCGTAGTCATCTTGTGAATAAATTGACCATCGTCTGAAATCAAAATGAGGCCAGTGGTATCGAAGTCCAAGCGGCCAACGCATTGCAAGCCACGCTCTACAAACGGCTTAGGCAATAAGCTATAAACACTGGGGTGATGTGTGGTTTTATGAGAGCACTCATAGTTTGGTGGCTTATTAAAGGCAATATAGGCCTTTTCATGAAACTCCCAATCTTTACCCTCTACATTTAGCATCAATCCCTCAGTCGCAATGCGCTCCTCAGGATCTTCTGCTAAAACACCATTTACCTTCACTAGGTCGGCATAGACTAAATCACTGCAATAGCGCCTAGTGCCAAATCCTTGGCTAAATAATATTTTTTCGAGAGAAATTGGTTTGGCCATATCTTGCCGAGAATACTACAAAGCTGACTGACTGCGCGACCGGCAAATGAAGTCGTTATGATGAGTAAATACCGTTTTATCGTTTATCACTTACTGCCCTTATGCTCTCTACTCCAGCACCCAGAAACCCACTCCATACCCGCGAAATTACTTTTCAGGGCTACGCTCGAGAAGATGGCTTATGGGATATTGAAGCCCATCTACGAGACTTTAAATTTCATCCCTTTACTACCGGTGGAAAAACTTGGGAGCCCGGCCAAGCTTTTCACGATATGTGGGTTCGGATTACCGTCAATACTGAATTGGTGATTCAAGCAATTGAGGTTGCAATGGATAGCCACCCTCATCCAGAATGCCCTCAAGTAATCCCCCCAATGGATGCACTCATTGGGACGCGCCTGGGTAAAGGTTGGCGTAAAACCATCAATGAACATCTTGGTGGAATTAAGGGATGCACGCATTTGCGAGAGCTTCTCAGCAATATCGCAACCGCCGCTTTTCAGTCTATCCCTGGCGCCCTATTTGATCCAGATGAGAATAAACCGCCGCTCTATTTAGGAACTTGCAAATCTTGGGATTTTGATGGTCCGGTAGTAATGCGCGTCTATCCCCAATTTTACAAATGGAAGCCTACACTCTAGCTTTTCTTAAAACTCACCACGGTGAACATTAAAAGGATTGAAGGCTTGTTGCACTGGCATTAACTCCACCAAATTAATATTCATATGGCTTGGTAAGTTAGCAGACCAGTAAATAGCCTCAGCAACATCATCCGCACTCAAGGCCTTCACACCGGTATAGACCTTATCGGCTTTAGCATCATCCCCTTTAAAGCGCACATTCGAAAATTCCGTGCCTGAGCACATGCCAGGCTCAACGCAAGTAACGCGAACTGGCGTACCAATTAAATCCGCCCTGAGATTTAAGCTAAATTGCTGCACAAATGCCTTGGTCCCTCCGTAAACATTGCCACCAGGATAAGGGTAGCTCGCCGCGACAGAACCTAAATTAATCACGTGTCCACATTTACGCTCCACCATGCCCGGCAAGAAAGCGCGCGTCATATGGACCAAGCCCTTAATATTGGTATCAATCATTTGATCCCAGTCGGTGAGATAGGCTTGATGCGCTGGTTCTAGACCTAAAGCCAATCCAGCGTTATTGACCAGCACCGTTACTTTGGCAAAGTCTGCTGGTAATGTGGCAGCAAGACCATCCACTTTAGCGCTATCGCATACATCGACGGCCAAGGTCAGCAATTTTTTCTGCTGTTCTGCTGAGAGAGATGCCTTTAAGGCCTCTAGGCGCTCCACCCTTCTTCCTAAAGCGATAACTTGATGGCCATTTGCCAGAAATCGTCTGGCAGTTGCTTCGCCGAAGCCGGCTGTAGCGCCGGTCACTAAAACTGTATGTTCCATATATCTCTACTTATTGTTTGTCATTGTCTGAGTCATTTATATTACTGCGTATATGAGATTGTTGCGTATTTTGACTCGCCCCCTGACTTCATTGATCCTTCTGGGATTGGTGGGTGGAGCCATGGCCGATGAAAGCAAGTTCTCTGGAGGTTTTTTAAACCTAGAGAAAGCGTCTGATCAGTATTCAAGTCAGCGGGTTCTCGAGTTTTGGGGATACCACAACGCTTTTGGAGAGCAAACTCAAAGTGATACCTTGAAGCTGCGTTATTACCAACCTCTCCAGTTTGACCGGTGGCGAGGCACTATGCGACTCGACACCTCCTACGTTTCAACTTATGGACCCACCCTTTCAGAGCAATCATCTGGGACCTATAACGCCGGCAATACCATGCTGACAGTTTGGGGCAATCACCCTGATGTTCTAAAAAACTGGGAGGGTACATTGGGCGGTCGAGTCATTTTTCCATTTGGCAATAATGGGCAATGGGCAGTTGGACCTCAGATTGGCACGGTATATGTGCCCAGCAAAGATGGCAGCTCGCGTCTCTCCGACTTTTCACCACTTCTACGATATATGTATGGCTTTGATAGCAAGGGAAATTCATTAGCCAATAATCCCAATCAACCACCCCTAGCTCGCAACCTCAATATCTTCCCAACACTGGGATTTAATGTCTTTCCTGATACTCAAATTCGACTGTGGGATGAAAACGGAATCATCTTGAATACTGGTGGCGGTGGCGGTTGGTTTGTCCCGCTCGATGCCATGCTGACCCATCGCCTCAATAAAAATTTCTTATTTGCAGTAGGTGCCAGCAAACAAGTAGTACAAAGTTACGCTGTTTACGACTGGTCTTTTTATGGCAAGCTGTCGTTCAATTTCTAAAGAAGGTTTTAGTCTAGATTGACTAAGCAGTTCTTTTCAACAGTTGCTGCCTTTGATTTCACCAAAGCCTGCACTAACCAAGTTTGAAAATCCTCCGCACTCAGATTGAGTTGCTGGCGAACGCTTTCCAGGGCTGGGGTAGCTTCAATCCACTGCTTAACTTTCACCATTTCCTGGTTGCGCCATTCCAATAGCTTGTACTTTAAGAGCACCTTCGCTCCATGACGAGCATTACGATCGACATCGCTTGAGAGGTAATCTAGACGAGATTTAGCGGTCTCAATGGACTTCTTTACATCAGTAAAAGGTTTCCCGTGCCCCGGAATCACTAGGGAGACCTGAAGACTTTCGATTAGCTCTAGAGTTTGTGCCACTTCTTCAAATCCACCCTCACCCCAGAGCTCAGGGAAGATTACGCCAAAACCCTCTTCCCACAGCGCATCCGCAGAGATCAATATTTGATATTGATCTTGATACAGCATTATTGAGTGATTGTCATGCCCCGGTGCTGCAAGAATCTGCCAGCGATAGGAGCCTAAGACAATCTCCTCCCCAGGCACTAGCAGAGCTTGATGGGCAAAACGCGGACACTCTTGTCCCAACTGCTGGAAGCTGAGTAAATTCTCATCCCAGTTTTTTACTGCAATTGCCTCAGATTCTGGTATCCAAATATCACAATCAAACACGGCTGACAAAGCCGCGTTACCGCCGCAGTGATCTGAATGCAAATGGGTGTTGACTACTTTATTCAGGGTTCTTAAGCCATGCCGTTTAAGCGCATTGCTAACTAAGTCGACAGTCATCTGCTGGTGTGAGCAGTACCCAGTATCGACTAGGGAAACATCAGCCTCGCCAAAGAGCAAAATATTATTTGCTGATAACCACCCACGCTCGAAAATTTCTATTCCGGGCGGGAGTAAATAATTATCTATGCGCTTTTGAGACACCTTAATTCTTCTGAGTAGTCAGTTCAAGTTTTTGAATATCAAATTGCTGCTTCTTAAGGCGCTGCAATAAATCGGCGTAGACTTTGGGATCGATCTGCGGCGATCTCGATAAAACCCACAGATACTCTCTTCTTGGATCACTGACAGCTGCCACCTGATATTGCGGATCCAAATCAATCACCCAGTAATCGCCCCATACCAAAGGTATAAATGAAAGCCATTCAGGAGCAAAGCGCACTTCTAATTTTGGGGAATCCTTAGCGCCAATTTGGCGAGCTAAGCCCTCTGCTTCTGTAGTTTCTCCACTGGCGGTTTTGCAGCTATTCTGGACTCGCAGATTGCCATCTGACTTAGCGCTATATACAGCCTTGGTATTGGAAGCGCATTTTCTTTGAAACCAATTCGGAAATTTTGCAATCTCGTACCAAGCACCTAGATAGCGAGGTACATCTAAGGTAGCTATGGTCTTCACACTCTGGTCTGCTTGCTGGGCTATGACCTGAGGGGATCCAAAGCAAACCAGTAGTAAGAAAAATGTGGAAATGAATGCAGCACGAGAAGATGAAAACAGGATCATGGGAGGGGTATCTTTAGACGGTAGATCGCTTGCCCAAGAGCTTGCGAATATAGGGAATCCTACAACATAACAGCAATAGCAAAACGATTGCATAGATTATTACGGCATCAAGATCGTTTTTACCCTCCTTATGCCACCAATAGTGCAGGATCACGGTGCAAGCTATGAGATAAATCAGTCGATGCAATTGCGACCAACGGCGACCCAGCCTTCTTTGAGCCCAATGGGTAGAGGTCAAGGCTAGCGGAATCAGCAAAACAAGACTGATAAATCCCATGGTGATAAATGGTCGCTTGAGCACATCTCTTAACATTTCTGCCAGATCAAAATCTTGATCCAGCCAAAGCCAAATTCCAAAATGCAGACAAGCATAGAAAAAACTAAATAATCCCAACATTCTGCGATACCGAATCCATGAACTTACATTAGTTAGTAAACGCAATGGTGTCATCGCTAGTGTCAAACACAAGAAAACGAGCGCCCACGTTCCAGTGGAGCGTGTAATGAACTCAATAGGATTGGCACCTAAGCCATCGGTAAAGCCCAGCCAAATCAAACGATCCAGAGGCAAGAGTGCCAGCAGAAAAATCAATAACTTCATCAAACTTTACTTATCGCTTGGCGTTAATAAAATTTCTTCAAATCCATCCCGGCATACATGCTCGCCACCTGATCGCCATATCCATTAAACATTTGGGTTTTCATTTTTGGAGCAAAGACTCCCTTGGAATCACCAATCCGGCGCTCTGTCGCCTGACTCCAGCGCGGATGATCCACCAAAGGATTGACGTTGGAATAAAAGCCATACTCTCTGGCGTCGAACTGACTCCAACTGGTCTTAGGCATCTCTTCCGTCAAACGAATTTTGACAATCGACTTAGCGCTCTTAAAGCCATACTTCCAGGGCACCACGATGCGCACGGGGGCGCCATTTTGTTTGGGCAATGTTTCTCCATACAGACCAAAGGTCAGCAACGTCAGTGGGTTCATGGCCTCATCTAAACGCAAGCCCTCGCGATAAGGCCATTCAATAATTTGACTCTTCAGGCCAGGCATTTGCTTGCGATCTGCCAGGGAAATAAATTCAACATACTTGGCAGAGCCTAAAGGCTGAACCTGATTGAGTAATTTTGAAAGGGAGTAGCCATCCCAAGGGATGACCATCGACCAACCCTCAACACAACGCATACGATAAATACGCTCCTCCATCGGAGCGAGTTTGAGCAGTGCATCGATATCTAAGGTCACTGGCTTTTTAACTAAACCTTCAATTGAGACTGTCCATGGCCGAGTTTGCAAGCTCTCGGCATAGGCGGCGGGATCCGACTTATCCGTGCCGAACTCATAGAAATTGTTATAGCCGGTTACATACTTATAACTTGTAGTCTCATCTTTTAAAGCAAAGTTTGGGTTTAGCGTGGCAAGTAACTTTTGAGGATTGCTGGCGAGAGCCTCTCGCGAGAACCACGGTGCAAGCGCTAATCCAAAAGTGCCGGCGGCAGCACTTTTAATCAAGTCGCGACGCCCCTCAAAAACTACTTTGGGGGTAATTTCCTGAGAAAGTTGCTTAGGGTCGTTTATGTACATATCAATAGCTCTTTGATGGATGTCAGACTGCATGATGAATATGTTTCATTCTCCTACGCTTAAGGATTTATTGCTGAACCCTCTCCAGGTAATAGGGTTAAATCCAATACCCCCATTGGATAGAAACGAGTCAAATCAGGCTTTTACCCCCTTTTATGAGGTCAGCATGGCTTGGATTTTGTCTGCAAGCGCCATTTTCTTGTTAGGTGTTTTTAAGTGCCGTCATGGCGTTTTAATGCAAGCTCGCCTCAGAAATATCTTCATTTCCTGCGTCCTGCTATTAGCGCTCGCCTGGAATCTTCGCGCCCACCTCCCTAATAGCAATATCGATAACTTGATTGATCTGTCCTTTCATTTTTTTGGTGCCTCACTCCTAGTTGCCTTATTTGGATTCTGGAGCGCCATTACCCTGCTGTTTATCGTCGCCTTGGTGGGGGTGTTTGGTATTAGCGGAGACTTAGTCGAAGCCTCACGGCATTACGTGCTAGTCAGCGTCATTCCGGCTTTGGTAGCTTGTGGTGTGATGAAGGCCGTTCAGAAGCTTCTACCTAAACACTTGTTTATTCTCATCTTAGGCAATGGCTATTTAGCCGCCTTCATCAGCACCTTTGTGACTGGCCTCCTCATTTTTGGCTTACAGCAGATCTTTCAGATAAGTTCATTTGGAACTAGTGACCCCTTAGGCTGGTTTTTAGGCTTGCTCGTCCTCTCTTTTATGGAGGGCTCGCTTTCAGGAATGCTGCTGGCTATTCTTTTGGTATACAGACCGCAATGGGTCAGTACGTATCAAGAAGAACAGTATATGAATGCATAAGTATTTCCGTTGTGCATAAGAAAAAAGGCAAACCGTGTGGTTTGCCTTTTTTGTGAAACTCACTCAGCTTATGCTGCTGCTTTTTTCAAGATGTCATTCAGTGTCGTGCTTGGGCACATCACTGCTTTGAACTTGGCTTGATCAGGCATAAAGTAGCCACCAATATCCGCTGGCTTACCTTGTACCGCTTTGAGCTCAGCAACAATCTTTTGCTCGTTCTCAGTCAAAGCTTTTGCAATCGGAGCAAAGTGAGCTTGCAGCTCTTTGTCTTCAGTTTGTGCAGCCAAGGCTTGAGCCCAGTACATTGCCAAGTAGAACTGGCTACCGCGGTTATCCAACTCACCAGTACGTGGCGATGGTGACTTATTGTTATCCAATAATGTACCGGTAGCTTCATCCAGAGTGCGAGCCAAAATCTTCACCTTTGGATTATTGGTTTTATCGCCAATATCCTCCAATGAAACGGCTAAGGCCAAGAACTCACCTAAAGAATCCCAACGCAAATGATTCTCTTCAACTAACTGCTGCACGTGTTTCGGAGCAGAACCGCCTGCTCCAGTTTCGAAGAGGCCACCGCCCGCCATCAACGGCACGATAGACAACATTTTGGCGCTAGTACCAAGCTCCATAATTGGGAACAAGTCAGTGAGGTAATCACGCAGGATGTTACCTGTCACAGAGATCGTATCTTTGCCACGAATCACGCGCTCCAATGTAAAGCGCATTGCACGAGTTTGAGACATGATCTGAATATCTACACCAGTCAAATCGTAATCTTTCAGATAGGTTTGTACCTTCTTAATCAACTCCGCTTCATGTGGACGGTACTCATCCAACCAGAACACTGCTGGAGTATTGGATAAGCGTGCGCGGTTGACTGCCAACTTGACCCAGTCACGAATCGGCGCATCTTTAACCTGACACATACGCCAGATATCACCTTCTTCTACATTCTGCTCAAGCAATACTGTGCCGTCATCAGCAACAATGCGGGCTACACCAGCTTCAGGAATTTCAAAAGTCTTGTCATGTGAGCCGTACTCTTCTGCCTGCTGAGCCATCAAGCCCACGTTCGGCACCGTACCCATCGTTTTTGGATCGAAGTTACCGTGAGTCTTACAGAAGTTAATCATCTCTTGGTAAATACGGGCAAAGGTACTTTCTGGAATCACTGCCTTGGTGTCATGCAAACGGCCATCAGCACCCCACATCTTGCCGCCAACACGAATCATGGCTGGCATCGATGCATCCACAATCACATCGCTTGGTGAATGGAGGTTGGTGATACCTTTAGCAGAATCCACCATCGCCAATGCTGGGCGGTGCTCATGGCAAGCATGCAAATCTTGAATGATTTCTTCGCGCTTAGATTCTGGCAAAGTTTTGATCTTGTCATACAAGCTGCTCATACCGTTGTTAGGATTAACGCCTAACTCTTCAAACAACTTGGCGTGCTTTTCGAATGCATCTTTATAGAAAATCTTGACTGCGTGACCGAACACGATTGGGTGTGACACCTTCATCATGGTTGCCTTCACGTGCAAGGACAACATCATGCCAGTCTTGTAAGCATCTTCGATCTCTTTTTCGTAGAATTCGCAAAGTGCTTTCTTACTCATGTACATGCTGTCAATGATTTCGCCAGCAAGCAAGGAGACTTTTGGCTTAAGAACAATCGTCTTGCCGCTCTTCGTTACTAAGTCCATCTTCACATCACATGCTTTAGTCATGGTCATTGACTTCTCACCAGCGTAGAAGTCACCGCCATGCATGTGGGATACGTGCGTACGGGAAGCTTGACTCCAATCACCCATCGAGTGTGGATTCTTGCGGGCATAACGCTTAACCGCATTCGGTGCACGGCGATCAGAATTACCTTCGCGCAATACTGGGTTTACTGCACTACCTAGGCATTTGGAATAGCGGGTACGGATTGATTTTTCAGCATCATCCTTAGGATCTTCTGGGAAATCAGGAATCTTGTAACCCTTAGATTGCAATTCTTTGATTGCAGCGAGCAATTGTGGAACTGAGGCACTGATGTTAGGCAACTTAATAATGTTGGTATCAGGCAATAAAGTCATGCGGCCAAGCTCAGCCAAATTATCAGGAACTTTCTGCTCAGCAGTTAGGCAATCGGAGAACTCCGCCAAGATACGTGCCGCAACAGAAATGTCGCTCTCAACAACCTGTACTCCAGCTGGCGCTGTAAATGTACGAATGATTGGTAAAAATGCACAGGTCGCCAATAAGGGCGCTTCGTCTGTCAGCGTGTAAATGATCTTTGATTTCTCTGAAGCCATTGATGTTTCCTCGATATTGATAAATATTAGGGCTCGGTCTTATACCGAACCACTCTCGTATTCCGCACGCAACACTTCAGGCGCTTTTGGCTGTCTTGGGTGTAATTTCACGCACTGGACCGAGACATCCATTTTAAATCATCGACCCCAGTAAATTAGGGGGAATTGGGCGCCAAATTGACTGAAGTCGGTCAATTTAAGGGAATCCACCAAGCCAATCCCCCATCCACTGACAACGTAAACTGCGATACATGACTAACAAGCACCCTCTGCTCAACAAAAACCTTGTTCTGTTGATCCTTTGCCAAGGCTTGTTTTTAACTAATAATGTGACCTTTATTGCCATTAATGGCCTGGTTGGACTCAGTCTGAGCCCGGTTGCCTGGATGGCCACCCTACCCGTGATGGGCTATGTTGTGGGCGGCGCATTCTCCACCTCGATTGTGGCCAAATCCCAAAATTACTTTGGTCGCAAGATTTCTTTTCAATTGGGTCTCTTAGTAGCGGTCTTTTCAGCGCTCCTGTGCGCCTATGCAGCCATCTCCAAGAATTTCTGGCTACTTGTGCTGGGCACCTTTATTGCGGGCTATTACAGCGCCAATGGGCAACTCTATCGATTTGCAGCTGCCGAGCTAACCGTTGTCAGCCAGAGGGATAAGGCAGTCTCTTGGGTGCTGGCCGGCGGAATCCTTGGGGCCGTCATTGGACCCAACCTGGCCTCATGGACTAAAGACTTCTTTGATACCGCCTTCTTGGGTGCTTATCTCACCCTTTCGATTGCTGGCTTTATTGGGATCATCGTGATGCAGTTCATCCATTTCCCGGAAGAGTTCAAAACCCAGCACTCGCTTTCTGATGGTAGGGATCTGAAGACTATTCTTAGACAACCCGTCTTTATGGTGGCTGTGATCGGCGCCTCTTTGGGCTACGGCGTCATGAACCTACTCATGGCGGCAACTCCGCTCGCCATGCAAATTTGTGGCATCCCTTTTTCAGATACAGCGCTGGTCTTGGAATGGCATGTTATTGGTATGTTCGCACCTGGCTTCTTTACTGGCTCACTCATTCAGCGCTTTGGCACTCTCAAGATTATGGGTGTTGGAGTGATCCTCAATCTACTATGTATTGCGATTGCACTGACTGGCGTCGAGTTTCACCAATTTTTAATTGCACTATTTTTATTGGGTGTTGGCTGGAACTTTTTATTTACTGGTTCCACGTCTCTTGCGATGACCGCCTATCGACCTGAAGAGCGTGACAAAGCTCAGGCTGCCATTAACTTTTTTGTGTTCGGTACCATGGCTTTCACTTCCTTTGGCTCTGGAGCGCTCATCACCTCGCAGGGCTGGAATATCCTAAACCTGGGATCACTGCTTCCTGTTGCAGTCACAGCAGCTGCTTTGATTTGGCTGAGCGCCAATCGCAAGAAAACTAATGCAGCTTCCGCTACTTAGGATGCTTTAGCTAAGGGCAAATTGAAGAGTAAGTTTTGCGGCTTCAGTTTGAGCTGCTTTTCATCATTCATGGCAATCGCTAAATAAACCGGTTTTCCAGCTTGAGATTGAGTGACAGCAGCCTCATCAATAAAGTCCAAACGGAATAAACAAATAACCTTTTCAAGTTCCTCAGAATCTACCGGCTCCTTGTTGTAAAGCTTGTTCAAAATATCAGTTGCCGCAGCATCTAAACCAACATGCCAAGACCATTTGGGGTCCGTAATTTGCTGCATTGGGGTAACGCGAACTTGAGCGCCTAAAAAGTGTTGCACCCATTTTTCAAGGACGTGGCAAAAATGATTAATAGGTGGCTGACCAAAGTTCAGCTGCACTGCAAAATCATGATCCTCATTCTTCTCCCAATACAGATCCGCATTTTCTTCATGCAGCACATCTAAATCGATCGAGCGCATGGACATCGACTTGCTCTTAAGGAGGTCGAGAATGTTGCCAGTCTCACCGGCTTGCGCATTGCGAGTTACCACCTCATCATCCGCGCCCATCACAACGCCATCTTCTAGTACAGTGATCTTTTGAGTCCGGAAGAAAATCTCTCCCATGCGAGCATCCAGAGGATTGCAATCCTCGCCCAAAATATGTCGAATAAATATTTGCGCCAACTGAGCAATAAACAATGGCGGCACATCCACGCCATCACCCTTAAACAAGCTCATATAGAAGTTCTCTAAGGAGCTAGCCGCCAATAGCTTGGTTCGATACCTGAGCCAAACTTGATAGTTCACTTGAATATCCGGATCTGCCATCGCAGTAATTTCTTGATCAGCGATAGTTGCTCGGGGGTTCTCACTCAAGCACTGATGAAGAGCGCGCTCAGCATCGCAAGACTCCGGGACGAGTTTTAATTCCGGGCGCAATAAGTAAGTACGCAGAAAATCATCTGTCACTAGCAATTGATTGTCCGAGCCCACTGCAAGGGTTTGATACGCTGAATGTGGCCAGAAGTTTGTCATGTTGGTTTGCTCGAACAAAAAGATTACGCTCAGAATATACTAGCCCTTCAATTTCAGCCAAAGAGGAAGATAAACGTGAGCGAACTCCAAAAAATAGATACCGTTGTTGGTGATGGCGCAGAAGCTGTTGCTGGGAATGAAGTAGATGTGCATTACACCGGGTGGTTATTTGACGAGAATGCGCCGGATCACAAAGGCCAGAAGTTTGATAGCTCCCTCGATCGCGGTCAGTTTTTTAGCTTTCCCCTAGGAGCTGGCCATGTTATTAAAGGCTGGGACCAAGGTGTGCAGGGTATGAAAGTTGGCGGTAAACGTACCCTGATTATCCCTTCGGAGATGGGTTATGGACCACGTGGTGCTGGTGGTGTGATTCCCCCAAATGCGACCTTGGTATTTGATGTAGAGCTACACGGAGTCAATTAATTCCAAGCATGCATCTGCAAGTAATAAGGCCACTCATCGAGTGGCCTTTATTTTTCCTAAGAACAAAGTGGTGAACTTATGAATTCAAATTCTTATCACTTGGGCTTACTTTATTTTGCGTTGCTGGCTGGCATAAACTAATTAGACGATTTCTTTCAGCCATTACTTTGTCGGTGTAGCCACCGTCTGTCTCTGCATTTGCAGCACCAACATAGTATTTCAAGCCATTACGTAATGAGCCACTAGTTGCGATCAAGTACTTCAAGATATAAGCGCCAACTCGAATATTCACTTCAGGTTTAATCGCATCATTCGCGCCACCATACAAGGCATACTTATCTTTGTGAATCGCAGTCATCACCTGCATCAAACCTTCCGCACCGGCATGACTTTTTGTCAATGGATTGAAGTTTGACTCTACTGAAATCACGGCAAGCAAGAGGACTGGATCAATGTTGACCTCTTTTGCAATCAACACCGTGTTAGAAACATATTCCTCAATCTTGGCGCGATCTAACTTGTATTTTTTTTCAAAGAAGTCAGCTACCGCACGTTGATTCTGGATGGATACCATCAACTTGGAATCGAGTGCTTGAGGATCAATTTTTGACGCCGGGATACGGTCCGATAAATGCGAAATCGGCTTGACTTGGGCATGAGCCACTGAGGGCATCAATAAGGCAACCGTTTGCTGCTTGGCGCTTGTCAGGCCAGTGCTAGAGGCAGGCGCAGGCTTTCCGTAGATCACATTAGTGATTTCTTTATCGGCTAGAGCCTTAGGAGCCTCCTCTTGATACTGATCGAGCACCCCAAAACCATTCTGCCAAACCATATGGCGAGCCTCATCCGGGACCAGGATGCGAGCCAAATCAAATGCACCAGCTTGGGTGCCATTGCCAGATAGCCAGAGCCCCACAATCATGAAAACACTCACAATCAATAGGCCGTTCATCACCCGGTAGACAGGTGAGAGGGCGTGAGCTAGCAACTCTTTGGCACCAGCCGTTACGGGCTGCGCTAGTTGTGTGTCACTCAAATTGGCAGAAAAACTTTTAATCATTTATGGTTTTGCAACACTCCAAAAATCGAAGATCTGATTTATGTTGCGATGCAATAAGTAATAAACATGAGCCATCCTAAGAAGGTTCTTATATCAAGTCAAGAATAAAGAACTCTATTTCCATAACTTCTAGGTCTTGAAATAAGTAAGATCCCTAATATAGGGACTTAGATAGATATTTAACCCTTTAACTTCAATAACTTATAGAAGTTAGTGGGGACTTATTTCATATAATAAAAAAGGGCTCAAAATCCAATTTTTTTACTATTTTTGGGTGTGCGTTTACGCATAAATTGCAATTTAGACCCCATAAGCTGCAAGTTTGGACCCCATAAATTGCAAGCAATAAAAACGTTAAATCATCTACTAATAGTCAGAATGAGAAACGCAACAACTACCTATAGTGAAATTCACTAAATTCTTGGAGCCACAGCCCTCAACCACATACCCTGAACTTGTTTAGTCATCTTTTCTGGTATCAACTCGACATCGGGGTGCTCATTGGCATAAACCCTGAAAATTTCATCCGCAAATGCCTGACCAATTTCTTGCACCCCATCAAAATTAAGCACCACCCTTTTAAACCTATCAAATCGCGCTATCAATCTTTTTGCCTGGGACCTCGAAACCAAATGCTCTTCCCCATACTGCGCAAGCTTCATTGGAACCACGGTTTTAGAAAAATCAAAATCATCGGGAGCATTTGTATATTCCGCATAGACATCGGCTGTAGTTCGCATGCTATCTAAAGCAATACTCATAAAGACAACTGTTCCATCAGGAAATATCCCCTTTGCTTCATGCAATACATCCTCCACAAGCTTTTGATCGTGATGGAACTCTAAGTTATTAGCATTTATTTCAAACCAATCAAACATCCGAGAAGTAAAAAATACGCCCTCACCACTATGCCTACTTGGGTCGGTTGTAAATTTACCCTTTGACAGCTCAAAAAGAGCTTGTCGCATATCTGGCAAATTAAGTGCGGTAGCGATTTTTGCGAATATGCCAATTCCATTGTCAGATATAGCCAATGTAAAACGGGTTTCGGTTTGCCGAGCCCAAATAAAAACCTCACTCCCTCCAGAGTGGTCAATTGCATTATTTAACATCTCGGTAAAGCCATGATTTACGATATTAAAGACATTTGGTGCAAGGCTGAAATATGGCCTAAATTCCTTAGCCCAAACCAGATCCTCCTCAAGATTTTCGATTTCGTAGAGCCTTGAGACATGCCTTTGATACCCAGGACTAAACAAAGGCCTTGTAGATGGCCCACTTCTGGCAATCCAACCCTGCTCCTCTAGCTGTTTAATATAGTTATTTGCGCCAACCCTGGAAATATTCAGCTTACCCATGTAATGGCGCGTCAGATCAGCGGGATGTGCTACAACATCCTCGGTTACGCTTGCTATAAGTTGATTAAGTCTTGATGGTTTAGACATTATTGACTGCCAAGTTAAAAATGGTTTAATATAAAGTTAAAGTCATTAAACTATAAACTTAAAATGACTAACTGTAAAGTTATCCGATAAAATAAGCACGCTCTTAATAAGCTCTTTACTAAATAACTGAAAAAAACATTTGACAAATTCACTTTAGCCAGCTAAACTAATAAAATGGAAATTAAAAAAATCAATGACACCCCCCTCCAATCCTCATCTAACTCATGGGTGGTTATGGCTGAATTTTTGCTCTCCAATGAAGCAACCGGAGAATGGTCATCAACCCATAAATCATTTACTGAGTGGCTAATTGATGTCAGCAAAAAATTGTCGCTGAGTGAGAGCAGTCTATGGAGATACTTTAGAGCTGCAAAGTTTTACAAAAACCTTCAGGAAGAACTAAAAATATATAAGATAACAGCCCCAGAATTCAAAACTTTATCTGCGAAGATTAGTCCTGAAAACTTAGAAATTCTTGAAAAAATTGAACGAGTAACTCCACGAGATGTTTTTATAACTCTAGCAAAAAGAGTTCTATCTGAAAATATCAAGAGAAATGAATTGCGGTCCACTTGGATTGCATATAGAAAAAGTTTGGAAGGTAAAACATCGAGAGGGACGGGCGTATCGAGGCCCAAAATAGACTTAGCGGATCCCAAAAATCAAGCGAGCATCAATGAAGCCCAGGTGCTTGTTTGCCTAAATTCTCCAGACAATAACTGGATGGAGATGGAAAATAAAAATAAGTATGAAGTGGTGATGCCAAACTTCTGTCTCATGCAAAAAAATGATGGGGGTAAGCGTATCTGCTTTGACGCAATGATTGTGCTGGAAAATAAAAGCGGACTAGAGTTTCATGGGGTTGAAATTAAAGCTAATAACAATCCTAGGCAAGACTGTTCTCCCCTTTATGTCCAAGCAAAATACTGTGATTACATTTGGATAGCATTTTGTGAATTCAATCCTGATTATGGAACCAAGAGTACTCCTAATAACTGCGGGATCTTAGCTTTAGATAATAAGAAATTGACTCTAATTCGCAAACCCAAGCGCAATGATCCGACATACAAACTAGAAACCTCACTGCAGCTGTTAACTCATTTCCTAAAAAGGTAAGTTTTTTTTAATTAATCTAGTATAGCTGGCTAAACCAAATAAATAAATGCTTAAAATTATACAAATAAGAATGCCCGAGGCAGGCGAGACAAGAATCAAGCGAGTAATCTCTCGGTCAAACACCAAGCCAACTGGCAAGTACCCAAGTCTAAAAATGGGTCATATGCTGCATTGGGAAAATATTGACCAACTTCATGCTTTTCGATTACTAGATATCACACCAACCATTAGTTCATTTCACGAATCTCCAATGGAAATTCAATACGAAATTGATGGCAAGACTTTTCATCGGTACCCAGACTTACTCGTTAAATCTTATGAGTACAAGGAAGTTTGGGAAATAAAGAAGTGGTCCGATATGACTGATGGGATGTCCATCACAAATATAGAGGCTTTTAAAAGTCAACTTTTAAAGATGGGCTATAGCTGGCGCACCGTTGACCCAAAAAGTCTAACACTTCAGCCCAAAAAACAAAACACTATAGCCTTGTTGCGATATGGAGCAAACCCCATCGGCATAGTAGAGAAAGAAAAAGCGCTTCGTTACTTAGAGCGCCACGGAACCATCAGCTGGGGTGAGCTGAAATCCGGGCTTATTGGACCACAGGGCCCAAAAATTATATGTAGATTGGTGATAGAGGGGTACATTTACTTTGACATTAATCAAGTATGGTCAAACAAAACCATTTTTCAATGGCGCAAATCTTTTTTGGAGCCATTAAGAGAGGAGAGATTATGAGCTGCTCTTCATTAACAAAAGGCGTCAAAATTAAAATTGAAGGTGAGTCATATGTACTGAGAAAAAGGGTTGAGAATCATTCATGGCAGTGCGAAGAAATTAACACTGGTAATTTAATAAGGTTATCAATTGCCGAACTTGAGAAACTATATTTAAATAGAAAATTAGTCTTTAATGAGGGATTCATAACTGAAAAAGATCCTCGCCAAAAAATCCCTAACTTAACCTCTGAACTTAGCGATGAGGATTGGCAAACCCTAAAAATCAAGAGGGCCTATGTCAACGCAGTTATCGACTCCCCCAACTCATTAAAAGCATTTGAGCCGTTAATTAGAAAAGTTTGGGTAATGATTAGCCAAAATACATTACCCAAGCCACCAAATTGGAGCACCGTGTACAGGTGGAAAAAAAGATACATGAAGTCTGGTCAAGACATCATGTCCTTGGCCGATAACCATAGCAAGAAAGGCAATACCGGCAGTAGATACCCTAAGGAGGTAGAGGCTATAGTAAATAGAGCTATCGATGAAATTTACCTCACTCCAGAAAAAGGAAATCTAAAAAAGGTTTTTGAAAGAGCAACTCTTCTAGTTCTAAAAGAAAATTCGCTGCTTGTGCAAAGCATGCAACTGCCGTTGCCGAGCCCAAGATTGATTAAAAGACTAATTTCTGCGATACCAGCTTTTGATGTCTGCATGGCGAGAGACGGGAGGAATATAGCCCTCAATAAATTTCGCACAGTTACATCTCACCGCATAACTCAAGCCCCATTAGAGAGAGCCGAAATTGACCATACTCAATTGGATCTCATGTTGGTTGATGAGAACGGGTTTCCGCTTGGTCGACCATGGATCACAGCATGTATTGATGATTATTCTAGATGCATTCTTGGGATATCAGTGAGCTTTGAACCCCCAAGCTTTTTGACAGTTGCTCAATGCTTGAAGATGGCAATTCTCCCAAAAGCAAATCTAAGAGAGGAATACCCAGAAATAAAATCCGCCTGGGATGCTCACGGAGTAATGCGCGAACTAGTAGTTGATAATGGAATGGAATTTCATGGTGAGAATCTCGAGAAAGCCTGTTACTCCCTTGGCATAGAAATTCACTATTCAGCAAGAAAAACGCCATGGTTCAAGGGAAAAATTGAACGCTTTCTTGGAACCATAAATAAAGAACTTGCACACGGCAACCCCGGAACGACTTTTAGTAATATTTTTGATAAAGGTGAGTACGACCCAGTAAAACATGCGGTCATTAAATACAGCACATTTCAAAAAATTTATCGCACATGGATAGCAGATGTATACCACCAAGAACTTCACCGTAGTCTGAAAGCAAGCCCTGCCTCGATTTGGAAATCCAGTATTAATTCGGGCGATATATTACTCCCCGATAATGTTGCTCAATTAGATGCCATCTTAAGTCGTAGCGAAACAAGGGTTTTAACACACAAAGGTATAGAGCTCGATGGACTACTTTATAACTCACAAGAATTAGCAGCATTAAGAAGGCGGTTTGGCACAAAGCTTCAGGTCCAAATTCAAATTGATGACTCAGACTTGGGTCAAATTATCGTACTATCCCCGAGTAACAATGAATTAATCACAGTTCCAGCACTACTTAATCACTACGCAAAAGGACTTTCGAAGTATCAGCATCGAATTTGCAAAAGGCTTTCCCAAAAACATCTCGATAAAGATGATGTATTTGGCTGCCTTCAGGCAAAGCAAATGATTCAAGATTGGATTGATCAAGACTTAAAAACAGGACCAAAGAAAATTCGACAAAAGGTTAATAGATTTAGGGGAGATAAGAGCTTAATTTCAAAATCTGTAAGTCCAATTGATGAATTGCCAGCTCCTCAACTAGGTCATTCAACAAGCCTAAAAAGCAATGCCGTGGATGATATAGGGCCCGATGCCCCTAGAAATGTACAAGCGAGTCAACGCAAGATAAGGACATTTGAGCCAATCATCTCCAATCGGACCTTAAATTGGGGAACCGAATGAGTGCATTAAAGAGGCATATTGTCGAATCCACTCTAGTTCCTCACACCGCATTCTCAACAGCTACTATGCGCATCGAGCAATGTATGCGGTATTCTTTAGATAGTCCAGAACCAGTCTGCCTGGCCTTAATTGGCGAATCTAGAACTGGAAAGAGTCGAGCGCTAGAAGCTTTCTACCATAATCATCCACCCAAAAGAGATGAGGATGGTGTCAAAGCCCCGATTTTAATGGTAAAGACCCCATCAAAACCCACCGTAAAAGGTTTAGTCGAAATTATGCTTCGCGCATTGGGTGACCCACAAAGTTACTCTGGCACTGAAAACGCCAAAACAATGAGGTTAAAACTCTTAATGAGAAGCGCTAAAACATCAATGGTAATCATTGATGAATTTCAACACTTTTATGATAAGGGGACGCACAAAGTAATGCACTATGTTGCCGACTGGTTAAAGATATTAGTTGACGATACTAAATGCGCCTTAGTTGTAGCAGGGCTCCCCACTTGTAAAGCGGTACTAGACCAGAATGAGCAGCTTGCAGGAAGATTTTTTGCCCCGATAGTTTTGCCAAGATTTGATTGGGGAGATATCGACCAAAGAGAGGAGTTCGTGGGAATATTAGGAGCCTTTCATAAATCAATAAGCTCTCATTTTGATATACCCCCACTGGACTCAAATGAAATGGCATTTAGATGCTATTGCGCAACTGGTGGCCTTATTGGATATTTGAGCAAGTTATTGCGACATGCAGTCTGGGAAGCCCTGGATACAAACAAGAAGATCATTACGATTGAAGACCTAAAAATTGCTTATGAAGCATCGATATGGAGAGACGAACAAATCCTGTCAAACTTTGATCCATTTTCAAGGAACTTCATACAGGCGCAGCCAAATGAAGTTTTAGCGAAAGTTGCACAAATAGGATTGCCAAAAATAAATTTAAATCACTCAGACATTTCTAGACCAACAAATTTGAATCCCCGAGGGATCAAGTCGCTTAGGGGTTAGTTTTGCAGGCAAATGAAAATAATCTTCTTGTGGTAACCCCAAAGCCATTCAGATATGAAAGCCTGCGAGGCTATTTATTAAGAGTATCAGAAGCAAATGGCTATCTATCACCCTCTTTAGTTGCAAAAATGTTGGGGACCGAGAAACTCACTCCCGGGTCAAGAAATATCTCCACAAAAAAATTTGCAGAAATTCTTGGATTTCCAGAAAATAGACTTGATAGATATTCGCACACAGACAGCAAATCAGCATCAAAGTTAAAAATACTTGGGCGGCAACTCGGATGCAATCAACGGCACCAACGCCTTATAACTATTAAAGCAAAGATTTGCCCTATTTGCGTAAAAGAAGATGGTCATATTAATGCTTTTTGGGACCTATCTATTGCAATTGCGTGTCCAAGGCATAAAGTAAAACCCATCACTAAATGTCAATCATGCCTTAATCCGATAAGCTGGTTTAGGCCTGGGCTACTCAAATGTAAATGCGGTGCTGATTATACAAATGCTCCTCTAGAACCCTCGAAAAAGTCGCACACAGAGTTGATGGGAATTATTTACGCAAAACTCAATGAAAAATTTACTGACAACCTGCCAAATACATATCGGTTCCCCTTAAGCCACTTCGAAAAACTTCAGCTAGAGCAACTGTTGGAAATATTGCATAAAAATAGCAAAGTGAGTAGTTTTTATGAACCGCACGAAGATAGAGTTATAACCAGAGACGACGCCACCTTGGGCGTAACAAATGCCGTTAATGTGAGTGTAGCAATGTTTTCAAGATGGCCTGAAGGGTATGCAGATTTTTTAGATAGATACTTTAATGCCGCTGATAAGTTTGGAAAAAAATATTTACATTCAACACAAATAAAGAAACTAATTAATGAATTAACCAACAATAGCAATTTTGACAAAAATACTGACTTTCTAATTAATGAGCTGTTGCTCTTTTCAAATCAATTTACATTTCCAAGCCCATTAAAGGGCAAACCTAATCTCACCCATGTATCTTATTTTGATGATTTTCCCAACTTACCCCCCAAGGAAAAATCATCCCATACGGATAACAAAATTCTCACCCTAACAGAGGCTGCGGATTACATAGGGGTTCCTCATAATATTCTCGGCTTATTTTGGAGCAGTGGAGTTATGAGTGATTATCTAATCACAGAAAAAGCAAAATCTCTTAAATTTCCCTGGCTCAAAGAGGTTCTAGATGAGATTCTTGAAACCATTAAGAAAAAGAATATAGTTGGCTTCAGACGTACCTCGGTAAGAAATGAACAATTCATAACGCTTGAGAAAGTCTTAGAAAAGAAGTCAATTGATGTTGAAATAAAAATTTCTATTTTGAAGGGAATTTTAGAGGATAAAATTACAGTACGAGGACGCTTTGGGAAAAAGCTCTCGAGCTTAATTTTATATAAGAGAGAAATTAAGCAATATGTTTCTCAAAAAAGAGTTGCAATTCAAAATGAAGGGCTTTCGATTGCTCAAGCGGCCTGTGATATTCGCACAAATAAAACAGGAATTGAATTTTTAATGCGCACTGGATATCTTCAATACCGTGAAGAACCCAACGGCAAGATCATTACCCGATCATTTATTGATCGGTTTGAGACTCACTTTATAAATGTCAGCAAAATTGCAGCTAAACACAGTCAGTCATTTGAGAAAACCATAAATGCTATTGAGTTGCTTGGTTTATGGACAATTTCAATCCCAGGGGTAATTGAAAAAGAGGACCACTTATTTCTCCCCGCCTCTTTTGAGAAGCGACTAAATAACTATTTTCTTCAAAACGAATTTACAAGTGACTTTGAGAAAATTGCAACTTATGCGCAAATTACTTAAGAAAATTGCAACTTATACGTAAATTACTTTCAGCTTTTGGCGGCCAGTAAATTAATAACCTATTGATTTTATTGAATATGGAGTTGCAGCTTATGTGTAATCGCACATTTTGGGCTTCAAAAGAACGTCTTAACCCGTACATCTAGTATTCAATCCGGCTTATCTTTCTACCGGTAGTGTTATCGAGCCCATTAGCTCACTCATAGTTTCATCAATTGAAGATCGCTCATTTGTCCTGATGCTTGACTCAAAAGCATATAAAAGTACCAACAAATATCGGCTCTAGGGCTAGCCAGTGACACTCAGAAAACTAAAGCCCGCACTCCTGAGGTTCACACTCATTACACTGATATCCAATGAAACTCCTAGCCAGACTACTCACCTTAATAGCGCTTTGGCTACCGTTGAGTGCCTCTGCCCTATTTGACCAATGCAAGGATCTGTTCCCAGCCCAGCAGGTTCCGACCACAACTCAGGCGGGAAGAGACCTCTGTTTTGATGATTTTGCAATCTACTACTCACCAGTAGATAAAAAGCCCGTCTATACCGTTGAGAAACTCAATGGCGTGCAACTCCAAGCACCACATCCTCGTCGTACCAATCAGTTTTATGAGGAGGCTAGGCTGCCCTTGAGTGAGCGCGCACTGCTGACAGACTATCGAGGCAGTGGTTTCGACCGAGGACATAACGTGCCAGCGGGTGATATGACTAGCGAGCGGGGGATGGCTCAGTCATTCTCCCTAGCTAACATGATGCCGCAGGCCAGACAAAACAATCAGGGCATCTGGGTAAAACGGGTTGAAGAGCCTACCAGGATGTACATCAAGCGCGCACAAGGCAATATATATGTATTTACTGGCTCAGTTGGTTATGCTGGCAGCATCGGCAAAGGTAAGGTCACCATTCCGAGTCATTTATTTAAGTTAGTCTACGACCCAAATAAAAAATTGGCTTGGGCTTATTGGGTTGAGAATACCGACGATGCACAAATGAGCGCGCCAATCTCTTATGCTGAATTAATCCAGAAAACTAGTATCGACTTTCATCTTCCAGTGAATGCTGCTGAGATCAGACCTAACCAAGCAACTGAAAAGCAGGCATCCGAGTCGAAACAGCTCGTCGGAGGATGGTATCCAGTCTTTTTCGATCAATACTCACCCGACAAAGTTGCAGCAATCACCTCCAACATCAAGGCTGGAAAGGTTGCCAGCATAGAACTTCAATATGACCGCAACCTCAGTTTGGCTCAAAGCCTAGCGAAAGAGATTGAAGCTCAGAGCTCAATCGTGGTTACACTCTCGCAAAGCAGCCCGCCGGACACACCTAATGTGACTTATGAACGCAATCGCGTCATAGCGATAGTACGCACAAAATAAATTGTTACCCCTGAGTGCGGGGAGCAATTCCATGGGCCCGCTGAATGGGCGCCAACAAGCCTCGCAATCCATTGTGATCTAGGGTGTGCATTAGCTCCAGGAGCTGACCAAGCTCGCCCTTAGGAAAACCCTCGCGAGCGAACCAGGCCAAGTAATTACCAGGCAAGTCCGCAAGCGCACGACCAGCATGCTTGCCATAAGGCATCTTCATTGTGACCAGCTTCACAAGGGCTTCTGAATCCATAGCTATGGATCTTACAAGCTTGGCATTCACTCCAGGCAAATCTCAACACCTAAGTACATAGGGTCATTTTCTCAATTGAGAATTATTCTCATTTGCTGTATATTACGAATGATTCTCAATTACTTTTACTAACCAGACCCATAACACCATGAAACTGACTATCAAAAGACTTGTTGCCTTCAGCATCCTATTAGCCACCGCCCTGCACTTCTCATTCGCCAATGCGGGTGAAGGCGCATTTGGATGGATCTACACCCTTGATCTACAGCCAAAGGGTAAGTTGGAGTTCGAGCAGCGCTTACAACTGAATAAACAACAAGCGGCAGGATCCTATAACGCATGGTTCTCTAGATCAGAATTGGAATATGGCGTCACGAATGACTTTCAGATTGCAGGCTACCTTAATGCCTATTACGTGAATGCAAATCAAAATTACACCAACTCAGATGCATGCGATGGCGCCGCATCCTGCACTAGCGGACAGCCTGTCCCCGAATCACACAATCCTGCCTCACCCTACAGAAAGGGTGGCATTGAAGGTGGGGCTTTAGAGGCGATCTATCGCATTACCAATCCAGTCACCTCTCCAGTCGGAGTCGGACTATATTTAGAGCCAACTATAGGCAAGAACAAAAATGAAATTGAAGCACGCTTGCTACTGCAATCAAACTTTATAGATGACAAATTGGTTTTGGCTGGAAACGTAGTTGTCGCTAATGAGCAATTGAAGTTCGTTGGAAATGGCAATGTCCCTGAGTCAATGCTGGATTTCCTGGTGGGGGCGAGCTATCGATTTGCACCCAAGTGGTCTGGTGGCGTTGAGGCACGTTTTCATAATGACTACTCTAGCTACAACCTACAAAACCAAGTGCAAAGAGCTACCTTTGTTGGCCCCAACTTACATTACGCAGAAAAAGACTGGTGGGTTACCGGTGCTTGGCGCTATCAACTCAAAGGTAATAACTGCATGGGTGATGGAACTGCAGAGTGCTCCAATGCTCGCGTTTGGGATAGTCACTCAGTAAATGAATTCATTGTCAAAGTCGGCTTCCCACTGAACTAAACAAGATCTCTCGTATTTTTAATTTAAAGGTAACTATGGAAAAGCAAAATTTATTAATGGCTGCACTAATACATTTGATTAAGTTTCAATCCACCCATTGCGCCACTGCGAGAGAGCGAGCTTTGATGATGTTTGAGGCCTTGGCCCAGATAAGCGAAAGCACTGAAGATCTTGATGAGCTTTGCTTTCAAGCCAATGAATTACTGGCTAATTAATTTATATCACCCTCTAGCAAAAGAATTTAGAACATGAACTGGAAACTTAACTCTCTATTAATAGCTGGTCTTGCTGCAACAACGGCACCGATCGTAGCGCACGCCAAGATTTATGTATCCGTCGAACAAGCGCAAAAGATACTCATACCCAATAAACCGCTTGTTAAAAATCCCATCATCATTACAGATGAACTACAAGACAAAATGCGCTCAGCATCTAGCGTTCGACAAGTTTTTCAAGGGGATCGCATTTGGAAGGCGGCTGACGGAAGTTGGTTCATCGTAGATGAGGTGGTAGGCAAACACGAAATGATTACTTATGCCGTTGCACTGAGCCCATCAGGCGCAGTCACCGGCATCGAGATCCTAGAGTATGTTGAATCCTATGGCTATGAAGTGGCTGAAGCCCAGTGGCGCAATCAATTTATCGGCAAAACTGCGTCAGACCCTATTAAGCTTAATCAAGATATTCAAAATATTGGTGGCGCCACACTCTCCTGCAAACATCTCACTGATGGCGTCAAACGTGTTGCAGTGCTTTATGACATTGCGCTCAAAAATCAATCTCAAGCGCCAAAAGCAAAATGATTCGCTGCAAACCACTCTTAGGTACCTTTGTTGAAATTTCAACCGAAGATGGAGGGCATTCACTCCATGCAATAGAGATGGCATTCAGGGCCATTGAACAGGTTCAATCTTTGATGGGCTTTCATGATCCTGACAGCGAGCTTTCTCAAATTAATGCCAGATCTTACTTGGAGCCGATTCGCATTCACCCCTGGACAGCTGAGGTGCTAACCATTGCCAAAGAGATTTATGTTGAGTCTAAAGGCATATTTAATTGTGGAATTGGCCATCGCTTGGTAGAGGCAGGTCTGCTTCCAAGGCATGTCAGACTGGATGATCACTCATTCGGAGGCATTGAAGATCTTCGCTTTATTGAGTCAAACTTGGTTCAATCTAAGCTTCCACTCTGCCTTGATCTTGGTGGCATTGCCAAAGGGTATGCAGTTGATAAGGCGGTAGAGGCTTTACTTGCTAACGACATCCCATCTGGCTCGGTCAATGCTGGTGGTGATATGCGCGTCTTTGGAAATTGCACTCAGGATATTCAAATCCGAAATCCGAGGAAGCCTCTGGAGTTAATTCAGATTGGCAGTATGAAGTTAGGTGCTATTGCGACTAGTAGCCTCTACTTTTCAAAGCGCGACGCTGATGCCAAAAGCTATATGGTCAACCCCCTCAATCAAGAACACATTGAGTTTTCTGAGTCTTATTCAGTCATCGCCGGTGAATGCGTCTATGCGGACGCATTAACTAAAGTGGTCAGTATCTCTGGCAACACCCAACATCCTTGCTTGAGCCATTTCTCTGCCCAAGCCATCAAAATTCCTCACATCACCACCTTATGAAAAATACCAGTCGCCTTGGCAAGATGCCGGCATGGCAAAGACACTTTGTACTCATTGGCATGTTGAGCTGCTCACTCACCGGCACAGCCTATTTACTTGGTCATGAATTTCATATTCAAGGCGCTGCATTGGGCGCTCACTCAATATTGATGTGGCATGGCATTGCCGCAATGATGGCTACGATGGCTTTGGGTTCGGTCTTACCCTTTCACCTCAAGGCGGGCCTCAAGTCGAAGAGAAAGCTGTGGAGCGGTTTAAGCCAATTGGCTTTTTTGGCTACTTTATTGATATCAGGCGCCTTGTTGTACTACGGCCCTGAAGAAATTCGAGATAGCGTCATCACAACCCACTGGGTAATTGGCCTTGCTTTCTTTGCTATCTTTTTATTACATGGTGTTTATGCAAAGAAAGCGGTCACCCCAAATGGAAATAAGGCGCATTGAGTTTTATTTCTCAATACGCCTTAATCAAACTTAAGAAGACTTACTTGCAGCAAGAATCTTTGTCGCTAGATGTTCCGCAAGAATTCATTCCCAATAATGGGTAAGCTGGGCAGAAACGGAAAATACCCGTAGCTAATGGAATTAGTCCAAGCCAACCCCACCAGCCTACGATACCGTTGGCTACAAGTACTACCAGCACAATACCTACCGAGATTCTTAAGATACGATCGATACCACCGACGTTACATTTCATATTGAACTCCCTTTAAAAACGATTAAATAATTCTTTACGACTACTTCTTGCAGTAGTGCTTGTATAACAAGCTCATGACTGCTACGGCGACCTGGCTTGATAGCGAGTAGTAAATTTGCTTACCCTCTCTACGTGTTTTAACCAGCTTTTCCTTACGTAATACGGTTAGCTGCTGGGACAAGGTTGGCTGATGCAAATCTAATGCTGCCTCCAGCTCACCAACGCATTTTTCTGCTTGCCCAATTTCACACAAGAGCATCATGCGATCACGGTTAGACAAGACCTTCATGAGCTTGCAAGCATCATCTGCCGATGACTGCATCTTTTTTAACTCTGCTTTTGAGATAGGCATATTCATTGTCATCTCACAATCAGAGTGCGTTTAAAGGAATTTTTAGGTACGCAACGCCATTAGCATCTGGCTCAGGAAAATGCCCAGCCCGAATATTCACCTGAATAGAAGGCAAAATTAATGTTGGCATTTCCAAGGTTTTATCTCGCGTTGTACGCATCTGTACAAACTGATCCTCAGTGATACCGTCATGCACGTGAATATTGCCTGCCTTCTCATCAGCAACGGTAGTCACACCCATGGCTGGGCGTCCATTTGGCGGGTAGTCATGACACATAAACAGCTTGGTCTGTCCAGGGTAAGACAAGAGCTTTTGAATAGACCGATAGAGTGTCTTTGCATCGCCACCAGGAAAATCACAGCGAGCTGTACCGACATCCGGCATAAACAAGGTATCGCCCACAAAGATGGCATCACCGATTTCATATGCCATGCAAGCAGGAGTATGGCCCGGTACAAAAAGTGCTTTCAAAGAAAGATTTCCAAAAGCGAGTGACTCACCCTCTTTAAGCAAGTAGTCAAACTGGGCGCCATCAGCTTTAAAGCGATCATCCAGATTGAAGACGCCTTTAAACACGGTTTGGACATTGGTGATGTGATCCCCAATGACTAATTTGCCGCCCAAGTGGCTTTGCAAGTAAGGGGCAGCAGTTAAATGGTCTGCATGGGCATGGGTCTCCAAAATCCAATCTACCTGCAGCTGGTGTGCCTTAACGAAGCTAATCACCTCATCAGCAGACTTCGTAGTTGTTCTGCCTGATTTAGGGTCGTAATTGAGAACAGAGTCAACAATCACGCAGGGGCTGCCATCACCCTCATAAACCACATAGGTATAGGTCCAGGTCTCTGGATCAAAAAAGTCTTTAATCAGGGGGGTATGGTTTGCAGTCAAAATATTTCCTCGGTAGCATAAATATTATATATATTTATATACTATATTAATCTAAAATAAATTGCAATGGACTACTCAATTCTTATCAGCCCCTCGCTAGGAATCCTAGTGGGCGTTCTTATGGGTCTTACCGGCGCTGGGGGCGGGATTTTATCGGTCCCACTATTAGTCTTTTTCCTGGGGCTGCCTATTGCGGAGGCAGCGCCAATTGCACTGTGCGCCGTTGCCCTTGCCTCTAGTATTGGGGCCATCCTAGGCCTTAGAAATAAGATCTTGCGCTATAAGGCGGCTGGGTTCATGGCGATCTTTGGCTTAGCGCTTTCGCCTTTGGGCCTCTGGCTGGCACCACAGATTCCGAACGCTCCCCTGCAAATCATATTTAGCCTGATCCTCCTGTATGTTGCTCTACGTCTCTTAAGCCAGGCGCGCAATCAGATCAATGGCATACCCGAAGCAAGCAGAAAGCCACCCCCATGCCTAATGAATCCAGCCATAGGAAAACTTCAGTGGACCCTACCCTGTGCGCGGGCCCTGATGTTCGCCGGTAGTCTAGCTGGGTTTTTATCGGGATTGCTAGGTGTAGGTGGTGGATTTATCATCGTCCCAGCACTCAAACGCTACACCGACCTGCCAGTCAAATCGATTGTCGCTACTTCACTTGGAGTACTGGCCATCATCACTGGAGGTGGAGCAATTTTCTCAGCAATGAGTGGCAACCTAAATATTGTAGTTGCGGCTCCATTTTCGCTTGCCGCATTGGGTGGACTATTGCTTGGGATGCTCTTAGGTAAAAAGTTAAGCGGTCCGCATACCCAGCTCATTTTCTCGATCTTTACCTTGGTGATTGCCATTGGCTTACTCACCAAGGGAGTGCTAACTTTGAATCTGTGAAACGTCCACTTGCGTCCTTTCTTCTTATTTTTTCTCTCATGCTGTTGGGAGCTTTACTCATGACTCTAAAACCCAGCTCTTTTCTAACTAGCTCTGTGAGCACTATTTCTGGAACGGTCAGCAATCTCAATAATGAGCTTCTGGAATATGTAAATCCTGAAAAGCCTACTCACGATCATTCTTCTGTTTATTACCAGCGATTCTTTGTATCCAAATTTAATTTAGGTCATCGTGCGATTGAAGCTAAATTCTCGACACCGATGGTGGTAATTAATGGCGATACTCTGAGAGTGTCCGGATATCAAAAAGGGGATAGCTTTCAGGTGCTCGCCTATGCCAACCTCACTCAGCAAGTGAGCAAGCATGAGAATTGGATTGTCTTAGGGCTTGGTGCCCTATTCTTCTTGGGAGTTGCTATCGGACTTCTGAATTCAGAATTGGTAGCAGAGGGCGCTATTGTCCCCAAGCTATTTCTACTGGGCTTTGTAGGTGTCGCTATGTATATGGGCTATCGCGCCCTATTAATACGAGAGTCAATCTCACTACTCCAGAACTAGCTAAGTGGACCGCTTCATTACGCCTCAATAAAAAAGCCCTCTTTCGAGGGCTTTTTAACAAACAGGAAGCTGCTAAATCTTAGTGACCGCCAGCACCACCCAAGTAAGCCGCTTTGACAGCTGGATCATGCATCAACTTGTCGGCTGGGCCATGAGTAGCAATCTTGCCGTTTTCTAAAACATAACCATAGTCAGCCACGTTCAATGCTGCTGCAGCAAACTGCTCAACCAATAACATGGTCACACCCTGTGATTTGAGATTAGAAATAATCTTAAATACCTCCTCAACCAAAATTGGTGCCAGACCCATTGATGGCTCATCCAAAAGAATGATCTCTGGGTTGAGCATCACAGCACGGGCCATCGCCAACATCTGTTGCTCACCACCTGACAAGGTACCAGCCAATTGATTTCGACGCTCTTTTAAGCGCGGGAACATTTCTAGAGCACGCTCTAAATCGTTCTTAATGTCGCCTTTCGGACGGCTACCTGTAAAGCGTGGAAATGCGCCCAGCAAGAGATTGTCATTTACTGACATGGTCGTAAAGACACGACGACCTTCTGGGCTATGCGCTAAACCAAGGCGGGCAATTTTATGAGAGTCGTAACCATCAATTTTTTCACCCCCCAATGTCACTTCACCGCCAGTTGGCTTAATCATGCCGGTAATAGCACGCATGGTGGTTGTTTTACCGGCGCCGTTTGACCCGATCAAAGTAATGACTTGTCCTTTAGGAACATCAATATTGATGCCGTGCAGAACTTTTACTTTGCCGTAGCCTGCTTCAAGATTCTTAATAGATAACATGGTATTTACCGATTCAATATGTTCTAGTGATTAAGTACCCAAGTAGGCATGAATCACCTTCTCGTCTGCCTGAACTTCAGCTGGTTTACCTTCTGCAATCTTCTGACCGAAGTCCAATACAGAAACGGTGTCGCATACTGACATCACCACATCCATATGATGCTCAATCAGGATGAAGGTAATACCGCTATCGCGGATCTTACGAATAATGCGCAAGAGTTCTTTAATGTCCGGCGCTGTCAAACCAGCAGCTGGCTCATCCAACAAGAGCAGTTCTGGATCCAAAGCCAAGGCACGAGCAATCTCTAAGAGACGCTGCTTACCGTATGGCAAGTTGCGCGCTTCTTCATTTGCCAAGTCATCCAAGCCAACGAACTTAAGAAGAGCCATTGCACGAGCATGCGCCTCTGCCTCCTCCTTCTTGTAACGCGGTAGATGCAGTGCAATCTCCACCATATTGGACTTAAAGGTGTGGTGCAGACCAACCAAAATGTTTTGGATGGCTGTCATTTCACCGAAGAGCTGAACGTTCTGGAAAGTACGAGCGATACCAGAAAGTGCAATATCTGAAGATGTGCGGCCCACAACGCTTTGACCGGCATAGAGAACGTTACCTGCTGTAGGCACATAAATACCTGTCAACACGTTCATCATCGTGCTCTTACCGGAACCGTTAGGACCGATCAGACCATGAATAGTGCCACGCTTGATGCTCAGATCAACGTTGTTCAATGCCTTCAAACCACCGAACTGCATCAATACTGAGTCAACCTTCAGGAGCTCAGCACCGGTATTTTGATCGCTAACTTTGCTGATAAAGCTGATGGAGTCATCCACTGCTTCAACTTCTTCACCACGAGTAGTTTTAGTCTTGCCAGCAATCGATTGGTAGAAGCTCTTCGCAAAACCAACAATACCGTTTTGCAAGTAGTACACCACTAGCAAAATCATGAAGCCGAAAATACTCAGGCGCCAATCAGAGATTGTGTCGAGCCAGAATGAAAACGCTGCCAAGCCAACGACACCAGAGATAGGCACGGCTACACGCCTTAATGTTGTGGCCTGTTTAGACAGCGCCATTGCCGCACCGACGACAACCACGATAGCGATGACCGAAGCAACAATACGGAACAAATTAATGTCATCCAAGAGTTTTGGCAACAACACAATAATCGCCGCACCAATAACTGCACCAATGCGTGACTTACGTCCACCCATGATGATGCCTAGCAAGAACAAAACTGCCAGTTCGTTGTTATAGGTATTTGGTGAGATGTACTGCTCAGAGTAGGCATACAAGCAACCGGCTAAGCCAGCAAAGCCGGCGCTGATTACAAACGCAATGACTTTAAAGCGATATACGGAGACACCCATACAGTCACAGGCAATAGGACTATCGCGTAATGCCTCAAACGCACGACCAATTTGTGATTTAACAAAACGGTCTACGATGATCATGGAGAGAATCAAGATGATGCCGACCATCCAGAAATACTCTGCTTTAGTCATCGGCACGCCCATTAGCTCAGGCTTAGGAATCTTGATGCCCAATGGGCCTTCAGTCAACCACGTCATCTCGTTAATCAAGATCTGTGCAATGGTTCCAAAAGCCAAGGTCACCATCGCCAAGTAAGGTCCGATAACCTTTAACGCTGGTAGAGCCAAGATGCCACCGAATATCGCGGTTACCACGATAGATGCTGGGAGGGTTCCCCAAATAGTCCAGCCAAAGTGGAAATACAGCACACCAGCGGTATATGAACCAATACCAAAGAGTGCTGCATGACCTAAGGAAACCTGACCAACATAACCCACCACAATATCTAAACCAAACAACAAGATGGTGTAGATCAGAATGGTTTCAACCAAGTGGATGTAATAAGGATTGTGAATGAATAGCGGCAGAGTAAACAGCGCCGCGATTGCAATTAATAGAGGGATTAGGGACTTCTTCATCATTAAACTTTCTTAATTGCAGATTTACCAAAGAGACCAGATGGCTTGTATGCAAGGACAAGCAACAGCAAGATCAAACCTGGAACATCTTTATAGCCAGTGGAGACGTAAAAACCAGTAGCGGTTTCTACAATTCCTAAAATTAGGCCGCCCACAATAATTCCCATACCGCTAGACAAGCCGCCAATAATCGCCACGGCGAATGCTTTCAAACCTAATGCGCCACCCATGCTTGCACCAGTGAGCGTCAAAGGTGCAATCAAGACACCAGCAAATGCGGCAGTTAAAGAGGAGAGCGCATAGGAGAAGGTAATTACGACGCTGGTGTTAATACCCATCAAGCCAGCAGCATCGCGGTCATTCGCTGTAGCAACCACTGCTTTACCGTAAATTGTTTTACGGTTAAAGAACTCAACTAATAACATCATTACAAGCGCACCAACGACTACCAAAATTTCCATCGGCAGAATACTCGCGCCCAAGAAGCTCATTGGCTCCATTGGCAATGGTGATGGGAATGGCAAAGCGTCGCGACCCCAGATGTTTTCAGCGACGTTCTTAAAAATAATACCGAGAGCGATGGTGGACATAATCCAACCAAACTCAGATTTAATTTTGATTGCTGGGCGAACACCGATGAGCTCGACAAAGCCACCCTGAATCATTCCAAATAAACACACTACTGGAATCATGACCCAGTAGTTCATGCCGAAAGTGTCTACGCAGGTTAAACCTACTAGAGCACCCAACATCAGCGCTTCACCTTGACCGAAGTTCAAGGTGCCTGAGGTGGCAAAAGTGAGCTGGAAACCGAAAGCGATTACCGCATAGATCATCCCCACAGCGATACCGCTCGAGAGGATTTGTGCAAGCATGTCCATTTTTCTTGGCCTAAAAGATACTTAAAACTGTTTTATTAACGAATCTGCCATTGTAAGCAAAACGCCGCTTTTTGGGCGGCGCTTTGTATTTCTAATGTTGCAGTGCAATAAATAACTTGCCTGCTACTTAGCATGAATTACTTCTTCTTCGGAGTTGCGTCCTCAGCATTCAAGAACTCAACACGACCATTTTCAACAACACCCATCACTACGTCTTTCATCTTGATAGCGTCGTGATCAGTTGCAGAGAATGGCTTGTTGTAAGTAATCACAACACCATCAACTGGAGTCTTCAAATCTTGCAATGCTGCAACAATTTTTGGCCCTTCTGTGCTGTTTGCTTGCTTGATCGCAGCAGCCAAGAGGTAAACAGAGTCATATCCTTGCGCTGCAGAAACTGGAGATGCAATGTTGTTGTTCTTCGGCTTGAACTCGGCCAAGTAAGCTGCTTGGAAAGCTTTACGCTTAGCAGTTGTAGATGGAGTTTGAATATAGGTTTGTGGCATTGTTGCGCCGTTACCATTCTTACCCGCTGTATCAATGAAGCTGGCCATAGACAATGTCCATGAACCGATCATTGGCTTCTTCCAACCCAACTTCGCCATACCGTTAGCAATTTGCGCCAACTCAGGTCCAATTGCGTAAGTCAAAATCACATCAGCACCAGCATTTTTTGCTTTGAGCAATTGTGAAGTCATATCAACGTCACCAATGTTGAATTTCTCAACCGCTACTGGTGTTACGCCATAACCCTTCAATGCCTTCTCTAAGTCCTCACGACCCAACTGACCGTAGTTTGTAGAGTCAGCCAAAATCGCTACCTTCTTCAGGCCACGCTTCTCAACTGCTTCTTTAGCGATCAATGGCGCTTGGATATTGTCAGGAGCAGCATTACGGAAGATATAGTTTTCTGGTGCATTAGGGAACTGCTTGGTCAAGATAGAGCCAGTAGCAACGTTATTCATTACTGGAATCTTCGCATCTTGATAGAAGCGTTGTGAGGCCAATGCCACGCCTGTGTTGATGTAACCCAATGTAGCAACTACTTTTTCATTGTTAATCAATTCTTGTGCAATTTGAACGCCACGCTCGTTTTTAGCTTCGTCATCGCGTTCAACCAAAACGATTTTGTTACCGTTAATGCCGCCTGCAGCATTAATTTCTTTAGCAGCTAAGCGCACACCATCACGCATACTTACACCCATAGAGGCAGAGCCACCAGTGAATGGGCCAGAAAGGCCAAGTTTGATATCGGCAGCATAAGCGCCAGTTGTAAACATAGCAGCAGCAGCTACCGCAAAAATGTGATGACGAATATTCATAAAGTCTCCATGACTAAAAATGCTAATTAAATAAGTTCTTTTTTAGGTACAACTTAAAGCGAATAGTCATCTTACAGTTAATGTAGGGGCAAAAAAAGGGGCTTGTATTAGGGTTTTACATTAGCCCGTGGAGTTGGGGTCGTTTTCTAAAAATACTTAGCAAGCCTACTTCGCAAGCTGGGCCAAAAGAGATTCACAATCAGACCAATAATTACCAAGCTGGCAGCTTCGACTTTCCAGGCTGGCAAAGCCTCCCCCAAAAAGAATGCTGAAGCCCCCATCCCGAAGATGGGTACTAGCAATGGTGCGGGGGCTACCACGGCTGCCGGGTGCTTTGACAATAACCAACCCCACGCCGCATAACCAAATAGGGTGTTAGCCCAAGACTGCCAAAGTACGCCGACCCAAGCTCCCATGGGGGCTGACAGGGTGACTTCCCATAACTGATGAACGCCGCCCTCAAAAATGAGTGAAGCAATAAATAGGGGCGGAATGGAGAATGCGCTTGCCCAAACCACATAAGACAGCATATTGATGGCGCCCGCCCTTCGGCTGACGGTATTAGCAATCCCCCAGGAGAAACCAGCAAACACCACAAGTGCGAGACCCAGGAAAGTTGTCGTGGCATCTGTGTGCAGCGCAATAATCCCAAGTCCAATCATGGCAATGGCAACTGCAACTGCTTGATAAGGCTTTAGACCCTCCCTGGCAAATACCATCGCAAAGCCAATCGTAAAGAAAACTTGCGTCTGCACTACCAATGAAGCCAAGCCTGGAGAAATCTGACTATCTACGGCGTAATACATCACCCCAAACTGCCCCACCCCGGTGGCCAAACCATAAATACACAAATTAACCCAAGACACTTTGGGTATGCGCAGAAAAAATACAAAAGGGAATAAAACAAAGATATAGCGCAGAGCTGCGAAGAAAAATGGTGGGAAGCTATCAAGAGAAATCTTGATCACTACAAAGTTAGTGCCCCATACAGCGACAATGGCGAGCGCTAACAGCAGGTGACTCGCTGGGAGTCCGGAATGCGACTGCGCACTGCCTTGTGTTTTTAGACTACGCACTAGTAAGCAATTCAGCAGCGCGTTGAGCAATCATCATCGTAGGTGCGGCAGTATTGCCAGAGGTAATTGTCGGCATCGCAGAGGCATCAACCACTCTCAGATGATGAATACCCCTCACCCGTAATTGTGAATCGAGCACTGCCATCGGATCATCATCGCGCCCCATCTTGCAAGTGCCCACTGGATGAAAAATCGTTGTACCAATATCACCAGCAGCTTTAATAAGCTCTTCATCAGTTTGATACTGCTTACCTGGCTTGTACTCATCTGGCGTATACGGCTTGAGCGCAGGACTTTCCACAATCTTGCGCGTGAGTCGCAATGAGTCTGCAGCTACTTTGCGATCTTCCTCGGTCGACAAATAATTTGGTGCAATCACTGGAGGCGCTTCTGGATCAATCGAGCTGATGTGCACACTACCGCGAGATGTTGGTCGCAAGTTACAAACACTCGCCGTAATCGCATTAAAAGAATGTAAATCTTCACCAAACTTTTCCAACGATAAAGGTTGTACGTGATATTCCAAATTTGCTGAAGGCTGATCTGGGGAGCTATATGCAAAAGCACCTAACTGTGAGGGCGCCATGGACATTGGACCTGAGCGCTTAAATACATACTCCATACCAATTAACAACTTACCCAATAAAGAATTGGCTTTAGTGTTTAAAGTCTTGATGTTGTTGACCTTGTAGATCACGCGTAATTGCAAATGGTCTTGCAAGCTCTCACCTACGCCAGGTAAATCTGCGATCACCGGAATGCCCAGCTTATTGAGATGTGCAGCTGAGCCAACACCTGAGCGCTCTAGCACCTGGACACTACCAATAGCACCTGCACTCAAAATCACTTCGCCTTGAGAGCCACCATTGTGATTACTGCAAAGCACGTTTACTGTTTTGCCATCTTTGATGTATTGAACGCCGTAGCAATTTTTAGAGACATCATCGATTAATAATTTATTAACTATGGCCTCAGTAATTACCGTGAGATTTAGCCGTTTAGCCGCATCACGTAAAAATGCTTTGGAGGTATTAAGCCGCCAACCTTTGCGCTGACTCACATCAAAGTAGCCAACCCCGAAATTATCACCTTGATTAAAGTCATCTGATGAGGGAATGCCGGCTTGTACCGCTGCCTCCCTAAAGATATCCATGATGGGCCAACGCAAGCGCTGCTTAGAAACAGTCCACTCACCACCTTTGCTGTGCCACTGGCTAGCTGGGCCGTGATAGTCCTCAAATGATTTGTAGCGACGCAATGCATTTTGCCAAGACCAAGAGTCATCGCCTGTTGCTGCCACCCAGGAGTCATAGTCACCAACCTGACCACGCATGTAAATCATGCCGTTGATAGAGGAGCATCCACCCAATACTCTGCCACGCGGATACAGCAGTGAACGTCCGTTTAAACCTTTTTCAGCCGCAGTCTTAAAGCGCCAGTCTGCCCTTGGGTTGTCGATGCAATATAAATAGCCAACTGGTACATGGATCCAGATGTAATTGTCATTCTTACCAGCCTCAATTAAGAGCACGCGTTTAGCGGGATTCTCGGTGAGGCGCTTGGCCAACATGCAGCCGGCGCTACCAGCGCCAATGATGATGTAGTCGTAGGTGTTTTGATGGCTTGTTGTGCTCATGTCTCTACTTTTATAGGTGCTTATTTTTAAACTCTATTATTTACCAAATCTTCGGATGGGAAGAAATTGGGTAATTCAGCTAGAAACGGCGAATACCCGTCTAAAATAGCCCCATGCATGTCAACGAAAAGAACCGCACCCCTAAGAAAGAAGATCTTGATGAGGGGCCCAGCAAATCTGAGCTAAAGCGCCAGATGACTGAGCGCCAAAAGCTGGCCGAGGTTCTGGCAGCACTCAGCAGTGATGCTTTAAAGACCATCCCATTGGATGAGGCCATTAAGGCCGCCATTGCAGAAACTAACAAGATTAAAAGTTTTGAGGCGATTCGTCGCCATAAGCAATACCTTGGCAAACTCATGCGCTTTTTGGATGAAGAAGAGTTGGATGCGATTCAGAAGCGCTTGGATGCGATTCAGGGCGTGAGCAAAGCAGAGACTGCCAAGCTTCATCATCTGGAGTCTTATCGCGATCGCCTAATCGCAAATGATGAAACCTTTACCAAGATGATTGAGCAATATCCCAATATGGATATCCAGAATATGCGCACCCTCATCCGCAATGCGCGCAAAGAAAAAGAAGTTAATAAACCTCCTAAGGCTTATCGAGAAATCTTCCGCGTCTTGAAAGATATGGGTATTTAAGCTGTTGCTTTAAAGTTTCAGCTTCGCTGAGGGAACCGCAACCCAGCGATACAGGTAGCTAGCAGCAATAGTGCTACATACCACCACTCCCAGCATCAGACTGATTGCAATCAGACCACTCTCGTGAGCATGCATTCCAGAGGCAATGTAAAGCGTATTTGCCAGTAAGATAAATGCAAAGTGAATTAAGAACGCGCAGTAAGAACGGGGGCTAGCCCAAGCGATTACATGCAGTGTTATTACTTTCAATCCTCGCGTTGCAGTTCCAACAGAGGGATAAGCAGTATTGCCCCAAACAAATAACAGTAAAGCCACAAACCAAGCCAAGAAGTTGCGCAACCACACCTGTTGAAGCGTGGACACAGCAATAATCACCCCAATAGCAATGAGTGCAAGCTTGGCTAAGCCTTGAATCTTCTTATCAGCAAAGTTCTTAGCTAGATAAGCTAGCACACCAAGGCCATAAGAGCCAATGAAGTAAATAAAGTAGGCCTCGTAATGTGCGGAACGATTGAAATACAGCAAAGAGCTTACGGCAACAATGCTGATTAGCCATATCAAGGCTTGATAAGAGGAAAAAGAAATGAGTAGGACGGCCAGTACTGAGTATAGTTGCCAGTCAATCGCCACATACCAGGCACCTGCAGAGATCGAATCAAGACCCAGGATGCCCTGCAGAAAAAACAGGTGGGCAATAAATTGACTCAAGGTCTCTTGCTCACCAACGAATTCATCATTCACCCAGAAGCGCGCAATCCAAGCGCAAAGCATGGTGAAAATCAAAGCGGCAACATAGGGTGCAAACAAACGCAAATAGCGATTGATGATGACTCGCAGTAAATTCTGGCTACTGAATTTCGTATTAGCGAATCGCCTCAGGGACTGAGCTGCCAAGTAGCCGGCCATCACTAAAAAGATTTGCACGGCATAACGACCGTACTCAAAGAGCCATGTCATCAAGCTCGGCAATACTAAGCGCGCATCTTCTGCAATCTGGCCGTAGCTAGATAGGTGATGCAGGATGATTAACAGCGCTGCGAAGACCTTGAGAAGATCAATTAAGAAAAGGGGTTGCGTTTGCTTCAAAACAGAAATAGACCGGCACTCAATTTAATAAAGAGTGATTATTTGGATTTCTCAGACTTTGTATTGCCCATCAAAGAAGCGAGCATAGGATTGCTACTGGCAAGCTCTTTTTTGGATTTCGCAATATTCTCGGCAGCACCTGGCTTTGGCGTCTTTGCTGCATTTTTCATACGCTGAGCAGTAGTCAGAGCAAGGTTTTTGTAGAGGTCCGTTTTTTTCATTGCCATAGCACGTTAATATTTAAATACATTCTTACAAAGAGTTGTCCACTGTATCAATAAAGTCACGAATGGTGCGATTAAATACCTCTGGCTGCTCAATATTAGATAAATGCGCCGCATCTTCCAATATAACCAACTTGGATCCATCAATCATGCGATTGAGCACAATCGCTTGATCAACAGTACAGGCTGGATCCTGGCGACCTGTCAGAACTAGTGTTGGCGCTTTAATTTTCAGCAACATCGTGGTTTGCGCCATATCCCTGACCGCGCTTGCACATCCTAAGTAGCCTTCAACTCCAGTACCCAGAATCATCTCGCGCACTTTGGCTATATCTTGAGGTGCGCGAGCAATAAAGGGGCTCGTGAACCAGCGCTTAATAGTGCCATCTACCAATCCTGCGATTCCCTCTTGTTGGGCAATCTCAAAACGCTCTTCCCAGAGACTGCGGGGAGGCATTTCGCTGGCAGTGTCACATAGAGATAAAGAATAAACACGCTCTGGATAGCGAGCACCCAATTGCTGACCGATCATACCCCCCATCGACAGACCGATGAAATGCACTTTATCAATCTTGAGAGCATCCAATAGAGCAACAGCATCATCAGCTAATTGAGGAATGCTGTAAGGCGCTGGTGTGGTTTGTGAGTCGCCATGCCCACGCTTATCAAAGCGTAAAACACGGTAGCGATCCGCTAATGCGGGCACATTCCAGTCCCACATACTGCAATCCGACATTAAGCTGTTAGCCATCATCACTACATGACCGTCGCTGGGACCATCAAAACGATAGGCAATATCTATCCCATTGACCTTGACGATCTGTTTTTCTAGTTTTTGGCCCATTTGTCTCTACTTTCTAGCTGATTTAGCAATTTTTATATTTCCCATCTTGATCATGGTGATCTTGCCGGGAGCATGGTAGATTATCCAACGAAACAATAAAAATACTAAGGAGATATGATGCAAAAAACATTGCAATCCCCTCGTCCGCTCAAAAACAATTTAATGTTGAGCCTGTTCATTGGCTTAGGTTTTAGCCTGAGCCTCATTTCCAGCCTGGCCAATGCGCAAAGTTATCCCAATCGGACCGTGAAGATGATTGTTCCCTTGACAGCGGGTTCTGGGGCTGACATTGCCGGCAGAATCGTTGCCAAAAGCTTGGCAGAAACCTGGAAGCAATCCGTCATTATTGAAAATCGTCCTGGCGCAGGAGGTTTAATTGGCACTGGCGCAGTCGTGAGCTCAGAGGCCGATGGCTATACCCTGTTAGTGCAATCTGCTTCATATGCCGCTAATCCGGCAATCTATAAAAAACTACCGTATGACCCACTCAAGAGCCTAGTTGATGTCGATATTCTTGGACAAACTCCTTACGTCTTAATCACATCTGCAGAGGGTCCATACCAATCCATCAGGGATCTGGTGATCGCGGCAAAATCCAAACCCGGTGAAATCACTTTCGCTTCTGCTGGCGTTGGAAGCTCTACTCACCTCGCCGCTGAATACTTTAATCAAATGATGGGCATCAAACTGATTCACGTGCCCTATAAAGGCTCGCCAGAGGCTATTCAAGATACGATGGCTGGACGGACTGCTTTCTACATGGCGCCACTCGATACTGCTATTGGACAACTAAAAGGCGGCAAAGTAAGAGCGCTTGGCGTGACAAGCAAAGCTCGCAATGCGGCCGTTCCAGATATCCCAAGCATTGCTGAGTTGGGTTACTTCACCTTTGAAATTGGTCTTTGGTTTGGCGTATGGGCACCAGCAGGCACACCAGCAGCAATTGTTAAAAAGATTAATCAAGATATCAATCTAGCCATGCAAAATCCCGAAGTGAAAACCGCTTATGAAGCCAAGGGCATTAAAGCAACTCCCATGAGCCCACAAGAGTTCAGCAAATTTGTCCGCGATGAAATGGCGAAGTATCAGAAGATTGCCAAAGACGCCAATATTGAACCTCAGTAATCTCAAACAGTAAATTGAATTCCACTTACTCAGCACCACTCTGCCAAGCCCCAGATCCAGAAATCCGATCACCTAAGATCGCATTTACTACTGGGGCGGTAGATTGTCATGCTCATATATGCGGACCAGCAGTCGAATTTCCTTATGCCAAGGAGCGTATCTACACGCCACCTGATGCTACGCTTGTCCAGTATCAGTCTTTATTGGCAATGTTAGGCATTGATCGTGCGGTCTTAGTACAGCCCAGCGTGTATGGAACCGATAACCGCGCGATGCTCGCAGCGCTTGCTTCATACCCCAATCAGTTTCGTGGTGTTGCGGTGATTGACCCTAGCATTACAGATACCGAATTAGAATCAATGCATCAGGCAGGAGTGCGGGGTATACGCTGTAACGTGGTTGATGTCAGCGATAAATCCGCCGGCTTGCCAATCGCTCAATTGACTGCAATAGCCAAACGGATCCAGCCCCTTGGGTGGCATTTAGAGTTACTAGCCCATGTCAATGAATATCCCAATCTTGCTAGTACATTTGCAGACTTTCCAGTCGACTTAGTTTTTGGTCACTTTGGCTACTGCCACGCAAAACATGGCATCAATGACAAAGGTTTTGAGGGCCTACTTGAACTACTTCGAAATAACAAAGCTTGGGTCAAAATGACTGGGGCATATCGTATTTGTGATGGGGACTTTCCCTATGAAGACATGCGAGCATTTAATTATGAAGTGATTCATGCCAATAGTCAGAGATTGATCTGGGGTAGCGATTGGCCGCATGTGATGGTCAAAAAACAAATGCCTCATGATGCCGACTTATGTGATCTATTTGGATCCTGGATCACAGATACCAGCTTGAGAAAAACCATCCTCTCAGACAATCCCTGTATGCTATATGACTTTCCGGCCATTACTACCAACCAATAGATATCAGCAAGAAAGAATCAAACTCAATGGATACCACTTTTACTGTTGTTCTCGGCATCGCAGCGATGTTGCTACCCTTAGTTGTTGGTCGTTTAGTGTGGAAACGTTTCGATCAGTACTTTGGTCGTAATGATGAAGCTTATATGGATACCTTAGAGTACTTCCTCAAAAAGATTGGCTTCACTATTTTGATTGCCTTTATTCTGCTTTGGATTGGGATCAGCCTAGTATTTAGCGGTAGTCCGAACTACTAATTCACCATACAAAAATCCTACGCATGAACGATCAACTCAAAACGATTTTCAATAAAGCAAAACTCAATTTTGCAGTGCTTGCAAGCATTCTGTTGCTTGCCGTTCTGGGCAAGCTAACTAACCCCGAGTTGACCAATAGCATTTTTCAAACTGCGGATCAGTTAATTTCAGATCTTATCTTGCTATTTGTTGCAATTACTCTGGGCGCTTTTATTCCGAACTTCAAGATTGTGGTGTTTGGAGCGATTGCCGCTTTTATTGCGGCAGCAGTAGCGATTCAGTCAGGGATCTTTAGCTACCTCACGCTTGAATACCTGTTTGCGGTTCTGATCGTTGTTTTAGGGTTTGCTTCGATTGCCAATCTATACAGGCATTACAGAGAATTTAGCCTCTAAATGCTGTCGTTGAGCCCCCAGCAATAAAGCATCAATTCCGAATGATCAAACCCTATATATTGATCTAGATATATAGATTCAATATTTAAGTATTTGTAGTTATAGACATAGCCCCAGACAATACGGGTCTATGTACAAATATGACCATATTGACCAAACCCTTGTAGATCAACGGGTTATCCAATTCCGAGACCAAGTTGAACGTCGTCTAAACGGCACCTTAGCCGAAGAAGAGTTCCGCCCTCTCCGCCTACAGAATGGTCTCTACCATCAGCGCCATGCATATATGCTACGCATTGCCATTCCTTATGGCTTATTGAGCTCTAAACAGCTTCGCACGCTAGCCTTCATTGCTGATAAATACGATCGCGGTTATGGTCACTTCACTACCCGTCAAAACATTCAGTTCAACTGGGTAGAGCTAGAGCAAACTCCGGACATCTTGGCTGAATTAGCCAAAGTAGAAATGCATGCCATTCAGACATCGGGCAACTGTATTCGCAACATCACAAGCGATGCCTTTGCAGGTATTGCTGCCGATGAACATGTCGACCCCCGTCCTGTTTGTGAACTCCTACGTCAATGGTCAACCTTACATCCAGAGTTTGCTCACCTGCCACGAAAGTTCAAGTTTGCGATTAATGGTGCGAAAGAAGATCGCACTGTCTTGCTTTGCCATGATGTCGGTATTGAACTCAAGAAAAACCCAGCTATCAAGAATGGTGAACTCACTGCAGACATCTATGCAGGTGGTGGTATGGGTCGCACACCCATAGTGGGATCATTAATTAAGCAAGGCTTGCCATGGCAGGTACTGCCAAGCTATTTAACTGCCCTCTTGCGTGTGTATAACCGCTTTGGTAGAAGAGATAATCTCTACAAAGCCCGCATCAAGATTTTGGTAAAGGCTTTAGGTCCCGAAGAATTTGCACGCCAAGTTGAAGGTGAATGGGCACACCTTCACAATGAAACAAAGCAGAGTAAAGATAATTTCACACAGGCTGAATGGGGGCGTGTTGCTAAGCACTTTACTAAGCCTGCATATCAACAGTTGAATGTATTAAGTGATGAGGCCATTCTTGTAGCTGCGCCTGAGAGTGATAGAGCTGCCTTTGCTCGTTGGTTAGAGCGCAATGTCAAACCCCATCAAGTTACAGGCTATGCCAGCGTAATCCTGTCGCTCAAGCCCCATGGCACAGTTGCTCCAGGCGATGCCACTAGTGCGCAGATGAATGCCATAGCTGACTTAGCCGACCAATATAGCTTTGGTGAGTTACGCGTTACGCATGAACAAAACTTAGTGCTAGCCGATGTTGAACAAACACAATTACTCAATCTTTGGCGTGCTGCTAAGAATCACAGTCTAGCCCTACCCAATATTGGATTACTCACTGACATCATTGCCTGCCCAGGAGGTGATTTCTGCTCATTAGCCAATGCTAAGTCCCTTCCGATTGCTAAGGCAATTCAGGAGCGATTTGATGATTTGGATTACTTATTTGATTTGGGTGATATCAGTTTAAATATCTCAGGATGTATTAATTCCTGCGGTCATCATCACGTCGGCAATATTGGCGTACTTGGCGTCGATAAAGATGGTGAAGAGTGGTACCAAATCACCTTAGGTGGAGAGCAAGGCAATGATGCCTCTATTGGCAAAGTCATTGGACCCTCTTTCTACGCCAATGAAATCCCCGACGTCATGACCAGTTTGATTAATACCTACATTGAACAACGCGCAGGCGATGAACCTTTCATTGAGACCTACCGCCGTCTAGGCGTAACCCCATTCAAAGAAGCGGCCTACAAGAGTAATCGCAAGCACCCCAAAGGAGTGTTAGCTTAATCATGGAAAAACTATGAACCAAAAGATTATTTACTTTCCAAAAGATGGCAAACCAACAGTGATTGCTAATGAATGGCAAGCCTGGGATGGCGAGCGTGATGAAGGTGGCATTCCAGACCTAGAGCATGGATTACACAAGGTATTAGTACCGTTTCATTGGTGGATCACACATCACAAGAACCAGGATGTACAAGATAAAGCGGGCAAAGGAGAGATTGGCGTGTGGTTTGCCGCCGATGATGACATTCTCAAGCATGATGACATCATTGAAGATGCTAAATCCTTATGGCCGGTAGTTGGTGCGCATTTCCCTATTTTTCGGGATGGCAGAAGTTTTAGTACTGCAGCGCTCCTCAGAAATCGCTTTGAATGGCAAGGTGAAGTCCGTGCGATTGGGGATGTCTTAATCGATCAACTCTTACAAGGCGCACGTGTAGGTTTTGATGCTTTTGAACTACGCCCCGATCAAAACCTCGACATCGGACTCAAGCAGTTTGATCTCTTTAGTGTGACAACCCAGAACAGCTGGCGTGATGAGCGCACTACTAATGCTGTTTAATCAATTAATAGATACAACTGCACCATGACATCAACTTTCGGGAAAGTCTTCTTGGTTGGCGCTGGTCCTGGCGCAGTAGATCTCATTACTGTACGTGGTGCAAAGCTCCTTGAGAAAGCCGATATTGTTTTTTATGATGCATTGGTAGATCCAGCCATGCTGGAGCTCTGTCCACAGGCTATTAAAGAACCTGTTGGTAAGCGTTGCGGCAAACCATCTTGTGCGCAGCATTTCATTAACAAGCGACTCGTTGATGCCGCTCATAAATATCAAATCATTGTTCGCTTAAAAGGCGGCGATCCCATGATGTTTGGGCGCGCTGATGAAGAAATCCAAGCACTCAAAAATCATCATATTGAAATAGAAGTAGTGCCGGGTATTACCGCTGCCCTAGCGGGAGCAGCTACCATTCAGCAGTCGCTGACATTACGAGGCGTTAGCAGAAGTGTTGCCTTTGTGACTTTAACTCAAACCAATGAAACCTTTAAAACTATAAAACACCCAGCAGATCAAGACACGGCTCAACCTATACAAAACCCCAGTGCAGATACTGTGGTGTATTACATGGGGCGCAAGGATGCCAGCAATATAGCCAAGCAATTAGTAGAGAGTAACTCTCAACACACCCATGAGACACCCGTTCACATCCTAGAAGCAGTCAGCACTAAGAATGAGCGTCACTGGTTAGGCACTCTTGGTCAATTAGCCGACGGCAAAGTCAACGACTGGTTTGATAAAGCCTCGCCTGCACTAATTATGGTTGGGGAAGCCCTCAGAGAGAAGCGACAATCTGCAAATCGGGACGCCAATCAAAGTATGAAGACACTGCCTGCACTAAAAAGCTCTAGCCCCAAAGTCAATGATGGCCTGCAAGACAGCTGCATCTTCTCCGACAGCAGGCGTAGCGCTTAATTTAATCCAAGGAAATTTCTCCTGACAGGCTGACATTAGCACTGGGAAGTCATTGCGCAAATGACCGCCCTGACCAAAAAATACAGGGACCACCACCACTTCTGTTGCGCCAACAATAACCAAGGATAAAATAGCTTCTTCAAGACCGGGTTGCATGAGCTCCAAAAAAGCCAATTCCACCAGAATCTTGGGGTGTTGAGCCTTCCAAAGAGCGGCCAAACGATCAAATGGTTCATGCCAACGAGTATCACGGGCGCCATGGCCAAATAAGATGATTGCTTTTGTATTCACATCTATATAAACCTTATAAACCATTAGAATTAATATCTTAGCTTACCCTGAAATTAAGCGCCCTACCCCTAGATAAATGACAAATCTTCTTAGCCAAACTTGGTTCATCATCGTAATGGGCATCACCCTTTTTGGCGCAGTGCTCTCAGCCGTTCATCATGCAGAAGTAATTGCACACAAAACAGGTGAGCCATATGGAACTCTAGTACTTTCAATTAGTGTCACAATTATTGAAGTTTCTCTCATCATCGCCATGATGCTATCGGGTCATGAGGGCTCTGAATTTATTGCCCGTGATGCTGTCTTTGCTACAGTCATGATCGTAGTTAATGGAGTGATTGGCCTCTGTATCTTTATGGGTGGATTCAAACATCACGAGATGTCTTTCCGTAATGAGGGCACCAATTCAGCATTGGCCGTACTGACTGCTATGGCTACCTTTATCTTGGTTATGCCGATTGTCACAACTAGTACGCCAGGGCCAGATTTCACTAAGAGTCAGCTTGCATTTGCAGGCATTGCCTGTTTTGCTCTCTATATCGCCTTCTTATTCTTCCAGACAGTGAGTCATCGTGACTATTACCTTCCAAAAAAGGAAGAGGGTAAGATCAACAGTGAAACTCATGCAGATAAACCCAGCAACCTCAAAACAAGCATTAGCATATTCTTATTGTTATTGTCACTCATCGTGGTAGTGGGACTAGCCGAAGCACTCAACCCAGCAATTGAAGCTGGAATTAATGCGGCAGGTGCGCCAAAGACAGTAGTGGGTATCGCCATTGCCATGCTGGTACTTCTACCAGAAGGCTATGCAGCAGTCAGAGCTGCTAGAGCCAACAGATTGCAAAGTAGCTTGAACTTGGCGCTAGGATCTGCCTTGGCCAGTATTGGGCTCACTATCCCCACTGTAGCAACCATTGCTATTGTCTTTAACCTGCCGCTAAGCCTGGGTATCACCAGCCTGAATATGGCCCTAATGTATCTGTCATTTTTCATTGGAGCATTAACGCTAGCTATTGGTAGAACTACCCTATTACAGGGGGTAGTGCACTTGATTATCTTCTTTGAGTTTTTGTTCTTAAGTTTGGTACCTTAAGGATCAAACCATACAAGGCTTCATTGATAGATTAGAATTGACTCATCAAAAGTTGTAATTCTTATAATCTAGGAAATATGAGTGTTCTAGCAGTCTCTTTTCTTGTATCTTTATTAATCACCTTCTGGGTGATTCGCAGCAGTCATTTGCATTCCAAATTTAGTTCCGACTCTGACATCATGGGGATACAAAAATTTCACACCCATGTTGTTCCAAGAATTGGTGGGCTTGGAATATTACTCGGGCTGATCGTCTCACTCGTAGTTCGATACTTTGAGAATGAAGCCGTTGGAAATTTTGGATTACTCTTAATTGCATCATCACTACCTGCCTTTATATTTGGATTTGTGGAAGACATTACAAAAAAGGTAGGAGTTAAGGTTCGCCTTATTGCCAGCTTTATAGCTGCAGCAATTGCTGGCCATCTTTTAGGCGGCTGGCTAACCTCAGTTCAGATATTGGGTATTGATAATTTAATGCTCGCTTACCCGGCAGTCGCTATTGGAATTACCTGCTTTGCAGTTGCTGGAGTAGCGAATGCCTTTAATATCATCGATGGTTACAACGGTTTAACGAGTATGGTAGCAATCATCATTCTTAGTGGCCTGACTTATGTGGCCTTTCAGGTTGGTGATACTCAAATCATGATTGCATCTCTAGCTATGATTGGGGCCTTACTAGGTTTTCTGATTTGGAACTATCCACGCGGCCTCATTTTCTTGGGTGATGGCGGGGCTTACCTAGTTGGTTTTTGGATTGCAGAACTCTCAGTCCTTTTAACAGCAAGACATCCAGAAGTATCCAAATGGTTTCCGCTATTGCTTTGCATCTACCCTATTTTCGAAACGCTCTTTACTATTTATCGAAGAGTGATACTGAAGCGCATTAATCCCGGAATACCGGATGCTCTCCATCTGCATCAACTCATTTATCGTCGAATAGTACGCTGGGATGGAAGCAATGAAGACCAACAACACCAGATCTATAGAAATTCAATGACATCGCCTTATCTATGGCTAATATGCCTTCTTGGGGTTATTCCTGCAGTCCTGTTCTGGCGCTATCAGTTAGCCCTTATAGGGTTTGTAGCACTCTTTGCCATAAGCTATGTTTGGATATATTTGGCGATAGTGCGTTACAAAATTCCAGAGTATCTAATTAGCAGGCGATAGGCTTTATAAGGGTGGGGTAAAAGCCCTCTCCAAGCGTAAGATTTGATTGAATCAGAGTTTAAAACCAGCATCAATAGAATCTTTGTAAAACATCTTAACAGTATCCAAGGAATATTGATCTAAATCATAGCCCACCAGAGAAAGTTTTTTGAGAATATCATTCGTGACGGTATGACATGGCACCCAATATGATCGGCTTGGAAGATGCTCAATAACTCTCTTGGACTGACCCAAATCAACTCAGAAGCCGGAGAGGATTTTAATATATCAACAGCTTTTGCCATCATCGGCAACGGATCATATCCAGTATAAGCAACGCGTCCCGCAAATACTGAGACATAGCTAGGTACTTTAGGATCAAGAGAAGCCACAACATTTCTTACCTGATCAAGCGTCATTAGTGCAGTTACATTTAGTTTGACTTTTTGATTGGCCAATATTTTCACTAAGTCATAGCAAGTCTCTTGCTTCGTATTGGTAATTGGGATCTTTACATAAACATTTTCACCCCAGCCTGCAATCTTAAGGGCTTGATGCTCCATCTCAAGGAAATCATCTGAGAAAACCTCCAAAGACAAGGGCTTATCTTTAATGGAGGTTAGGATATCCTTAAAAAAGTCCGATAATCTGAGTCGCCTTCTTATTCTTCCAGACAGTGAGTCATCGTGATTATTACCTACCAAAAAAGGAAGAAGGTAAGATAGACAGTGATACTCATGCGGACAAACCCAGCAACCTTAAAACAAGCATTAGCACAGTCTTATTGTTATTGTCACTCATAGTGGTAGTTGGGCTGGCAGAAGCACTCAACCCAGCAATTGAGGCTGGAGTTAAAGGGGCAGGTGCGCCAAAGACAGTAGTAGGTATCGCCATTGCCATGCTGGTACTTCTACCAGAAGGCTATGCAGCAGTCAGAGCTGCTAGAGCCAACAGATTGCAGAGCAGCTTGAACTTGGCGCTAGGATCTGCCTTAGCAAGTATTGGGCTCACTATCCCCACAGTAGCAACCATTGCTATTGTCTTTAACCTGCCGCTAAGCCTAGGTATCAGCAGTCTAAATATGACCCTAATGTATCTGTCATTCTTTATTGGGGCATTAACGCTGGCTATTGGGAGAACTACCTTATTACAGGGCGTAGTGCACTTGATTATTTTCTTTGAGTTTTTGTTTTTAAGTTTGGTGCCTTAAATTTTAGCGCCCAACTTATGATGTTTTCATTATTTGCACTTCAAAATTTACTCCACTGGAAGCCTTAGAAAGACAGGAATCTATTTAAGAAATACTATCATTAACTCAATCCAACATGAGAATAGTGGCCGATAACTCTTCATTACTATCAATAAATTCTCAAAATTTCTAAACCAGCATAATCAATTTAATGACCTGGTTTTCAATCAAGTAAATGGTATGTTTAATCAATATTTCCAGTAGATTAAATTTTCAATTTATGCAAGGGATTGCGCTGTGAAAATAAGAATGTTAAGTAATCGGCCATGACAATACTGCAGGTAATTGACGATAAATGGATAATCTATCTCAAAAAATACCCATTTGGTGGCTGAACTAGGCTTTAAGAAAAAATTCCAAAATTAAATAGCTGTGCTGACATTGGGCTGGTAATCAGGCACTAGATTTTTAAGGGTGCCTCTAATCAACTTAGCATCAAATGTATCGAGGGCCAACTTAAGCTCTTCAAGCTGGAGCTCTAAAGTATTCCAAGACAAGAATTGCTCATGCGCTTTCAAAATTTTAGGGTGCTGTGTTGGCTCTGGATTTTCACCAATCAGAAGCTCTTCATAGAGCTTTTCCCCCGGACGCAATCCGGTAATCTTAATTTCAATATCACCATGGGGTTGAGTTTCATCTCTAACCAATAGACCTGATAAATAAATCATCTTGACGGCCAAATCATAAATCCGTACTGGCTCACCCATCTCGAGTACAAAAACATCGCCTCCAATGGCCATTGAACCAGCCTGAATTACCAACTGCGCTGCCTCGGGAATGGTCATAAAATAGCGAGTGACTTCAGGATGCGTCAAGGTAATGGGTCCACCAGCTGCAATTTGTAAGCTAAATAGAGGAGCAACAGATCCAGATGAACCAAGTACATTTCCAAAACGCACCATCGAAAAGATTGTTGATCGATTGTTCTTGGAGACGTTATCTGCCATTGCCTGCAAAACTAATTCAGCAACACGCTTACTGGCACCCATCACATTTGTTGGCCTAACAGCCTTATCGGTACTTACCAAAATAAAATGGGAAACGCCAGTCTCTAGAGAGGCATTTGCGCAGGTAATAGTTCCGAATACATTATTACGAATACCTTCAATAGGATTTTGCTCTACCAATGGAACATGCTTATAAGCAGCAGCATGAAAAACTGTATTCGGGTGATGCTCCCTAAAAATCCTACGAATCTGATCACTATCTTGAACCGAAGATAGGCAAGGGACCAACTTAATTGGTAAAGTTGCTTGCGGCAGGAACTGTTGCTTGTCTCTGGTGCTCATCAGAAAATTATCTTCGAGCCCAATATGAGCCGCCTTTAATTCCTCATAGATCGAATATAGGGAATGTTCACTACTATCAATCAAAATTAAAGATTGAGGGCGAAACTTAATAATCTGACGACAAAGCTCACTGCCAATTGAGCCACCCGCCCCTGTTACCAAAACAATTTGATTACGAATATTTTTTTCTAATAATTCTATTTTTGGAGGAACCGCCGCTCTTCCGAGCAAATCATTCATATCCAAATCATGAAGGTCTGCTATTTTGAACCGACCAGAGGCCAAGTCAATCAGCCCTGGTAATGTCCGAACACGAACCCCACATCCATTTAATGAAGAAATAATTTCGCTTCTGCGACTCTGGTTTGCAGAGGGGATAGCCAGCAGCACATCCGTAATTTTTAACCGGCAAATAAGATCTTGTAAATTGGTATTCGAATAAACATTAATGCCATTTATGGTCCTTCCCTGCACGCTTGGATTATCATCGATGAAACCTTTGATGGATATCTCCTCATTATTGGATAGGCCCTCCACTAGCTGACGACCAGCTTTGCCAGCCCCATAAACAAGAGCAACAGCATGGGTTCGATAAAATGGCGCACGAACATTGCTGGTACCGCCTAGCCAATATCGAACAAAAAATCTACTGGCACCAATTGCAATAAAGAATAAAATTGGTTGAATGACTCCAACTGATCTTGGTACACCACCGATACTGATGATTGTAAAAACACAGAAAACAATGCTGGTGTAGATGATAAAAACACGTACGATGGAAAGAAAAGCAGTTGAGCCGATATACCTAAAAATTGCCCTATAAAGGCCAAATGAAATAAAGAGAGGGACTGAAAAGCCAACTGTCGAAATAAAAAAGATCCATTGCTTGCCCTGAAAAAATCCCCATTCATCCAAACGTAGTCCAAATGCAAGCCAGACACAAAATCCACAAATAATGACGTCGGAAGATATCACTAACACCGTTTTTAATGACCGGTGCAAGTTTAATAAGGATTGTTTAGCTACGTTACTAGGCACGCAATTATTATAATTTACCTACCACCCTGACAAGGGAATAGTGGCAGTAAAGGTTAATGATAAATAATTCTCATTAAAGTTCTACTGAAAAATAAATCAACTCAAATTAAAATCCTTGACCGGAGGGAGTAACGGGACCAATATCGGCACGATATTTTCTAGCAAAATTGTAATTAATGAGAAACTCCAGATCGCAGAATTACCTTAAAAAGGGTCAAAATCAATATCCGCATATCAAATAAAAAGGATTGGTTATGAAGATACTCTAAATCGTATTGCACTTTATCTGGAATAGACAACTCATCACGGCCATTAACTTGTGCCCAGCCAGTCAATCCTGGGACAAGTTTATCTATACCATGCTGGATACGCAATCCAATTAAGTCATCTTGGTTAAATAATGCAGGTCGCGGCCCCACAAAACTCATCTTGCCGACCAAAACACTCACGAGCTGTGGCAATTCATCAAGACTTGTTTTTCGTAAAAAAGATCCCAAGGGGGTTAAATATTGACCCAAATCAAAAAGAAGGTGTGTTGCCATAACAGGAGTCGAGGATTTCATTGTCCTAAATTTAGGCATCCTGAAGATCATGCCATTCTTTCCAACCCGATCAGACCAATAAAATATTGAGTCATTGCTTGTTAATTTAATTGCAAAACAAATTAACCCTATAGGAATCATGAATACCATAATCATAAAAAAACCTATTACCAAATCAAAAAATCGTTTCATAATTTTCAATATCAGTCGCGCTATGGTGATAAATATAATATTAAATGAAAATATCAGAAATTAGGCATCGATTCGAGTTACGATATCTACTGCCAGCGTTTTCATTATATTTTTTCGAAGATAGTTTTTTACAAAATCACTTCTATCAGTATTCCTAATTTCAAGTCTTTCAAGTGCTGTGATAGCACCATCAACATCACATGGATCAAACACGGCGCTATTTAATACCTCTTTAGTTAAAAAATTAGCAGCAAAACCAGACACTCCAGCCAATATCGGCTTACCAACTGCAGCATATTCAAATATCTTTGATGGCAGCACTCTTTCAAAAGCATCATAATTATTTAAATGCAAAAATAGAACATGTGCATTTTGGTACTCACTAATTAAATCCATACGAGCAATCGGGGGCAAAATTTCTACATTGCATATACCCATTCGCTTTAAATTAGAGTTTAATTCTTCCAATCTGCCGCCGCCACCTATCAATCTAATCTTTACTTTTTTATCTAATTTTTTTGCAAGCATTGGTACAATTTTGTGCAAGCCTTGGCCATCGCCGATATTGCCAGCATATAAAATCCTAAGTGGCTCGTTGATGCACACCTTCAAGACATCATTTTTTTTAAATTTTGTTCCATCCGCAGTTAAAAACTCCTCATCAATCCCATTTGAAAAATACGAAAAGGATTTATTTGGGTATTTTTCTTCAAAATAATCTTTAAAACCAGGTGACACTAAATTTATATGAATAGCAGCCTTAACCGTGTATCGCTCAATGAGTGAAAATATTGGGGCTGCTATAAATGCAACAATCAGGGGTAGAGTGCTTTGGATTGTGTCTACAAAAATATCCCGCATGTCTAAGTACAGGGGTAACTTCTTATTTTTAGCAATAAATGCACCCAGCGTCGCAGTCATTAGACGCCCTGATGTTGAGAACACCAAATCAAATTCACGATTTTTTACGTGTTTTATTGCATATACGGCATAAATAACAAATGCTTTAGCTTGATCTAATATTCTACTGTTATGTTTTGGAATTTTTATTCTATGGACTGAAATTCCCCCAACTACCTCCTTATGATCAGCTAGCCGAGTGTAGGTAGCATATCTATTTGGCTCAGTTGTAACAATCTCTATATTAATTTTTTCACTATAGAGCTCCTCTAATGTTTTAACAAGTTCGGCAACACGAAAAGAGCCCGCAGACAAGTCTGGAGGATAGTAAAAAGTTAAGATAAGGATTCTCATTAATAAGTTTCTCTATTAAATCCATGTATAAGCCTACCCAAAGCTTAATGCTAAGTTATCCCGCAAAAATCCATCACATTATTAGCATAATCATTTTTAAGCGCATCTACCTCTAGAAACTCTTTATGCCTCACTAAAACTGCAATTACATTTGCTTCCGCTATGGCTTTATTGATCTCTACCAATTTTAACGATTTATGTTTTTTTATATTTGGCTCCACCACTATCACGTCATAACCTTGGTTTAGCAAAGACTGAGTAATCTGGAGGGCTGGTGACTCCCTTAAATCATCGATATCCGGCTTGAAAGTTATTCCTAGGCACGCCACCTTTATCTTGGTATCGCTCTTTATTTGCTCCCGATCAATACATTTTTTTATTTTATCTATAACCCACTTCGTTTTAAAATTATTGACTTCCCTGGCAACCCTAATTAAATTTGCATTCATTGGATCTTGAGCAACTAAAAACCATGGGTCTACTGCAATACAATGACCACCCACCCCCACACCTGGCTGCAGTATGTTTACTCGTGGATGATGGTTAGCCAACTCTATTAATTTCCAAACGTCTATGCCTTCATTGGCACTAAGTATTGAAAGTTCATTTGCAAATGCAATATTGACATCTCTATAGCTATTTTCAACCAACTTACACATTTCTGCGGTAGACGCATTTGTTTCTAAAACTCTACCCCTAACAAAAGTTCTATAAAAATCGCTGACAATCTGAGTTGCGGCGAACGATAAACCACCAACCACTCTATCGTTCTCAACAAGCTCGCGCATAATGTTTCCCGGCAAGACCCTCTCAGGACAATATGCGATATTTATCTCATCTGTATTTACACCTGATCGCTGAAAGACTTGTTCAATTTTTTTTGTTGTTCCAATCGGCGATGTAGACTCTAGAATCACCAAGTTTCCTGGCTCAACAAAGCTTTTTATACTATCTGCGGCCGCCAATACGTAGTCGATATTTGGCAACGGCGTTTCAGATCCCTCAATAAATGGGGTCGGCACACATATAATAAAAATATCTGCGACTTGTGGGCTTAGTTTCGCTTTTAAATTTCCACTGGAAACGGCTGACTTTACATAAGCATCTAATTCAGGCTCAACAATATGAATCTTTCCTTGATTTACAACATCCACAATTAATTGATTCACATCAACACCAATTACTTTATAACCATTTGATGCCAACAATGCTGCTGTTGGAAGTCCAATATAACCAAGTCCAATTACGCAAATTTCAATATTTTTCATCTAGGCCCCCTTCAATATATCAATAATTCGATTAGATGCTTTTCCATCCCCATAGGGATTATGAGCCATTGACATTGATTTATAGATCCCCTCATCTTCTAGCAGCTCCGCAACATTTGAGATGATCATATCTTGATTTGCGCCTACTAACTTTACAGTTCCAAACTCAACCCCCTCTGGTCGCTCTGTTAAGTCTCGCATAACCAATACAGGCTTTGCTAGACTTGGAGCTTCTTCTTGAATTCCCCCGCTATCAGTCATTACAAAATAGCAATATTTAAGAAGGTAAACAAATGGTTCGTAGTCCAAAGGTTGGATTAAATGAACATTTGAAAGGTTGCCTAAAATATCTCTAACGGTCACCTGAACCTTTGGATTCATATGGACTGGATATACAAACCTAATCATAGGAAATCGTTTGGCCAGTATTTTTATAGCATTACAGATATTTAAGAATCCATCACCAAAATTTTCTCGGCGGTGCCCCGTTATAAGGATAAATTTATCGCTCATCCATTTAAAAGACAGCTTTTCACTCAGATAATCTTGTATTGAATGTCGCTTATGAGGATTTAACTCAATGCGCTCTAAAACCAAATATAAGGCGTCAATAACTGTATTGCCTGTTATGGCAATTTGATTTTTATCCACCCCTTCACGCAAAAGATTCTCGCGACTTAGTTTTGTGGGTGCAAAATGCCAATGAACCACCCTTCCTAATGCTTGTCGATTGAATTCCTCCGGAAATGGTGCATGCAGATTATGCGTCCTTAAGCCAGCCTCAACATGTCCAACCAATATATTTTGATAAAACCCTGCTATTCCAGAAAATAAGGATGTTGTCGTATCGCCATGTACTAATAATATATCCGGTTTATGATCATTTAAGACATTACGCATACCCAATAGCACTCCGGCGCTAACGTCAAATAGATCCTGTCCTGGAGTCATTAAATTCAAATCAATGTCTGGTTTAATATCAAAGGTATTTAATGCATGATCAAGCATCTCGCGATGTTGAGCAGTTACACATACCAGGACCTCAAAATCATTACTATTGTCTTTAAGGCAATGATAGATAGGGGCCATTTTAATAGCCTCTGGACGGGTACCAAAGGCAAGCATTATTTTTTTCTTGGATTTCATTATTAGTTAAAAAATTAATATCATTGCCAATTAAACCTTACCTCAGATCGCCCTAATCTCATATTAACTTCAATGCAGTGAGTTTGTACTTTTACTCCAAATTCAGGAGCATAGCTAGTCATAGTTATAGCCCCATCTCCCTCTAAAACTTCTACAGTAAACTTTTTGCCTGATGGTGCATATAAACACCATTCCCTCTCATTTAGCACTTGTACTGAAATTTGTGGGTGCAATATATACCTTGCAATTGATTTATATGCGCCGCCTACTACTGAATCTACTATTGTTAAATTATGCTTACTCATAAACCACTCTCTACGGTGAATAGGATTACTTTTAAGCCTTGCATAACCGTTATGGGAGCATCCTACATAAATTATATTATTGCCCGAATCAATATTTAAACCAAAAGGATATGCTCTCCTGGCAACCCTAAATCCACTCCAAACCTCTGAAGAGTTCTCATTATTTATTTCCACGGTGCTATGAAATTTTGTTTCCCGCTCCCGCAGCCGCTCTGGACTGGATCCATACAATGAAGTGCCCCCGTTTACCACTATTCTTTGCCCATATATGGACAGCTCAAATGAAAGCGTATCAGCATGAGCATGCCCCGGAAGATAATCGGGGCCAATTGGTGCAACATCTAATATAGCAATTACTTGATCCAATTTAATTCTTACATAGCCGCTGCTCTTTAAATGTTTGATGCCAGAATTAAAATTCTGCAATTTGTCATAGATAATGTTTAAATTATCTGCATATTTAATCAAATCTCTAGGTGCAGCAGAAATTCCAAAGGCAGCATCATTAAATAATGCTATTTGTCCATCAGGATGAATCATACATAGAAGCCATTCCAACATATTTTTGGCTGTATTTTTTAGCGTGAGAATAAAGCTGAGCTCAATTTGGTTTTGAAAAGTTTGAGATAAATTAATGAGATCCAGCAAATCCTCAAGAATGATTGAGTGATACATTGGACTCAACTCAAAATGGCCGCCATCTTCCAAGATCTGTTCAGGAATTTGGGTTTTAAGAATTTCCAAACCTAACTTTAGCCATTTTTTTGCCTCGCTACCTTTAAAATACACTCCAGAAAATATTAAGGCCTTAGCATTTGCAAGCAAATGATTTCCCAATAAATGCCACTCAATTTTTTTTTCTAGGCAACGGACCTGCATTACAAGACTCTGCATGCATAATTCTGGGATTGAGTTCCCCGCCAGCCCCCATTTTATCCAATTCACCACCCTTATAGATAAGGGATATGGCTCCCACCCAACTCCATAGTTTGGAGGGTTTTGCTTAACCCAATCATTGAGCATTTCTAAATGCCAACTTTGTCTACTTAATGATTCAATTGCATTTAAGTCATTAAAGTAATGCTGGTTATAACGCCACAACTTATCTCTCTCGGATCCGTTCCAATTTATATCTGTTAATTTTCCACTTTTACCTAAAAAGACAAATTCCCCAGACTCGACAACACTTTGCTTACTTGGTATTGAACCCAACCAAACCCCATCTACTTTTCTAACCTCTAATTCTAAAAAGTGTGACCATTTTATTCTTGGACTATAAATTTTTTGCTTGAGGCGACTGTGGATTTGAATCCATTTCAAATATCGTATTGTGTGCCAATACAGGCTAATTTTTTTGAGCAAGTTCAATTATTATTTTGCTAACTTCAAATATTTCCTCAATCGATATGGGGGATTCGGTGCCGTTTGATATTGACTTCATAAACTCATTCGCACAAGTTTTTTGCCCCTTATCCTGCCTCCAAAGATTAAGGTTCTTAAAGTTTTTCCAACCATACCCCCTCAGTCTTCGAAAGTTATCAAGCTGTAGAATTCGCCCCAGCACAAATACTTCAAGACGCTCCTTTGGGAATTTTTTATTACCATTCGCAAAGTAATGAATCGTTCCCATTGACCCATCTTCAAAGCTTAGCTGAATTGTCGCCGTATCTTCAGCGTTTTCCGACAACCTATTTATGCTTGATTTTATTATTTTGTGGCCTGCTAAATGCCGAAGTAAATCAACAAAGTGGCAAGCCTCACCAATTATTCTTCCTCCACCTATATTCGAATTATGTGCCCAGTGATCATTAGGTAAGTAGCCCGCATTTACCGTCAACAAAAATGATTTAGGCTCAGAAATTCCATTAAGCAGCTCTTTTATTTTTCTAACATGAGGAGCAAATCTCCTATTAAATCCAACCATGAGAATTGGTTCAAGACCGTCATCCCTTTTACTGTAAAAGGAATTCTTTATCTTAGCCAATTCCTCCAAAGTTAGGCATAACGGCTTCTCAACGTACACATGTTTTCCACATTCAATCGCTTTTATAACCAAATTAGCGTGGCTATCGTGCCTTGTAGCTATCACTATTGCGCTCGAACCTTTTTCTTCAAACATCAAATCAATATCAGTGGTGGCGACGTCAAACCCATACTTCATTGCGGCATAAATTCCTTTAATACCGCCATTTGTTGCTATCTGGGATAGCGATGCCCCTGCCATTTTCATTGCAGGGATTAATTGTGATGTTGCATAGTTCCCTGCCCCTATAACTGAAATTGTGGGATTATTAACTTTGCTTTTCTTAGGAGATATTCGATTTAAATATACCGATCTAGAATTGATGCTTGCATCTTCTTTCTTTAAGTTTGAAGAATACTCTATTAGAATCCCCATTGCAGTCTTGCTGTTTGTTACGGCCTCGTAAGCATTCTCAATATTATCGAGCTTGAATCTATTTGTTATCAAAGGCAGTACGTCAATACTTCCCTTGCTCATCAAATCTAAAATTGCTGTAAAGTTCCTCTGCTCGGTCCACCTTACAAATCCTATTGGATAATCAACTCCCTTTTCCTCATAGCTTGGATCATACCGACCAGGCCCATAGGAAGAGGAGACTTGAAAACTTATCTCCTTTTTGTAGAAGTCATTTCTCTGCAGCTTAAGCCCCACCACACCAACTAGCACGATTCTTCCCCGCTGGCGACAGATTTGGGCTGCTTGATGTATTAGAGTGTCACTTTCAGTTGATGCGGTAATAAGTACAGCATCTATGCCAATATTTTTTGATATTTTATCTACAATTTCTACCGGATCTTCTTCATTTAGATCAATAACTTTAGCCCCGAAATTCTTGGCAATTTTAATCTTTTCTCTATCATAATCTGCTGCAATAACATTGCATCCATTAGCCTTTAATATTTGTACTGATAACTGACCAATTAATCCAAGGCCAATTACAGCAATGGTTTCACCAAGCGTTGGTTTTATAAGTCGAATGCCTTGCAATGCTATGGCACCTACAACTGTAAATGCTGCAGCTTCATTTGATACATTCTCCGGTATTCGCGCGCAAAGATTTTTTG